>JBIIJV010000114.1:0-8808 GCA_044233545.1 Cyanobium sp.
TCCTTTGTCCGTAGCGACCTGGTTCGCCCTGTCGCGTCCTGAAACCTTCCTTTTGCTCCAACTATTGCCATGACGAGGATTGTTGGTCTCGCCGCCCCTGATTTCACCGCCACCGCGGTGGTCGACCAGGAATTCAAGGAGATCTCCCTTTCTCAGTACCGCGGCAAGTACGTGGTGCTGTTCTTCTATCCCCTTGATTTTACCTTCGTCTGTCCGACGGAAATCACTGCCTTCAGTGACCGCCACGCCGATTTCTCCAGTCGCAATACCGAGGTACTTGGGGTTTCCGTTGATAGTCAGTTCAGCCACCTGGCCTGGGTTCAGACCGACCGCAAGAACGGTGGCCTTGGTGATATCGCTTATCCCCTGGTCGCCGACCTGAACAAAACCATCGCCCGCGACTACCAAGTTCTTGATGAGGACGCTGGCATAGCCCTGCGCGGATTGTTCATAATCGATCCCGAGGGTGTGGTGATGCACAGCACCATCAACAACCTGCCCGTCGGTCGCAGTGTGGATGAAACCCTGCGGGTGCTGCAGGCCTTCCAGTACGTCCAGTCCCATCCCGACGAGGTCTGTCCTGCCAACTGGACCCCAGGCGAAAAAACCATGAATCCCGATCCAGTCAAGAGCAAGGACTTCTTTGCCGCCGTCAACTGATCGCTCTTGAGGTGTTCGCTAGCAAGGGGCCTTGGGGCCCCTTTTTTTGTTGTTCGGCAAAGCCGGCTGGCCCAAGACTGGCCTGGCAGTTGGTTCGTGAGCCTCTTTGCTCAAGCCAACGCCAGGGAACCCCGCTGGCCGTCTAGGTGCGCCAGCCGCCCCTGGGGCAGGGCCAGATTCGGCTGGCCGTGGCCCACCGGCAGCCCGGCCACCAGGGGCACACCCAGGTCGCCAAGCCGTTCTTGCAGCACCTCGTCCATTGTCAGGTCGCCTGGCAGCACATCGTCCTGTTTCCAGCGAAAGCGACCCAAGCCGATCCCTGCCACCCCCTCCAATACTCCCGAAGTGCGCCACTGGGTCAGCATCCGGTCAATGCGATAGGGCTCCTCGCCCACATCCTCAAGCACAAGCACGCAGCCAGCCAGGCGGGGCCACCAACGGGTGCCGATCAGGGACGTCGCCACGGTCAGATTCGCAACCACCAAAGGCCCCGTGGCGATTCCACCCCGCCAGCCCACCCCCTGCAGCGGCGCCACCCTCTCCCCCCGCAGCAGGGCCACCAACCTGGCCCAGGCGGCGTCATCTCCCTGTAAGCCGCCATGGATGCCACCGCCGTTGCCGGCCGCCAACTGGGCCAACAACAGGGCACTTGCATCGGAAAAACCCACCAACCACAACGGCCGAGGGCCCGGCTGCCAACCGGCCTCCAACAGCCGGGCACTGCCCCAGCCACCGGCCACCGCCACCACAGCGTCGATGCCGGGATCGGCCCAGGCCCGCTGCAGCAACTTGAGTCGCTCGCTGTCACTGGCCGAAAACCAGCGCCAACGGCCCGCCGTGGCCGCCGGGATATCCAGGCTCCAACCGGCGGCGGCAAAGCGCTGCTGCAGCCTCAGCCCCTCCGTCGTGGCGTCCTCCCACCAAGTGCCCGGGGCGATCGCCAGCACGCGGCTGCCTGGCCGTAACGGTGTCGGGCCCCCCAGGGGATGGCGATCCCGGGGCAATGCCGTCGTTGACGAGGCCCCGGAAGACTTCAGGCCCAATCCTGATGCCGAAAGGCCCGCTCCCAGTCCCCACAGCAACGAGCGACGACGCATATCTCAGCCCAGCAGGCTGGCCAGCAGCCGGCGGCCATCTTCGCCGCCGGTGAGACTTTCGCAGGCCCGTTCGGGGTGGGGCATCAAACCCAGCACATTGCCCCGGGGGTTGCACAACCCCGCCACATCCCCCATCGAGCCATTGGGGTTGGCCGTGTAGCGCAACACCACCTGGCCGTTGTCCTCCAGCTGCCGCAGCTGGTCTTCCTGGAGCTGATAACGACCCTCACCATGGGCAATGGGCAGGGAAATTACTTCACCCGATTCATAACCCGCCAACCAACGACAGGCTCCTGGCCGCACCTCCAGAGAAGTGGGCTCACAAACAAAATGCAGGCCGATGTTGCGGGTTAGGGCCCCCGGCAGCAGTCCCAGCTCGGTGAGCACCTGGAAGCCGTTGCAGATGCCCAAAACCGGGCCGCCCTCGCTGGCGAAGCGGCGGACTTCCTCCAGCACCGGCGCAAAGCGAGCAATGGCGCCGCAACGCAGATAGTCGCCATAACTGAAGCCCCCGGGCAAGACCACGGCCTCCAGTCCCTGGAGATCCCGCTCTTCGTGCCAGAGGAAACGGGTTGGCACCCCTAGGCAACCCTCCAGGGCCCAACGGACATCACGGTCGCAGTTGGAGCCTGGAAAAACAACAATGCCAATGGTCATGCGGGGCCTCAGGCGATTTCGATCAAATCAAGCGTCCAGTTTTCGATCACCGGATTGGCCAGCAGTCGTTCGCTGAGCAATTCCAGCTGTTGTTGGGCCGTGGCCTGGTCAGGGGCTTCGATCTCAACCTCAATGGCCTTGCCAATTCGCAAGCGCGTCACCCCTGCGACTCCCAAACGCCCGGCGGCCGCTCGGGTGGCCTCCCCCGCCGGATCGAGCACCGACGGACGCAGGGACACCTGAACACGGGCGTGGAAGTGGGGCACCGGAGCGCGGGCGTTTGCTGAATATTGCCAGGCGATTAGAGGGCTGCGAAAGCCTGCTCGAGCCTGGCGGCATGGGCAGCGGCACCCAACACCACCAGTTCGAGCCCTGGGGCGGCAGCCTCTGGCCAAACGCCCTCGTACCAACACTCAAGGCGGGGTCCCACGGCTTGTATCTGCAGGGGCAGCAATTTGCCCTCCTGTAGCAAGCGGCCCTTGAGGCGCAGCACCGGCTGGTCGGCAAGCAGACCCGCCAGCCGCTCTTCCAGCTCCTGGCGGGTGTATGGACCTGGCCGCTGCACCATCACCGCAGCCATCGCTACGTGGCTGTGGTCATGATGGTCATGGTCATCGTGATCGTGATCGTGATCGTCCTGATCTTGTTGGGGCTGGGGTAGGGCCTGGACGTCGCTGCTAATTGGGGCCGAGAGCACCAACGAGGCGTCCACCTCACCGCGGGTCATCGGCAGGACCGGGGTACCGGCACGCGCCTGGCTGGCGAGCCGCCCTTGCAGAGCCGCCAACGCCGGCCCATCCAGCCGGTCGGCCCGGCTGACCAACACCAGATCAGCGGCCTGCAGCTGGTCGGCAAACAGATCCTCAAGGGCATCGAGGTGATCGAGGCTGGGATCGGCCTGCCGCTGGGCCTCCACCGCCGCCGCATCCCCAACGACATGGCCGGCGGCCAGGGCTTCGCCATCCACCACCGTCACCACCGCATTGACGCGGACACGACTGCGAATTTCGGGCCAACCAAAAGCTTCGACCAGGGGTTCGGGCAACGCCAATCCGCTCGTCTCCACCACGATGCCATCGAGCTGGTCGGCCTGGGCGAGCAGCAGCTGCATGGTCGGCAGAAATTCGTCTTGAACCGTGCAGCACAAACAGCCATTGGCCAGCTCCACCAGGCGTCCTGGCAACTCCTCCTCGGGACAGAAACCACAACTGGCGATGAGATCACCATCAATGCCGACCTCGCCAAACTCGTTGACGATCACGGCCAAGCGCAGGCCGCTATTGAGCAGGAGCTGGCGCAACAAAGTGGTCTTGCCGGCCCCAAGAAAGCCGGTCACCACGGTCACCGGCAGTCGCCGGGCGATGGGGGAGCTCACTTCAAGGCACCAGGGCCGACCAGGTCCAGGCAGCGCCACAGCCGATCAAAACGCCTCCCAAAAGACGGCGCAGGCCCTCGCCACCAGGGGCCGCCAGACGCCTTAATACGGTCAAGGCCAGCAGCAGCAGCAGTCCTTCGCCCAGAAACAAACCGATCAGGTAGGTCACCAGGGGACCCTGGGTCCAGCCCAGGACCGCACTGCTGAGGGCATAGCCATGCAGGCCAAAGGCTGGCAGCAGCAATCCCACGGGCCACTGGGCCAAAAGAACCAGGGCTTCCAGCATCAAGGTGGCCGACACCATCACCTCAGCCCCCGGCAGGCCGGGAACCACCAGACCGAGAAGACTGCCAGCCAACCCGGTCAGCAGCAGGGCCAGCATCCAGACGCTGCGGTGACCGAGTCCCACCAGGGAAAGGGCGAGAAGAAACACCAAATGGTCAGGGCCCAGCACCGGGTGGGCCAGGCCACTGAGAAATCCGGTGAGGGGGGTGGGCTGGAGCTGGCCCAGGTCCATCAGGTGATGGGCCCGGGCCGCTGGAGCCAATAACAAAAGGCTGGCGGGGATCAGTGGCAGCAGCAGCAGCGCCAGCCTGGAGGGGCCACCGCTGGCGCGGCTGGCCAGGGGCCACGGGTTGGGAAAAAACATCGATTTGCCGGTCCGCGCCGGGCTGAGGGGGGTTCGCATCGGCGGGTGTTCTGACTGGGTTGCTGGGCAACCGTCACAGCTGCGGGACAGTGCCGGAATCACGGCCCCTAGGGGTCGCTGCACCGGGCTTTCCCCGTTACCTCCGCAGGCTGAACCCCCACGGAACCGAATGGCTCGGAATCTAGGCCCTATCTCGGCAGCCCAGGCTGTCGCGGGTGGCGATGCCGGTCTGACTGTTACGGCCTGTGGCCCTGGCACAGAGCGCCTTCTGCTCGGGCAGATCGAGGACGGCGTCGCTGAAATCGGCGCCCTCAATATTGGCCCCCTTGAAATGGCTCTGCATCAACATGGCGTTGCGCAAGACAGCATCGCCCAGGTCAGCTCCATCAAAGCGGCTGGCAAAGGCCACCACGTCTTCAAGGTTGGCTGACTGGAGATGGCTGTTACGCAGGTTGCTGTTGTTGAACACAGCCCCCCGCAGGTCGGCCCCGCCCAGATCAAAACCCTCTAAATCGGCCTTGAGAAACTCCTGTTGCCGCAGGTTGCGGCCGTGCATGTCTGGTTGCAAGTCTTGAAGACTGCGTTGGCCCCGCAACTCCGGAGCGGTGATTGCCCAGGCCGGGCCCACCCCAACGGCAAGTCCGCCCAAACTCAAGACAGCAAGCAGCAGGGCCAGTGTCACTGCCAGCCACGAGCTGCTGGGGCTGGGGTTGTTGGCCTGGCTTGGCTGGTGAGTGGGGGCTGGCAGGGGGGGATTGGTGGCCATGGGCTGCCCTTACGCTTCTGTTCACCCAGTTATGGCAGCCATGGCCATGTCCCTGCGGGTGGTGGTGCCCCCCCATCCACTCATTGCCCACTGGCTCACCGTGGCCCGAGATGTCCATACCCCTTCCCCCCTGTTTGCCACGGCGATGACCGAGCTGGGCCGTTGGCTCACCTACGAAGCGGTGCGCGACTGGCTACCGCAGCAGACAGTGCGGGTCACCACCCCCCTGGCCGAAACCGAGGGCACCGTCATAGATGGCACGGTCCCGCTGCTGGTGATTCCGGTGCTGAGAGGGGGCCTGGGCCTTTGGCAGGGCGGCCAGACGGTGGTGCCGGCCGCGCGGGTGGCCCATGTGGGTCTGGACACCGGGGAGCCTGCGGTCCGTTGGTTCCTCGACGACCTGCCCGCCCACCTCGAAGATCGTCTTGGGATACTGGTATTTATGCCCGTGCTGGCCAGCGGCCGCACCCTGATAGCCCTGATGCAAAGGTTGCAAAAGCTTGGGGCCACGGGCCAGCGACTGCGGGTCGTGACCGCCTTGGCTGCGGCGCCGGGCTTGCGAGCGGTGGGCGAGCAGATTGCGGATCTGACGATTTACTGCGGCTGCATCGACGCTGAACTGGATGCCCTGGGGCAGGTGAAACCTGGCTTCGGCGATGCGACGCAACGGCTGTACGGAAACCCTGCACCCCTGATTTAAGGCGCCGCCATCGCCCTGCCTAGGCTGCTTCCAGCACTGAGTTTTCCCCGTTGACACCATGGCTGAGTCCAGGAATCACCCCCAGGCCAATGGCAGCTCCCTGGTCCTTGGGGTTGTCGTCGGGGCCATAGCTGGGGCCAGTGGTCTGGCCTGGTGGTTCTTGAAGGAGACGGAACGGCGCCGACAGCTCCAAAGCGTGCTGCAACGCACCTCCAGAGCAGATCTCGCCCTTAAGAGCGACTCCACCACGCCCTTCGACGATCTGAGTGTTAACCATGGGGTCCAGCCACTCCAGCAGGAATCCCCCTTTCAAGATCGGGTGCAGCAACTAAACCAGGCCATCGACGAGGTACGGCGCCAACTCGAACAATTGCAGATCCAAGGTGACCGGCCCGGCCGTTGATCTCTGGCTGGCTACGATTACTAGGTCCCCAGCGAAGGCCTGACCTTGTTGCGCTCCGCCACCATCACTCAAGGGATTTCCCGGTCGCCCAACAGGGCAATGCTGCGGGCCGTGGGCTTTGGAGACGGCGATTTCAACAAGCCGATCATCGGCATAGCCAATGGCTACAGCACTATCACTCCCTGCAATGTGGGTCTAAATGACCTCACAAAGCGAGCCGAGGCAGCCGCCTACGCGGCGGGTGCCATGCCCCAGACCTTCGGCACGATCACAGTCAGCGACGGCATATCGATGGGAACTGAGGGTATGAAGTATTCGCTGGTGTCGCGTGAGGTTATCGCTGATGCCATCGAAACAGCTTGCAATGCCCAGAGCATGGATGGAGTCTTGGCGGTGGGAGGCTGCGACAAGAATATGCCGGCGGCGATGTTGGCCATGGCCCGCATGAATATCCCAGGCATCTTTGTCTACGGCGGCACAATCAAACCTGGCAAGCTGGGCGGGTGTGATCTCACCGTGGTCAGTGCCTTTGAGGCGGTGGGTCAGATCACTGCAGGCAAGATCGATGAGGCCCAATTGATGGCCATTGAGAAGAACGCCTGCCCCGGTCCTGGTAGCTGTGGTGGCATGTTTACGGCCAACACGATGAGTTCGGCCATCGAGGCCATGGGCCTGTCCTTGCCGGGCAGCTCGACGATGGCAGCCGAGGATCCCGAGAAAGCCGATAGTGCTGCTCGCTCAGCCGAAGTGCTGGTGGCAGCCATTGCCGCCAATATCCGGCCCCTCGACCTGCTGACCCGGGAAGCCTTGGAGAATGCCATCACTGTGGTGATGGCGGTGGGTGGTTCCACCAACGCGGTGCTGCATCTGCTAGCTATCGCACGCACCGCCGGGGTGCCCCTCAGCCTTGATGACTTTGAAGTGATCCGCCAAAGGGTGCCCGTAATCTGCGATCTCAAACCGAGTGGCAGATTTGTCACTGTCGATTTGCACCAGGCCGGTGGCATCCCCCAGGTGATGAAGTTGCTGTTGGAGGCTGGCCTGATCCATGGCGAATGCCGCACGATTGAAGGCAAGACCCTCAGCGAAACCCTTGCCGATGTGCCATCTGAGCCCCCAGCGGGACAGGAGGTGATCAGGCCCCTCTCCAATCCCCTCTATGACCAAGGACACCTGGCGGTTTTGAAGGGCAACCTGGCCGAAGAAGGCAGTGTGGCCAAAATCAGCGGCGTCAAGAATCCAGTCATCACCGGTCCTGCTCGGGTATTTGAAAGCGAGGAGGAATGTCTGACCGCCATTCTGGCAGGACGCATCCAGGCCGGTGATGTGCTGGTGATCCGCAATGAGGGTCCGGTGGGGGGGCCTGGCATGCGTGAAATGCTTTCGCCCACGGCGGCGATCATTGGCCAAGGACTGGGGGATTCGGTAGCTCTGATCACCGATGGCCGCTTCAGTGGTGGCACCTACGGCATGGTGGTTGGGCATGTGGCCCCTGAGGCAGCCGTCGGCGGCACCATTGCCCTGGTCCAGGAGGGGGATGGCATCACCGTCGATGCTCACCAGCGCTTGATCCAGCTGAATGTCGGCGCGGCCGAACTGGAGCGGCGCCGTGGGGCTTGGCAAAAAGCTGAGCCCCGTTATCGCCATGGCGTGTTGGGCAAGTACGCCCGCCTGGTGAGCAGCAGCAGCAAGGGGGCCGTCACCGACTTCTGAAGTCGGAGGACCGCTAAGCAAGCCCTGGGGCCACTCCTATTGGCCAACAGTGTCAGGCGGTTTGCTGCCTGCTTCAGTCGTTGGCGTTGAACACCATCAGGCAGGGGCCGGAATGAACTCTCACCACCTTGCGGTGTTGGATGTCATTCATCTGAGACACCTTCAATGCACAGACCTCGGCCATAGGCATAGCGGCACTGGTTTTAGGGGTCTGTCGGCGAGTGGCATCCGGCGTTACTGCCTGCGGCGGTTTGGACTGGCTCGCTCCAGTTGCAGGGGTGTTGAGACGCTGCTTGACGGCATCGAGTGTACCGCTGTAGGTGGGGCCCACGGGGCTGCTCGGAAGGGCCTGGGGCGCAAGGTTCATCAGCACCTGGGCGTTACCTGGGGACGCCAAGGACAGGGCAATCATCACCAAAAAATAACCAAACCAGGTTAGCCCGGCCACCAAAATTTGACGATTGGGGGATAAGGGTTCCATGGCCATGATTTTAAGAGACACGATGGCGATGAAAGTTCTCAGCAGTACAGCTCTCAGGCCGCTAGATAACTACGCAAGTCAATTGAATGTTTACGAATACTTTCGAGGGCTCGGCTTTCGATATTGCGAGTTTTATCCCGGCTGAGACCCAGTTGCTTGGCAATGGAACTCAAGCTCATAGGCTCGCCATCCTCGATGCCGTAGCGCATCCTCAGTACCTGGCCCTGCAGTTCCGGTAGCTGCTCCAGCAGCGCCCGCAAATCACCCTTCAGGCATTCCACCGCCACCACCTCATCCGGCAGCACCC
>JBIIJV010000115.1:0-8786 GCA_044233545.1 Cyanobium sp.
CCCCAAGCCAAAGCCCCTGGGCCGTTTGCTGGCTGCTCTGGGACTGTTCCTGGGGCTTTGGCTTGGGGTGCCGGCCATGGCCCAAGCCCTGGAAATGCGTGTCAGTGAGGTGACGATCGCCCCTTGCCCGCTGCAGGACGTCGGCAGCCAACCCGAACAGCGCCGTCCCTCCGGAGCTTCGTGTTACGCCCTGCGGGGGCAGGTCAACAACAGCAGCTCTCGCACGATGCGGGATACCGATGTCTTTGCCTTGATTTTGGATGCCAGTGGCGAACCGGTGCTTCCCAATCGAACCAGACTGGGCTCCATTGGCGATATTCCCCCAGGCCAGTCCCCTTTTGCCCTCAGGCTGGCTGTGCCGGCCGGCACCCCTGGCCCTTTTACCGTCCGCAGCGCCAAGGCTCGGGGCTTCAATTCGCCGGTAAGAACTGGTGCGGCACCGGGTCAGGAACTACTGCCCCTGGAAGAGGCCCTGCTGCCTTGATTGGCTTGATTGGCTTGATTGGCTTGATGGTTGCACTCGCTTGCGGAAATGGGGGTTTCGCTTTCCGAGAGCAAGTTAGGGGGGCAAGTTAGGAGGGCAAGATCAACCCAGACCTGAGCTGGCCAGCAGCATCTTGCCCTGTTCCAGCAGGCTCTGCGCCAGGTTCAGCGCCAGGAAGGCCACAAGGGCCGAAAGATCAATGCCGCCAAGGGGAGGGATCAGGCCGCGAAAAAGGTTGAGATAGGGGTCGGTGATCGAGCTGAGGCCGCTGAGGATGGGGTTGCTGCCCCAATCCAGGTTGGGAAACCAGCTAAGCAACACCCGGATCAGCAGGAAGACCGAGTAGATCATCAAGGTCCGCGCCAGCACGTCCACGAGCTGACTGAAGATCGGCATGGAACCAAAGAGACTGTGGTTCGGGGATTCTAAGACGGAGTGTCAGTGCTGTCCGGTGCCGGTCGGGGTGCCGTGGCAACCTCCTCGGGGCGGATCGCAAAAGTGCGATGAAATTTTTCACTCAGGCTCAGCCAAAATGAGCGACCGTCGCTTTGCCGTTTGCGTTCGATGAAGTCCTGGGCCAACAGCTCCTTGATGTGGTCGTAGGCGCCCGAGCCGCGCAGCTCGACCAGGTCGGACTGGAGGATGCGCTTTTTGAGGGCAATGGTGGCCAGGGTGCGCAGGGTGGCGGTGGAGAGATCGACGGGCAGCAGATCCTGCACCAGTTCCGCCAAACTGGAGCGGAGCTGGAGGCTGTAGCGAGGCCCTTCCTGGTGGATTTCCAGGGCGGTATCCCGGTGGGCGTAATCCGCCATCAAGGTGATCAGGGCGAGTTCCGCTTGCGAGCGATCGATGCCGGCAATATCCGCCAACTCCGCCAGGCTGAGGGGACGACCTTTTAAATAAAGAATAGCCTCAAGTCGGGCTGGAAGGGATAGGCCGAAGCTTGCCGCCAAGGGCGTGATTGGGCTGGCCTCCCGGGGCGAGGGTTCGCCGGACATCAGAACTCCAGCTCCACATTGATGGCAAGTTATCGCAGGCCCAAGGGTGCCACCGCAGCAAGGGCAGGCTCCGGCAAACCATCTTGTTGGCCGAGAAAAAGTCGGTAAGCTGGGTTGTCTGTCTCCTCCCAGTGCTGATAGGGGAGTTGGGCGAGGAAATGCTCCCAGTCGCTGGTTTCAGCCGGAGGAACCTGAACTCCCACCACAATGCTGCCAACGTCGGCCCCATGGTTGCGGTAATGGAAAATGCTGATGTTCCAATTGGGATGCAGGGCGGAGACAAAGGCCATCAAGGCCCCGGGCCTTTCGGGAAATTCGAAGCGGTAGAGGCGTTCCTGGCCCACCTCAGGCGCCTGTAGGGCTGCAGCACCCAGGCGGCCACCCACCATGTGACACAGGTGCAGTTTGGCCAGCTCATTGCCGGTGAGATCCAGGCAGGCGAAGCCGCCTGCCTCCAGATTGCCAATCAGTTGCCGGGTATCACCGGGGTCACGGCTCTGCACCCCCACGAAAATATGGGCGACCCGGGGATCGGCGAGTCGGTAGCTGAATTCGGTGAGGTTATGGCCGCCCAGCAGGCTGCAGAAGCGCCGCAGGCTGCCGGGCTGCTCGGGAATGCTCACCGCCAGGAAGGCCTCCCGCTGTTCGCCGATTTCGGCCCGTTCGGCCACGAACAGCAGACGCTCGAAGTTCATGTTGGCGCCGCAGGCCACCGCCACCAAGGTGCGCCCCCGCAGGCCCCGGGCCTGGACATCGGCCTTCATGCCGGCCACGGCCAGGGCGCCGGCGGGTTCGAGGATCGAGCGGGTGTCCTCAAAGACGTCCTTGATGGCCGCGCAGATGGCATCGGTGTCCACCGTCACCATGCGGTCCACATAGAGCTGGGCCAGGGGGAAGGTGAGAGCGCCCACCTGCTTGACGGCAACGCCGTCGGCGAACAGGCCCACCTGCTCAAGCCGCACCCGCTCGCCGCAGGCCAGGGAGCGGGTCATGGCATCGGCATCGACGGGTTCAACGCCGACAAGCTCGACCTGGGGCCAAAGGCTTTTGACATAGGCGCCGATGCCAGCGATCAGCCCACCCCCGCCGACGGCCACATAAATGACATCCGGCGGCTCGGAACACTGGCGCAGGATCTCGATGGCGATGGTGCCCTGGCCGGCGATCACCTCCGGATCGTCGAAGGGGTGGATGAAGCAGAGACCCCGTTCGGCCTGGAGCCGATGGGCCTCCAGGCAGGCTTCGTCGTAGGTGTCGCCGTGCAGCACGACCTCGGCGCCGCGGGTGGCCACCGAGCGCACCTTGACGGCAGGGGTGGTCACGGGCATCACGATCACCGCCTGACAGCCCAGCCGCTGGGCCGCCAGGGCCACCCCCTGGGCATGGTTACCGGCGCTGGCGGCGATCACGCCCCGATCCAATTCCTGCCGGCTGAGGCCGGCCATTTTGTTGAAGGCCCCCCGCAGCTTGAAGCTGAAGACGGGTTGGAGGTCTTCCCGCTTGAGCAGGACCCGGTTGCCGAGCCGGGCCGAAAGGTTGGGGGCCGGATCGAGGGGCGATTCAATCGCGACTTCGTAGACCCGGGCGCGCAGGATGCGCTGCAGGTAGGTGGGGTCTTCGGACACGCCGCTGCGGGGGGAAAGGGTCGGGGGGGTAGTTCCAGTGTGACAAGCCGGGAACCCTCTTTTAAGGGAATGCCAGCTGCCCCTTTGGCGGGCGTAGATTGATCGCTTCTGTCTGTGGCCGCATGCACCTCAGCGAGCTGAGCCATCCGAATCAGCTGCAGGGCCTGAGCACCGCAGAACTTGAGCGTATCGCCGCCCAGATCCGTGAGAAGCATCTGGAGGTGGTTTCGACCAGCGGGGGCCATCTGGGGCCCGGCTTGGGGGTGGTGGAGCTGACACTCGCCCTCTACCAGACCCTGAACCTGGATGAAGACCGGGTGGTCTGGGATGTGGGACACCAGGCCTATCCCCACAAGTTACTGACCGGTCGCTATAGCACCTTCCATACCCTGCGCCAAAAGGGTGGGGTCGCCGGCTATTTGAAGCGCAGCGAAAGCCCCTTCGACCATTTCGGGGCAGGCCATGCCTCCACCAGCATCTCGGCGGCCTTGGGCATGGCCCTGGCCCGGGATCGACGCGGTGAAAGCTTCCGTTGTGTGGCCGTCATCGGTGATGGCGCCCTCACCGGGGGCATGGCTCTAGAAGCCATCAACCATGCCGGGCACCTGCCCAACACCCGCATTCTTGTCGTCCTCAACGACAACGACATGTCGATCTCCCCGCCGGTGGGAGCCTTGTCCACCCACCTGAATCGCATGCGGTTGAGCAAGCCGGTGCAATTCCTCTCTGGCAACGCGGAGGAGGCGATTCGGCACCTGCCTTTCCTGCACGGGGAGTTGCCCGCCGAGTTGCGCAACCTCAAAGAGAGCATGCGCCGTCTGGCCGTGCCCAAACTGGGCGCGGTGTTTGAAGAATTGGGCTTCACCTACGTGGGCCCGGTCGATGGCCACGACATCGCCGAGATGGTGCGCACCTTCCAGGCCGCCCACCGGGTGGATGGGCCGGTGTTGGTGCATGTGGCCACCACCAAGGGCAAGGGTTATCCCTATGCCGAAGCGGACCAGGTGGGCTACCACGCCCAATCCGCCTTCGACCTGGCCTCGGGCAAGGCCTACCCCTCCACCAAACCGAAGCCGGCCAGCTACAGCAAGGTTTTTGGCCAGACCCTGGTGAAGATCTGTGAGCACAATCCGCGGGTGGTAGGCATCACTGCGGCCATGGCGACGGGCACGGGTCTGGATCTGCTGGAGAAGGCTTTGCCGAATCAATACTTCGATGTCGGCATCGCCGAACAGCACGCCGTAACGATGGCCGCCGGCATGGCTTGTGAGGGGATGCGGCCGGTGGTGGCGATTTACAGCACCTTCCTGCAGCGGGCCTTCGACCAGCTCATCCACGATGTGGGCATCCAGAAGCTGCCGGTCACCTTCGTCCTCGATCGGGCCGGCATCGTCGGCGCCGATGGACCCACCCACCAGGGTCAGTACGACATCAGTTATCTGCGAGCGGTGCCCAACTTCACCGTGATGGCCCCCAAGGACGAGGCCGAACTGCAGCGCATGCTGGTCACCTCGATCGCCCACGACGGCCCCTGCGCGATCCGTTTCCCCCGGGGCGAAGGCGAGGGCGTGCCCCTGATGGAAGAGGGTTGGCAACCCCTGGAGATTGGTCGCGCCGAACTGCTCACAAATGGCGATGACCTGCTGATCGTGGCCTATGGCTCGATGGTGGCGCCGGCGATGGCCACGGCCGGGCTGCTGCAGGAGAAGGGAGTGCGGGCCACGGTGGTCAATGCCCGCTTTGTCCGTCCCTTGGATACGGACCTGATCCTGCCCCTGGCCCGCCGCATCGGTCGGGTTGTCACGATGGAGGAAGGCTGCCTGCCCGGTGGTTTCGGCGCCGCCGTCATGGAGGCCTGCAACGACGCCCAGGTGCTGGTGCCGATTTACCGCATCGGCATCCCCGACATGCTTGTTGACCATGCCAGCCCGGAGGAAAGCAAGCAGAGCCTGGGGTTGACCCCAGCCCAGATGGCCGATCGCATTCTGGAGCGATTCGGGGTGCCCCTGGAAGCCGACCGCCAAGCGGGGCGTCAGCCGTTACCGGCTTGAATTCTCGATTGACTCGCAGCCTTACCGGGGGTGGTCGGCACTCCCATCAAAAAGCCGGGCCCAAGGCCAGGCTTTTTTTAACGATGGCCCTGGGTTTTCAGAGCACGCCGCGGGAGGCGAGGCCCTGGATGGCACCCATGCCAAGGATGTGACCCAGGCTGATGGTGCCGAGCATGGCGCCGTGGCTGAGGCCCCCGAACAGGGAGGAGCTGGGCAGCTGCAGGCCCACGTTGGGTTGCTTGATGGTGGCCTTGCCGATGGCAATGGCAATGATGTTGGCGACGATCATCACCAGGGCCACCTTGGGGGACCAGGAGATGGTGGCGGGAGCCAGGGCCAGAAGGGGGGTGATCATGATTCAGAAGCCGGCAACCCATCTTCCGGGGGAAGGGGGCCCTGGGGACCCGGCCGTAAGACTTGTTCACCAGGGCGCCACTGGATAAAGCCCAGGACAACCAGCAAATTGCTGAGGGTCAAGAAGGCCTCGGCGCCGCCGTGGAGGCCATCGACATCGGCCAGCAACTTGCCGTAGCGCACTTGGGCGACGATGGCCGCCGCGATCGTGACCGCTACGAAGACCAGGGTCATGCGGAAGCCCTGCAGGGCGAGCCTGGGAAAGCCCCGCACCTTGGCCGCCCAATAGAGAAAAGCGAGATAGGGAAGCAGGGAAAGCACAAAAAAGGGAGCTGGATCCACGGCCTCCAGCCAGGTGAACAGGCGGGGAATTTCAGGAGACATCGCTGGTGATGCCGCTGGCCGTCGAGCGCCGTTGCAGGCGCAGCAGGTTGAATGCGGCCGCCGCCAGGGCCAGGTTGCCCAGGGCCGTCAGGCCGGCCTGAAAGACCACCAGCCCCTTGAGGGCGGTGCTGTTGTCAAAGAGATGCCAGGTGCAGGCCGCCATGGCGCTGACCAGGGCAGGAAGCATGGCCAGGGCCAGCCAGCGCCAGCCCGTTTCCTGGCGACGGCGGCCGAAAGACTCCACAGCAATGATCGCCAGGATCCATTCCAGCACCGAGGTGACGTGGATCCACCAGGTGCCCAGGGACAGGGCATGCATCGGCCACGGGCGGGGATTGGTAATTTAGGCGGTTGCCAACAAAAGCCGCCGTCCATTTATCGCCCAGCAGCCAGCCTGGTGCCCTGGGCTTCAGCTTCCGCGTTTCGGTGCAGGGATGTAACGACTGAGGCGGCCAAGGCCGAGTTTCAGGCTTTAGAAGGCGCCGTTGGTGGTTGAGATCCCCCTCTAGATGCTGGGGGACATCGACCAATTCTGGTATCGCTGGGTGAGCAGGCACGACAACTAAAGGCCACCTCGAAGATGGCGATGGCATCATTTGGCAAAAAAATCCAGGGGAAGGGTCCCAGGTGCCAGACACCTGAAGCGATTCTAGAAATTGCCTTTAAACACGGTTTTAACAGCAGTTTGCAGCAGCAGAGTCAAAATCCGCAGCCCTCACAACCGGTCTTTGGGCAGGGTTTTCAGCGGTAAACAGCGTTGAGCCACTGTCGAAAACAGAATTTACTGAGTAATCCTACTCATAGTCTTGCCAGAATCAAGCAGGCTTAACAATTTTTGATTGCCGTCATGATAAGGTAATAATTGATGGTGATTCGGAGGCAGGCTGCATCAGATGGATGGGACTAGGGGCTTCGTCAATCGGGTTTTTTTCGGTTAAGACCTGGTTCGCTGGCTGTCTCCCCCCTGGCTTTTGGCTCGGGGGTAGCAGCGATCGATCGCCGACTAAATGCGATCTAAAGCCTTATTCAGTGCCTATGCCATTCAAGCAGTTTGCATAATCCAAACCGCTGTCTTCTCCCTCCAACGGATCGCAGCAATGCCTGATTTCTCAATCACGTTTGATGAAATTGACCCCGCTTCCATTAAATGGAATGGCGAGGAGGGCGAGGTAGAACTCGTGGCCCGAGCCACGGAGGCCATTACGGGGTCTACAGGCGGCAATGGTGGTGGTTCAGGCTCAGGCTCTGATGATGATGATGATGACGACAATGATGGCCCCGGAGGCTCTAACGATCAGGGCGCCAACTCCTCCAATCCCACTTATCGGGCCTGGGTTTCCCTCTATGCCTCCACCGACAATCGCTTCGATGTCAGCGATATTTTGCTCGGACGCAGCCAGCTCCGCATCAAGAGCAACCAAACTAAGAATCTCGAACTCGAATACTCAACAGCCGGCCTTGCCCTGGCGGAAGGCTCCTACAGCCTGATCGCCCGGATCGATCCCCTGGCCGGGGTGGTTGACAGCAATACGGCCAACAACCAAAGCGTGGCACTGGTCAATGCTGATGGCAGCGATGCGATCCTCACCTGGACCAGCTGTGCCCTCAACGCCATCAAATCGGCCGGCAGTAACGGCAAGCCCGGGATTCCCCCCACCACCGGCACCCGGTTGATGGCCCTGCTATCGACCACTTTGTTAGACACCGTGGCGGCTTTCGGCAATTCGGTGGCCCCTTATCGCATCGATGTCGCCGCCGCTGCCGGCGTATCGCGGAAGGCGGCAATCGTGGGCGCGGCCCAGCAAATCCTCAGCCAGCTGCTACCCGGCGAAACCGAACTGATTACGGCCCAGTTCAATAAGTCCCTCAGTGAGATCGGAGGTTCGACCCAAAAAATCAACGCCGGCCTTGCCTTTGGTGCCCAGCTAGCCAACCAGGCCCTGGCCCTGCGCGCCAATGACGGCTCCGGCAATAACACCCCCTATAGCGCCCCCGCCGGGCTGCCTGGCTATGTCTGGATGCCAGCAGAATCAGGCCCCACCGCTGGAGCCGCCCTGGGCCCTAACTGGGGCTCGGTTACACCTTGGGTGATCAGCAGCGCCAGCGCCTACCAACCCGATGGCCTGCAGGCGCGGCCCGATGTGAATCTCGATCTTTACGCCCAGCAACTCAACGAAGTACGCCAATACGGTGGTCTCGCCAGCACCGCAACCACCACTTCGCTGCGCAGCGCTGAGCAAACCGAAATCGCCCTGTTCTGGGCCTACGACCGCCCCGACACCTTCCGGCCCTACGGCCAGCTGATCGACATCGCCATGGACGTGGCGGCCAAGCAGGGCAGCACCATGAATCAGAACGCCAAGTTAATGGCCTGCTTGAACACAGCCCTGGCCGATGCTGTGATCTGTGCCTGGAAAGCCAAGTACGAGGTGGTGCAACCCCGTCCATACGACCTGATCACCGGCGCCTTCTCGGATCAAGATGGCGTGGCCTCCACGGTGCGTGATACCGAATGGCACTCGCTTCTGTCCTCGATTAACGGCGTCGATTCCCCGCCCTTTCCTGATTACATCTCGGGCCATTCGGCCATGGGAGGTGCCTTTGCCGGCGTGATGACTGGTTTCTTTGGCAACAATGTGAACTTCTCAGCCGCGTCCCAGGAACTGCCGGGAGTAACCCGCTATTTCGATGGCTTCAATGATAACGGCATCCAACGCAACAGCTTCTACGAGGCTGGTTTTGAAGATGCGATCAGCCGGGTCTATGGAGGGGTGCACATCCGCGAGGCCTGCACCGATTCCTTTGACGTAGGCCTGCGGGTGGGCACCGCCGTGGCCAATACCTTTCTGGCCTGAGCTTGCAGGTTTGAGCTGGCTCAAACGAGCTGGCT
>JBIIJV010000117.1:0-8573 GCA_044233545.1 Cyanobium sp.
AAACAGGGTGCCCCCTCAGCGAATCTTTTCTACTGCAGTCTGCCGTCAAGAGAACAGCGCAGCGGGGCCATCGGCATCGCTGTAACTATGCAGTTTTTGCATGATTTTTGAGCCTGAGAGCTGAGTCGCTGCCACAGCGCTGATCCACGCTCTTTAGCAACACAGAAATCTGGGCATCGAGCAGAGCGACCCGGCCTTGTTCAACCTCGGCTGATGGCTGAACGGACCCTGTTCAATTTGATCACTCACTCCTGGGGATCCAGCCCCGCCATCCCCTTCGCCATCTCATACTCCCGGGAGAAGTCAATCCCCGCATCCTGCCCTGGCAGCAACAGCTGCACACCCACATAAAGGATGCAAGCAGCCTGCAGACCCGAGACGGTGGAGCCGCCCCGGTAGTGCTGGAGGTGGTGTTTCGGATCGGGGTTATTGAGGGCCAGGCCCTGCTGACCCACCGCCGCCACTTCACCTAGGAGTTGCTTCTGGCCGGCGGGATCCAGCTCGCGGTAGGTCTCCAGGGCACTGCTGAGGTACTTCACCGCATCCATGCGGGGCTGGCCATTTGCATTGGCACGCAGGACCCGGGCGGCGAGACGGCGTTGCTGCTGCTTGATCTTCTCGGCCAGCTCACCTGTAGGGGCCAGCCGCAGGGCCCGCTGGAACAGCTCATCGGCTTCCGCCTCGTTGGAGCCGCCCTCGTTCGCCAGCAGGCCCTGGGCGTAGCTGAACAGGTTGATTGGGTCCTCTGGGGCCACCGTCGCTGCAGCCCGCAGGTGGGGCAGGGCTGCTTTCTGATTGCCCTTCATCAAATACAGCTGGCCGAGGGTGCGCAGTGCAAACGGGTTGCGGGGCTGGAGCACCACCGCCTTCTCCAAAGGGCCCTGGGCCGCCTCGGGATCGTTATCCCGCAGGGCTGCAATCCCCAGGGCCACCTGGGCATTGGCGTCACCGGGATCCAGCTGCACCGCCCGGCCCAGCAATTCCCGGGCTTCTGGGAGCTGCATCCGGTCGCTGTAGACCATGCCCAGGTTGTAGAGGCTCTCGACGTGGTCTGGCTCCAGCTGCAGCCGGGTGCTCAGCAGCGGGATCGCCTCGTCGTAGCGACCGGCCTCCAGATGGGCAGCGATGGAGGCGCTGGCTGGTACTTGCCCCGATTGGGGCTCCCAGTTCACCTCGATCTGCCCCTCGCTGAAACCCACATCCACCCGGCCGCCTCGCGGTAGGCGTCCTTGTAGTAGGCCGTCACGGCCGCTTGAAAGGCCTGGCTGCCCCGCTGCCGCCCAGCCTCCGGCAAGAGAGTCAGGTCAAAGGGCAAAGGGGAAGCCCTACCCAAGGGCAACGCCAGTGCAGCCGCTCTGCCATTTATCTGCTGGCTTTTGATCCGTCAGCAGATCGCCGAGGCTGGATCGGATCTAGTCTGGAACTTGCTTACATCCGGGATGCCCCCGTCGCTGCTGAGAATCCCTCTGCCGCCATGACCCCTGCCGAACAAGCCGCTCAGAGGCTCGAAACTCCGTTTTCCGTGCGCCGCCGGCAGCGTGGCGGCCGAAATCTGGTGCAGGTGAGCAGCAACGCGTGCGAGATGGATGCGCTGCGTGACCGCATCCGCTCCCAGAGCAGGGCCGTGGCTGAGCACATCGCGGCGGATCCAGAAGCGCAGGCCTTCCTTGATGACTGGGCCACGCCGGAGCCCCTAAGTCCTTGATCACGGACGTGCCGTTGAAGGGTGGGATGTGGAGCTGACGGCTGGACAGATCGTCACCGTCGATTGGCGCCGTGATCCACTCGATCCTGCGCAGGATCCCCATCCTCCAGAGCCCAACAAGCTCAGGCCCGCTGTGGTCGTGCAGGACACAAGCCTGTTTGATCCCTCCTATCCCACTGTCTTGGTTGTACCGATGACAGGCGACCCTGGGCTGGCAATTGCGGATCTGACGGTCGAGCTCCAGCCCAGCGCCAGCAACGGTTGCAAGAAGGTGAGCTATCTTCTGCCCCAGCATCTGACCTGCGTGGCCAAGACCCGGATCCAAGCGGCCACGGACTCACGAATCAACGCAATAGAACTGCAGCTCCTGCGTCAGCTGGTTGTTCTCACCATCGGTGGCCTCACATGATGCGCCCAGATGATCCAGCCCCCCGGGCAACTGATCCATGCATGCCCCAGGTGCCAGACACCGCTAATCAACCCTGATGCCCCGGCGCTCCTTCTCCGACAGTTCCCGTGGCGATGAGCAGCTGGTCCGCCAGCTTCCAGCCCTGCTGCGCCAGCACCGGCCCGATCTGATGGTGGGCGAACACCTCTACCGCTCCCCGGCGGGCTTCACTAGCTGGAGTGGCCATTGGGCTAAGGCGGTGGCTGTGGAGCTGGCCCTGGAGCAATCCGAATCGATCGCTGATCACGTGGGCATCTGGGGCGCCAAGGTCTGCCAGTGGGCGCGGGAGATCGGCGCCGAGCCCCGCTTCCTTTCGCCCGCTCTGGCCCAAGCGTTTCTGCAGACCGAACAGCCCACGCTCACGCCCGATCTGCCCCGCGACATCAGCTGCTTCCGGCTGCTGCTGCCCAAGGGCACGCTCTTTAGCGAGGAGGGCCCGGAGATTCGCTCGGTGGTGGTGGCTGAGGTGCGGGCGATGCAGGGCTGGCTGCCGGCCAACTTCCAGACCGCCGGCGGCGGCCTCTCCTGCGTCGGCCTGGGGGAG
This sequence comes from Cyanobium sp., assembly GCA_044233545.1. Classification (GTDB taxonomy): domain Bacteria; phylum Cyanobacteriota; class Cyanobacteriia; order PCC-6307; family Cyanobiaceae; genus Cyanobium. Next base: position 2,698 of record JBIIJV010000117.1, read on the forward strand.
GACGGCTCCACCTACCTGGCCAGCAACCTGCTTGATCCCGTCGCCAGGGCGCAGCAGCCGGCGCACACCGACTTCAGCCCCACGCTCTGGGACTGGGATGCCGATGGCGTGCGTGGCACTGCGGCGCGGATGGAGCAGCTCTGCGTCCATGCCCTGCTGGTGCAGCTCTACGCCCAGCACCTGGTGGCGGAAGGAGAAATACCCCCGGCACCGGGGGCCAAGGGATTCGGTGCTGCAGGCATCCAGAGTGCTGTCCCAGCTGATGGGGTGAAAGCGCCGGTGTGGCTAGGCAAGGACTATCAGCTGCAACGCCAGCCGGCTGCAACCGCAGGCAGCACCAAAGGCTCCTGGCAACGGGGCTACTGGCGCGCCCTTTCACCGCTAGTTGGTCCGGTGGCTGCACCGATGGAATGGGTGGAGCCGGTTCTGGTGGGGTGAGGCAGAACGCTCAAGCCACCTCAGGCGCCCAACCCCTCTGGCGATGCAGGTCTTCTGTCCAGCCGCTGCAACGGTGGCTGAGGTGCTCGCCATGGGCAATCAGACCCTGGTGCAGGTGGCAGGTGAGCAGCGGGATGCAGTTGGGGCCGGGGTGGTGGCGGAAGAAATGGCAGGTCATGCAGACCTGGCGGCTGCGGGTGGAGCCGAGCACGTCTTGATCGAGCCAGGGCCAATCTTCGATCTCCTCGTCGCGGGAGGGCTGCAGACGGGAGAGGGGGACCGGCACCATGGCGACTACTGCGGGCGTACACCTGTACTAGCAGGGGGGGGTTGGGCTGTTCGGGGCCAAACAGCTCCACCTGGGGTGCATCAGGACCGATGGGCAAGGGATCCTGCCGGTAACGGGGCCTTGGCATGGCGGGCGCAAGATCTGCCCTCAGACTGCCTGATGGGGCAGCAGAACGCCAGTGGGGGCAGCGGTAGGGGCGTTGGCAAGCCCTCTGTCAGCCGACATCGAAAACTGAGCCAGCGCCGACACCAAAAGTGAGCCACCCGGAAGCGATGGGAAAGCCTTTACCGGCCGCGTCAGCGGCGGGTAACGACTCGGTATTGCAATGGTCATCGGCGGCGGCGACGCGATCGACAGCGGGTGTGGGCTTTGGGGTGGTCAAGGCGGCCACGCCCATAGAGAGGGGGGGATGGTCGCGTTGTAGGGCGAGATGGAAACCCCAGAGGAGCTGCGGCAGAGCGCTAAGGCGACGGTGCGCTATGAGACGCGGCCCGGCAAGCAGCTGCAGACTGACTTTTGGGGAGGGATTCCAGAGCAGGTGCTTGTCGACAACGCCAAGGCGCTGATCACCTTGAACAACCCCAGAACGGGAGCTCTGGTGGTCAATCCCACCTTTGCCGCCTTGCCCGCCATTGGGGTTTCACGGTCAAGGCCTGCTGGCCGCACCGGCCACTGGCCTTGGGGAAGGACACAGCAGCCACGGTCCTATCGGGGGGTGGTGGCGACACCCTGCGAGGGGCGATGGCCCCCAGCGGCTAACGCTCCGCAGAGCCTGCATTGATGGTCCCGAGACGGCCCCAGGCCCCCTATTTGGCCGCTTCCCGTGAGCACCTGCAGAAGCTGGCGCCGCTTGGTTCGGTGGTGACCCACCGCCCCCAGACCATCGACAAGAACGGCCGCACTATGGCCGAGGTTTTTCGTGATGGCCGATGCCCGGGCCCCGAAGAGCGCGGTTAAACAGTTTTTTTGATAGGATGGTTCTATGGACTTATCAAAAATTTGATGGACGCTAGGGGCATCGTTGAGCGACTCGGTGGCCAAAGTGCCGTCGCGCGACTGATCGGCAAGGGCCAAAGCACAGTCGCCTACTGGGTCAAGGCCGGCTCGATTCCGGCTCGCTGGCATCAGGTTCTGCTTGAGGCGGCTGGACAACTCGGCGTGTCGCTTTCGGCGGAAGATCTGATCGGTAAGCAGTTGACTGCTCCTACGCCTGTGGCCGTAAAAGGCCTCGCGCTGGCACCTTTAGCGCCGCCTGAGGTAGCTGAAGCACGGCCGTTCTTGTTCTACGCATCTGAAAGCGGCGCCGTGAAGGTGCGGGTGATGGTGGAAGACGAGACCGTGTGGGCCTCGCAGCGGGGTATGGCGGAGATTTTTGGCGTTGACGTGCGCACGATCAGCGAGCACCTGAAAAACATCTTTGCCACAGGCGAGCTATCAGATGATGAATCAGTTGTCCGGAAAATCCGGACAACTGCATTTGATGGGAAGAATTACGAGACAAAATTTTACAGTTTGGACGCAATTATCTCGGTTGGCTACCGCGTCAACTCGATGCAGGCAACACAGTTCCGGAAGTGGGCAACCAGCGTCATTAAAGAGTACCTGATCAAGGGGTTTGCCTTAGACGACGAACGATTGAAGAGCGGCAGCACGATGTTTGGTAAGGACTACTTTGAAGAACTGCTAGAACGCATACGGGAGATTCGGGCTTCTGAAAGGCGCTTTTATCAGAAGATTACAGATATATATGCACAATGCAGCATCGACTACGATGCGACTGCGGAGGTGACTCAGAAGTTCTACGCTCATGTTCAAGACAAGCTCCACTTCGCAGTTCATGGACATACGTCTGCCGAACTTATCAGCATGCGCGCGGACGCCACCAAGCCGCACATGGGGCTACATAGCTGGAATAATGAAAGGCGCGGTGGCAAGATCACCAAGGCCGATGTGATTGTTGGGAAAAACTACCTTAATCCCAGCGAGCTTGAAGAGTTGAACAGACTTGTATCGATGTATTTGGATACAGCTGAAGGCTTTGCGCGCAGACGCAAGGTAATGACCATGCAGGAATGGGCGCAAAAACTTGATGGCTTCTTGGAGTTCAATGCCTATGAGGTATTGCGAGATTTTGGACGAGTGCGGAGGGAAGTCGCAAACCATCGTGCAGAAGGCGAGTACGAAAAGTTCCGTGTCATTCAGGACCGCGAATACAAGTCAGACTTCGACCGGGTTGTCGATGAGGTTCGCACAAAGGGTTTGAGTGCTAAGTCTGCCCATTCCAGCGAGTCGTAGCAACCTCTCTGGCGGCTGACGAGCATGACGGGCGCCGGAGAACCTTATGTAGTACCCCACAGCACCGCCATGCCCGACCCCTTCGCCCCCTGGCCGCGTCACCCTGCTGGCCGCCATGTCCGGTCTTGCTTGACCCTTCAAAGCGTCTTCTGATGCTTTGGCCGCGGCCAGCCCTTGAAGGCAACCTCATGGGCTATATGGAACCTCCTGCAAGCTGCTGTCTCCTTGCCTCGCTGATTCTGTATTGCTTGGCCTCAGCGACCAGGGTTAGTTGAAGTTCGGATTCAATGCCAAGTCTGTCTGTTAGTTGTTCTAGCTCAAGCTTCAGTTCTTCAATGGTCACATTGAAAAACTCCTTCCGCTCATTCTCAAGGTTTACTCTCCTTTCTCCAAAGTGCTTATGGAGACTGCTTTCAAGGGTGGGTGCGTCACTTGTTGAGATCAGAGCGTGAACATCAAATGGAAACGGAACCGAAGCATCGCCCATCTCGGACGGCTTGGCATTGCCGCCATCCGGCTCACGGCCGCCGAAACCAACGCCGATCTCGACACATTGGAGCAGTGGCTGCAATCGTCATCGCCGACGCCAGTCCGCTGATCGCCCTGTCCCGCGCCAACGACTTCCGCATCGCTCCCGCCGTGATTCAGGCCGTGCTGGCGCGCAGTGATGAATGAGATCAGCTGCAGTATGTCCTGAGATCTGTCCAAGAAATCGGGGGAACTTCCAATCAATCTGGCGCATCTGCACAGCGGTACAGCTCCACACCGGCCCGCTCGATGTGGGCCAGGAGGGCGGGGTGATGAATCGAGGCCAGCCAGGAGAGATCGATCATCCATGGCAGCAGCAGGTCATCGAGATCGGCATCGATGCGGACCAGGGCGGCGGCGCTGATGGCGGGGCCGGTCAGGGTGAGATCGATGTCGGAGGCGGGGCGATGACGACCCAGGGCCCGGGAGCCGTAGAGGATGGCGGCTTCCACCTCGGGGTGGCTGGCGAGCACCTGACGGATGGCCGTGATCGCCGCTTCCGGCAGGCCGGTGGCCTCGGTTGACCCCAACGGGAGACCGGCTGTCACGACACCTCTTGGCCTAAAGCCCTGAAACGCTCCCGCAAGGCGGCGAACAGCGGTGCGTAGCGTTCGATCACGCCGCGCTCCAGCACCTGGAGAGCCCGCTCAAAGTTGTCGAACCGCTGGCGCCAGCGGATGTCTGCATCGGCCATGGGGCCAGGCTAGGTAGGAGCGGCTCCGATCTCGAGGGGCCCACCTCAGCGGCATCGAATCGGGCATGGATGCCCTCCAGCTAACTAAGCTGTTGTACTGGCTATTGGACAACTCCGTGCAGGTGGTCAGCTTTTCGGAGGCCCGGGAGAGCTTCAAGGCCGTGCTGGATCGGGTGGAGGCCGATGCGGACGTGACCCTCATCACCAGGCGGCACGCCAAGGGGGCGGTGGTGATGTCGCTCGACACTTACAACAGCCTGATGGAAACCGTGCATCTGCTGCGATCCCCTGCGAATGCGGCTCATCTGCAGCGGTCACTGGAGCAAGCCGATCGTGGGGATCTCTTTCCCCATGGGCTGATCGATCCGGATCTAGCCGATGCCGGCGCTTGAGCGGCTGGCCTGGCCGGCTGCTGGTCACGCCGCATCGATGCGGAACATCGCTTGGTTTATCGGCTCGCTGGCGATCTGCTGGTGATCTTGGCCTGCAGGTATCACGATGGGTGATGCCATGAGCTGGACGCTCCTAGGCCTTGAGATTGACGTTGATAAAAGTCGAAGCCCTCCTCCAGATCAATCAGAGCATCGGAGGAAATCTCGATGATCATTCAGCCAAGCGCTGCAGCTGGGCTTTGGCCTCATGCCAGGGAATGCGAGTGGCAGAACCGTCGAGGAGTCGCTGGTGGCGCTCAACCAAGACATCAGCGTGCCATTCTGGCGAGATGAGGGCATCTGGTTGACAGCAGAGGCTCTGCCAAACCTGCTCAAGTAATCGCACCTTCTCCGCCACGGTAAGGGCGTCGAGTTGGTCGCTGGAGAGTTCGATCGCCATACCGCTGGTCGCGTCGTCTCTAGTTTAATTGAGCTTGAACTCAGCGGCCAGGGCAAGGAAGTGCTCGCGCAGCACCGCCAGCACCTCGGCGCGGTTCGAGCAGGGTGGCGCGACGGAAACCGTCATGGCTGCGGCGGGACTGGAGCTTCAACGTTAGGCGCCAGCTTGAGGGAATCCAAGCCTGGGGCTCACAGCTTGCCGTTGAAGGCCTGGTGCAGGAGGGACTTGTTCAGTTCCTCCAGGGCGCCGAGGAACTCATCGGTCTATGGGTCGAGGTGTTCGCTGCCCTTAAGATGCCAGCAGGCCTATGATTAGGGCAAGGCTGGAGATGAGCTTGTTGGCATTCAGATACTCAACATCAATCTATTGCCCATGACCCTCACCTTGATCCTGGGCGATCAATTGCACCGCGATTGGTTCAGCCCCTCAGCCCTGAATCTGGGCGCCGGTGAGCTGGTGGTGATGATCGAAGACCTGGGGGTGGCCTCCAGCTATCGCTACCACAAATTGCGGCTGCTGCATACCTTTGTGGCGATGCGCCACTTCCGAGATGCCCTGCTGCAGCGAGGCGTGGAGTTGCGTTATTTCGAACTGCCCGAATCGGCGGCGATGCCGTTCTGGCAGCGGCTGGCCGATGAACTGGGGGATGGGCGCGAATTGCGGGTAGCTGAGATTGCCGACCGGGGCTTTGAGGCCAGCCTGCGGCACTTCTGCAATGAGCGATCGGTGCAGCTCAGCGTGCTGGCTTCACCGGCCTTCCTTGAATCCGTAGATGAGAGCCGGCTCTGGTTTGAGGGGCGT
>JBIIJV010000118.1:0-8457 GCA_044233545.1 Cyanobium sp.
GTGCAGAGCACCACCCTCACCCATGCCTCAGGGGTGGTTGTCAGCCATGTGCTCAGCACCATCGACCGTTGCGCTGATCGGGTGGCATTGCTGTACGGCGGCTGTTTCCGCTGGAGCGGTACGATTAAAGACTTCCGGGTCTCTGAGGACCCCTACGTGGTGCAATTCCGAAGCGGTAGCCTGCGCGGTCCAATGCAGCCGGCAGAGAGATAATCGATGCGCCGCAGTGTACGCGAAGCCTCCCTTGGATTTTGCCTGTTGGTTGCCATCGCCAGTGGCCTGGGGCTTTGGTTCTGGTTGAAGGGCATTTCCCTGGGTCGCCAGACCTGGACCATGGAGGCCAGCTTTCAAGATGCCGCTGGGCTGGCCCCCCGCTCGCCCGTCTCCTACCGCGGCGTCATGGTGGGCAGTGTGCAGGCCCTCAAAGTCACCGATACGGAGGTGGTGGCCGAATTGACCATCACCGATCCCAAGCTGCGGCTGCCCCTGCCGGTGGTGGCCCGGGTTGCCCCCTCCTCTCTGTTGGGTGGCGATGCGGCGGTTTCGTTGCTGAGTGGCGGTCGGCCCCTGGGGCCCGCAATGCCAGGTCCAAAAGAGGCAGGCTGCGATCGCAAGCGGATGGTTTGCCAGTACAACCGGATCCCGGGGGTAACGGCGGCCAGCTTCGATTCGGTCACCGAAACCATGCAGCGCCTGCTGTCTGAGGCTGACCGCGGCAAGCTGGTGCCCCAGATGGTTTCAGCCACCAAGACCTTCGAAAGCACGGCCCTCGAAACGCAAAAGTTGACACGGGATGGGCAGTTGTTTGTGCGCGATGCGCGCCAGGCGGTGGCCCAGCTCAATGCCTCCATGGCCCGGGCCACACCCATCCTCAACAATCTCAACGCCGCCAGTGTCGATGCCCAGCGGGCCAGCCGCCACGCCCGCCAGTTGGCCGCCAGGCTCGACAACCCCAAGTTGACCGCCGACCTGCAGGCCACCCTGGCCAACGCTCGCCTGCTCACGGACCGTTGGCAGGCCGTCGGCGGTGATGTGCAGAAACTGACGGGCGATCCCAAGGTTGCCGACAACGTCCGCAGCGTCAGCCAAGGGCTGGCCCGCTTCTTTGACGATCTTTATCCCAGCAATCCCGAGGCGGTGCAGCAGCGTGCCGGCTCCGATGCGGCCCGCCGGGAGGCGGCCCGAGCCGAACGGCAGCGGGCCGAGCAGGAGCGGCTGGCGCCCCGCAGCCGCGGCAGTGGCGGCGTGGCCCCCCCCGCCCCGGCGCCGGGCTCGGTCCGGGGGCTGTAGGCCAGAGGCTGCAGGGCCGCCGGGGCCAGAGGCTCACAAGCTGGCGACGGCTTCCAGGGCGATGGCGGCAATGGCCTGATCACTGGCCTTGGGCAGGGCGACGTAGCGACCGCCGGCGGCTTCGGCCAGTTCTTTGCCCATGCCGCTGCCGATGAACTTGCGTTCGGTGTCGATCACCAGCAGCTTGATCCCGAGGGCGCGGTAACGACCGGCCACCTGTCGCAGCTCCTCGCGCAGATCCACCGGTTCCTCACCTTCCAGGGCGGGTTGGCCCAGGGAGCGGGCCAGGGGCACGTTGCCCCTTCCATCGGTGATCGCCACCACCACCACCTGGCTGAGATCGCCGGTGGCCAGGGCATTGGCCCCCACCCGGGCCGCCTGGGTGAGGCCGTGGGCGAGGGGGGATCCGCCCCCGCAGGCCATCGATTCGAGCCGGCGGCGGGCGGCGGTGATCGAGCGGGTGGGGGGCAGCAGCACCTCGGCCTGGTCGCCGCGAAAGGGAATCAGGGCCACCTCGTCGCGGTTCTCATAGGCCTCGGTGAGCAGGCGCAGCACGGCCCCCTTGGCGCTTTGCATGCGGTTGAGGGCCATCGAACCGCTGGCGTCGACCAAAAAGATGACCAGGGCCCCGGCCTTGCGTTGCAGCAGCTTGGCCCGCAGGTCGGCCTCTTCAACAATGACCCGGCGCTCGGGCTGGCGGGCGCGGCGGGCCTGCTGGTGGGGGGCGGCGGCCCGCAGGGTGGCATCCACGGCGATGCGGCGCACGGGCCCCCTGGGCAGCATCGGCTTGACGTAACGGCCGCGGCTCTCACTGCGCACCAAAGTGCGGCTGCCACTGCCACCACTGCGGGCCCGGGCGGCCGAGAACAGCAGCAGGTCCGGGTCGATGGCAGTGGCCTCCGGATCGAGCAGGAATTCTTCGGGAATGGAGGGGGGGGCCTGATCCTCGGGGCTGTCGTCGTCTTCGTCGTCGCTTTCGGGTTCGGGGGGATCCGGCTCGTCCTGGTCCTGCTCCGGCGCCTGGTCTGCTGGCGGGTCGGGGGCCTGATCGCCCTGGGGCGGCGGCGGTGGTTCGAGGGGTTGGTCGGGGTCGGGGGGCGGCAGCTGGCGAGCCCGGGGGGCGATCACCAGCCGCACCGCCACCTGCAGATCCTCAGCCTCCACTTGGTCGCGGCCGCTGAGGGCGGCGTGGGCGCGGGCGACCCGCACCGCATAGAGCTCGCTGCGGTGCCCCTCCACCCCACCCCGCAGGGCCTCATCAACCAGATAACGGATCTGGTCGCGACTGATGGTCACATCCGGCAGCCATTGGCGCGCCAGCAACAGCTGGGTGGCGAGGGCATCGCTTTCCTCCCGCCAGCGCTCCCGGAAGGCGGCGCCGGCTTCGCCGTGGTCGATGGCGCTGCGGCTGATGGCCACCCGTTGTTCGTTACTCAGCAGCTGGTTGGCCGATAGGGCGATGGCGAAGCGGTCCAGCAGGTGGTCGCGCACGGCCCCTTCCTCGGGGTTGTAGGTGGCGATCAGCAGGCAGCGGCAGGGGTGGGCCAGGCTCAGGCCCTCGCGCTCGATGCGGTTCTCGCCACTGCCGACCGCCGCCAACAGCAGGTTTGTAACGCCCTCATCGAGCAGGTTGAGCTCGTCGACGTAGAGCACCCCCCGGTGGGCCTCGGCCAGCAGGCCCGGCTGAAAAACCGGTGCACCGGCATTGAGGGAGGCGGCCACATCAACGGCGCCCACCAGCCGGTCTTCGGTAACCCCCAGGGGTACCTGCACGAAGGGAGCCGGGATCACCGTGGTCGGCAACAGGACGCTAGGATCAGCTCCGCTGACATCGGCTCCGCTGGCATCGCCGCCCAGTTCGGTGATGCGCTGGCGTACGGCGCTATCCCATTCATCGGGCCGGCCCGGATCGACATTGAGGCTGGTGGCCGCCGGGCCGAGGTTGAGCACGTCGATGGGCGGCAACAGGGCGTGCAGGGCGCGGGCCAGCACCGATTTGCCCGTGCCCCGACCTCCGGCGATGACGACGCCGCCGAGGCCCGGATCGACGGCGGCCAGCAGCAAGGCCAGCTTGAGGATGCCGTGGCCGGTGATGGCCGCCAGGGGGAAACTGCGGGCGGCGGCACCGGGATCGCCGCTGCGGAGAGCCGAGGCGGCGGTTGGGTTGGCCGCGGCGGCGGTGCTGCTGGCCGGGGCAGGGGAGGAAGGGGTGGGGCTGCCGCTGGCGACCATGGGGAAAGGGTGGCCCCGGGGCGGGGTTGGCTTGCGGCAGTCTCGCTGATCAGGGCTCGTTGATCAGGACTCGCGCTGATCAGGGATGGAGATCGGGTGGTGCCCTCGCGGCGTTTACCGGTATGCCTGGGCGTCAGCCTCGTTGGCCCGTTATGGGCTGGGCCGGCTCAGTGGGCCGCTGCACCGAGAAGCTTTGTCCCGTGAAACGGACGGTCCTGGTGGCCAGGTGAACCTCGCGCAGAAAGTCCACCAGGCCGATCACCAGGGCCCCGGTGGCGCCGAAAAAGAGTCCGCCGACGACCCAGGTGAACTCCGTTTTGAGCAGGCCCCCCAAAAACAGGGCCGGCAGGATGGCGCAGACCAGCAGGGCGGCCAGGGTGGTGGCGTAGATCGCCCGGCTGGTGAGCCGCAGGCGCCGCTCCAGGTGACGCAGTTCCACTCCGAATTCGTCATGGCCCCCGTGGCGAGAGCTGCCATGGAGCAGGCGCCCCCGTTCGACGATGCGGGATAGCCGGCCTGTCATCACATTGAGAAGGCTGGAGATGCCCGTCAGCAGAAAGGCTGGCGTCAGGGCGAGTTGGATCGCGGAGGTGACACCACCTTCCATTGCGTTGGTGTGATGGAGCAGGGGCAATGGCACCGATCAATCCGCACGACGCTGCTTCAGCTTGCGGCATCGAGGCTGTTGTTAACAGCTGCGGAGACCCGTCAGCAGGTCGCTATCCACACCTAATCGCCCTGTCATTGGATGATTCGCACGCTGAAATCCGCCCAAGACGGCCCACAAAAAGGGCCGGGCCGAGGTGGAGAGCTTGAGCGGCTTATCTACAGAAATAGACTACTAGCGGAAGTGAGACTGGCTTGGTGATCTGATGCACATCTTGGTGTGCCCGCCGCTATTGACATTGGGTTTGATCGCTCACGGCGAAATCATCAAAGGGACCTTCTCCTGGAGGACAAGCCACCTACAACAAACCCAATTAGCCAAGTGTCCACAGCAAGCGAGGCGTCAAATCCTGAAGGGATAAGATTCGTAAAGAATAGTAACAGACGAATGCTGCTGGCATTTTAGTCATCTGTTTTTATTCTCTTCTCCCTGCATCTTATCCCCATGGCTTTTATCACAGGTACAATCTTTAATGACCCACTTATTAATAGCTCAAATGATGCTATAGATAATATAAATGGGTTGGGTGGCATTGATACAGTAAGCTATGCTTCGGCAACATCGGCTGTCAATGTTTCTCTTTCCATTGTTGGCCCCCAAAACACTGGGGGATCAGGAGTTGATACCCTGATTTCAATTGAAAATATTACCGGCAGTAATTTCAATGATACTCTGCAGGGTGATGCTGGAAATAATGTTTTGAATGGCGGTCTGGGCAGTGATTTTGTCAGTTACTCCAGTGCTGCTGGGTCGGTGACTGTTAACTTACAGAGCGGCAGTGCCACAGGGGCCGCCGGATTTGATACCTTGATTAGTATTGAAAATGCCATCGGTTCTAATTTCGCCGACACAATATTTGGCAGCAACCTTAACAATGTAATTGCCTCAGGTGGTGGCAACGATATCATTAATGCCTCCCTTGGTTCCGATGTGATTGATGGCGGCCTTGGAACGGATACAGTGAGTTATGCTTCCTTCCCTGGTGGCCCGATCACCTTAGGAGCCTTTGGGGTGGTGACCAAGTCGTCAGGTGTGATTGATCAACTCATTAGTGTTGAAACCATTGTTGCCACGAGTAGCAGCCAAGATACGATTAATTTAAGCTTGGCAACGGCTCCAGCTGCCGTTAGTACAACAGTGAATCTTGCTGGGGGATTGAATAATGTTCAGGTGAACCTCAGCGGTGGTGCTCCTGCCATCAATCTTACTGTTTCGCAATTTGAGAATGTCATTGGTAGTGGTGTCGCCGATACCATCACAGGTAATAACCTTGCTAACAATCTCAGTGGCAATGGTGGCAATGACATCATTGCCGGTGGCATCGGTAATGACACCATTGCTGGTGGCCTTGGCAATGACATTCTTACTGGTAATGCAGATAACGACTTCTTTGTGTTTGGTGACATTGGTGCCGCCAATAGGGATACCATCACTGACTTTTCTGCTGTGCAAGACACGATTCGACTTAGCAATAGCCTCGACTCGACACTCGTGGGTTCGCTGGCTGTCGGAATCAAGGGACTCACATTCCTGGGCGGTAACGTGGCTGGCAATGTTCTGAGCAACGCTTCTTTCTTCAAAGGTATTGGCTTGACTGGGGCCGGCTTTGGTAACGCCAGGGGCATCTATGTAGACACCACATTGGGCAATATTTACTACAATGATGAGCTTACAACTGGCAGCTCTATCTTCGCCAGCGTCGGAGCTGCAGCCGCAGCAACTTTGACGAACGCGGACTTTGTTTACGCTGTCTGATTGATTGAATTCAATCTCCATGAGCACCCGCCACTGGCGGGTGCTTTTTTTGTTGATCTGCCATGGCCCTCTGCCTATCTGAAAACATCCCGCCCCTGGCAGACGGCCCAGCTGGGGCGGCGGCTCACACCCCAGTCCCTAGGCTTGTCCCATGTCCATACTCTCCTGGCCCCCCCTGGCCCAGCGTCAGCGGTTGCCGGAGCTGATGGACCAGCCCGGTCTCGATCCTGAACTGCACGCCCAGGCCCTGGTGGGCCTGAGGCGCATCAATGCGGTCAGCTTTAGTGCGGCCAGTCTGTTCGCGCCGATTCGCGCCCTGGCCCGCAGCCTGCCCCCAGGCGCCGCCCCCCTGCGGCTGCTGGACGTGGCCTGCGGCGGTGGAGACAACGCCCTGGACCTGGCGGCCCTGGCCCAGCGCCATGGCCTGGATCTGGCCGTGGAGGGCTGTGACATCAGCCCCCAGGCCGTCGTTTTGTCCCAGGCCAGGGCCCGCGAGCGGGGGTTGGAGGCCTCTTTCTTTGTTGCCGACGTTTTGGCCGATACCCTGCCCGATCGTTTTGACATCATTGTTAGTTCGCTGTTTTTGCATCACCTCGATACGGCCGACGCCGAAACCCTGTTGGCCCGCCTCGCCGCCAGCAGCCGCCGGCTGCTGTTGATCAGCGATTTGCTGCGCACCCCCCTGGGCTACGGCCTGGCCTGGGCTGGCACCCGATTGCTGTCGCGCTCGCAAATTGTGCACATCGATGGCCTGCTGTCGGTGCGCGGGGCCTTTCAGATGCATGAGGTGGCGGCCATGGCCGCACGGGCCGGCCTCGATGGCGTCGATCTGCACCGTTGCTGGCCCGAGCGTTACCTGTTGCGTTGGTCCCCGCCTCCAGCTGTCCCAACCCCAGCCGTCCCCACTCCCGGGGGGCCCAGTGCTTGATCCATTGCCTACCGGTCTCTGGCCCGTGGTCGTGGTCGGGGCCGGTCCCGCCGGTGCCCTGGCCGCCCTGGATCTCGCTCGCCAGGGAGTGCCTGTGTTGCTGGTCGAGCGGCGCCGTTTCCCCCGCTGGAAGGTCTGCGGCGCCTGCCTCAGTGGCCAGGCCCTAGCGGCCCTGGAGCAGGCCGGCCAAGGCCCCCTGCTCGATCAGCTCGGCGCCCGTCCCCTGCGGTCTTTGCAGTTGGGCCTGCAGGGGGCCCGAGCCGAGCTGGCCCTGCCGGCCGGACGGGTTCTCTCGCGGCTGGCCCTGGATCAGGGGCTGGTGGCGGCCGCCGTAGCCGCCGGCGCCACGTTGGTGCCAGAGACGATGGCCGAGCTGGGGCCCGCCGATCCGGGGGCCCGGCCGGTGCAGCTTCGCCGCGGCAGGGAGTCGGCCACGGTGCAGGCCGAACTGGTGCTGGTGGCGGCGGGGCTGGCCCACCGTTGCCTGCGGCAGCTGCCCGAAGTGGCTACCCGCATCCAGACAGGTTCCCGCATCGGCGCCGGCTGCCTCCTGCCTGCCCCCAACCACGCTTGCCACGACCCGGCGCTGGCGGCCTACGGCGATGGCCGGCTCCACATGGCGATTGGGCGCCACGGTTACGTCGGGCTGGTGCGCCTTGAAGATGGGGCCCTCAATGTGGCCGCCGCCTTCGATGGCGCTGCCCTGGCCGCTGCCGGCGGGCCTGCCGCCGCGGCCAGTCAGGTGCTGAGCGAAGCCGGCTTCGACCCCTTGCCCGCCCTTGCCCCGGCCGCCTGGCAGCTCACCCCCGCCCTCTCCCGCCGTAGCCGCCCCCTGGCGGGCTATCGCTATCTGCTGTTGGGCGATGCCGCTGGCTACGTCGAACCGTTTACGGGCGAGGGCATGGGCTGGGCCCTGATGGCGGCCCTCAGCAGCACCCCCCTTGCTCTCGCCGCCCTAGACGGCGGTTGGGACGACCAACTTGCCCGGGACTGGAGCCGATCCCAGGCCGCCCTGATGGCCCGCCGCCAGCGGCTCTGTCAGGCCCTGGCCCTGGTGCTGCGCCGGCCCTGGAGCAGTCGATTTGTCTTTGACGCCGTGCGCCGTTGGCCCGGCCTGGCCGATCCGATGCTGGCCGCCCTGCACCGGCCGGCCCTGCACGGGGTCGCCCTGCCGGGGTCCGCCCTGCCAGGGTCAGCCCTGTCAGGGTCCGCCCAGGCGCCGCTATCGACTCCATGCCCGTGAACTTGCTGGGGATCGGCACCGCCCTGCCCTCCCATCGCCTCAGCCAGGCCGAATCGGCCGCCATGGCCCAGAGCCTCTCGGCCACCAATGACGTCCAGACAACAATGCTGCGGCGTTTGCAGCGCCGTTCCGGCGTGGCCTTCCGCCATAGCGTGCTGCTGGCAGACGCCGATGGCCCCCTGCCTGATCGCCTGCCCTTTTACACAGACGCCAACCCCACCACCGCCGAGCGCATGGCCCGCTTCGCCGCCGAGGCCGGTCCCCTGGCCCTGCGGGCCAGCAGCGCTGCCCTGGCTGCCGCCGCCGTTGATCCGGCGGCGATCACCCATTTGGTGACGGTGT
>JBIIJV010000200.1:0-5365 GCA_044233545.1 Cyanobium sp.
GGGTGCTGCCGGATGAGGTGGTGGCGGTGGAATGCCTGAAGGGTGATTTGCGGGCGCTGCTGGAGCAGCTACCGGAACTGCAGGGCCAGGTACTGAGGATGCGCTACGGCATCGAGGATGGCGAGCCCATGAGCCTGACGGCAATCGGGCGCCACTTGGGCATCAGCCGCGATCGGGTTCGCAATCTCGAGCGCGACGGCCTCGCCAATCTGCGTCGTCGTCGAGAGGCAGTTCAGGCCTATGTGGCGAGTTGATCTGGACGTAACTTGACTCGATTCAGTCCCTGGCCATGAACGTCGCCGATCCAGATCCGTTTGGGACCACCGGATCGCTCGGCTCTGAGGCTATTGAGGTCCTGACGCTGTTTCCACGCACGGTGGTCAAAGGCAGGCTGGCTGCCCCCTTACTAGCTGATTTACAAGCCCTTGCCCTTGCTGTCGTCAAAGCTCCAGAGCGCAGTCCTGATGCCTCAGCCAAACTTGCAGGCCAGTTGTTTCAGCAGCGCGAGCTGCCACCCCAGCATCCCAAGGTTGAGGAATTGAGTCGCTGTGTGATCTTGCCCAGGTGTGATCTCTGGATTCGCCATGTGATCGACAGGCAACCCCCCGGCGGCCGGGGACCATGGAGCGCAGGTAACTATGAACTCCGCTTGATCGACCTCTGGCTGAATGTGCAGAGGGCTGGCGATTACAACCCCACCCACACCCATGGTGGCAGCTTCTCCGGGGTCATTTTTCTGCAAGTCCCGCCCCAGATTGGTCCTGACCGCTTTGATGGACAGCTTTGCTTCCACGGTCCAGAGGAATGGCACATCCAGAGCTTTCGCACCGGTATGGCTGAGTATGTTTTGCCCGTGCCCGGTGAGTTTTACGTCTTTCCTGCCTGGCAGCCCCATTCGGTGGCTCCCTTTCGGGGCGAGGGTGAACGCTGGTCCCTCGCCTTCAACGTGGTGGCGGTGCCCAAGTCGCCCCCCAGCCCATCCCCAGCCAGTGGCAATGTCTCCCTATCTACGACCCGGCCGCGGCCGGGGGGCTTCCGCTGAGCCAGGGAGCTGTGCAGAGGCCACGGATGGCTCCGACGGCCGCCATTGCCAGTAGAACCAGGCTGCACCAATCCCAGCCATGCTGATGCTTAAAGGGACCTTTAGCTCGGCGGACTTGCCGGGGGCCATGCCTACCGTCCAGGAAGACTGTTGAAGGCCCAGCCTTACCCGTTCCCATGGTTCTGCCCATTGCTTTCGATGGCCGCCAGCAGCGGCAAGGTTGGGGCGTTTGCCTGTTTGAGGGGCTTGCCCTTGCGGCGTCCATCAGCCTGGCTAGTGCCATAGGACCAACACCGGCGGCGGCAGCCGTGAACGTCACCGTGGACGGCATGGTGTGGAGCGTTGATGCGATCACGGCGTCTCTGAGTGATCCAGGTTTTGAGTCCCTGATCACCCTCGACCACATGCCCTGGTTGGGCCAAGAGATTCTGGCTGGACAATTCGCGGCGGCGGTCGGTTTGGCTTTGGGTCAGGGCAATTCCTATGCCGGCCTGTCCTTTGGGCCCGTTTACCTCTGGAAGACGGACTACCTTGCTGGCGTGGCCCAGAGTCCCGGTGACTGGGGTTCCAGTGTGTTCAACCCTTACAACACCAGCTCACCCCCTAATTTTTTCACCGGGGCCGGACCGGTGATCTCTTTTGATGGCCCCCTTGATCCCGAAGATCTGACCCTGCAGGCCCGGATCGCGGTGGCTACTCCCTATTCCCCCTCCACGCCTGCTCCCAGCCCTCTGCCCCTGGCGGGTTCGCTGGCGGCCTGGCAATGGAGCCGGCGGTTGCGGCGGCGGTTGGCCCAACGCTGCGACTAAGCGAGTTAAAGATGTTGACGTTGGCGTGCGATGGTTATTGATCGGTAAACAACTGGTTTGAGGCCATCTAGGAGTTGACTTTCTATTTAGTCTTGATCTGTGAATGGATCGGCCTTCGCTCTGGACTCGATTCTATCAACCATCCTATTAATACAGCTGAATCAATCTGAATTGATAGGATCGAGCTTTCCCCGAGGTTGTGGATGCGGCCTGCCCATGGCTCAGATGGTCTTGGCTGGCGCCCTGTGCTGTCCGCATTCGTGTCTCCTTGGCCAGCAGGGATAACACGCCAGTTCAAGGCCTCGCTGGCGGCGGGATTATTGCTCGTGTTGCCGATCCTGCTATTTGTTCACCGCTACATCGACGACTATGGCCGCTCGATGGATGGGGAGTACCGCTGGGCCGAGGTGGGGCGTCCCCTGGCCGCTGGCCTGGTTGCCCTGGTGAATCTGGGTGCTCCAGCTGTGGCTGTGGCGCCCCTGCACCAGCTTCTGGCTGTGGGGGTGCTGGCATTGGTGGCTGTGGCGGCCGCGCGCGCTTACGGGCTGCGTTCACCGTTCTGGAGCGCCCTGGCGACCCTGCCGCTGCTGGGCCAGCCCTATGCCCTGGAAAACCTTTCCTACGGGTTTGATTGTCTGGCGATGGCCCTGGCCCTGGGACTGGCCGTTCTGGCCTCCGTGACGCTGCACTGGCTGGTGTCGTGGAGGGGGCTGCTAATCAGCTCGGCTCTCTTGTTGGCCTCCCTCTGCTTGTACCAGCCAGCCACCAGCGGCTTTCTGCCCTTTGCGCTGATGTTGGTGCTGGGGGAAGCCTTGGGCCTGGCGGCGCTGGTGCCGGCCCCACCTTCCCTCTGGCGCAGGCTGGGGCGGGTGTGGGCCAGTTATGGCCTCGCCCTGGCCAGCTACCTGATGCTGATCCGGCTGGTCCTGCAGGAGCGCACGTCCTACGCCACCGAACAGGGCCGGACGCTCCCCCTCGATGCGGCCCTGCCGACCCAGCTCCTGCGCCACGCCCTTGATTTTTGGAGAATAATCTTCGCTGACTGGAGCCGTTGGCCCATCAGCGTTCCCTGGCTGCTGCTGCTACTGGCTTATGCCTTCGTTGTCTGGGTTGCTGTCGGGCGTTGGATGATGGGCCGTGGCGGTAAGCCGGTGGGGCGATGGCGCCAGATGGCCTGCTCAGTTCTGGTGCTGGCGGCCGTAGCGCTGATCGCCCTGATCTCCCCCGGTGCCCTGTTGGGTCTGGAGGATCCCCTGGCCCGGGCGCCGCGCCTGCTGCTGTTTCTTGGCCCGCTGCTCTCGGCGCTGGCCCTGCAGATCGTGGCGGGGACGACCCAGCTCCGCTGGAGGGTGATCCCCCGGGCTGCGGTGGCGTCCCTGGCCTGGTTGCTGGTGGTGGTGGCTTATGCCTATGGCCATGCCACCTCGACCCAGGCGATCTATGAGCAGGGGAGAATCTCGCGGCTAATCGATGGGATTTCCCGGCTGCAGGTGCGACTGCCGGAAGCCAGGCTGACGGCGATCCGGTTCGTTGGTGGGATGCCGCAATCGCCGGTGCTGCGCAACAGCCAGACCAAGTTCCCGCTGCTGGACCGGCTGGTACCCAGGCTGATCAACGACGATTGGAGCTGGGGACGCACGCAGCTCCAGTTCCATGGCCTGAAGCTTGAGCGCAGCCAGCTTGAACCCGGGGCCTTTCCTGATGGGCCCTGCGTACCTTCGCCGACCACAGCCTGCAGTTCCGAGTACAGCCTGCAGGTGCGGGACGGGAACTTGCTGGTGCGCATGCTTTGAGGCCTAGCGGCGTTTGCGCGGCCTACCGTGATGGCCACAATGACCGATATGTCGTGAAGGTTGCCTCAACGGTGCCTCCGTTTCAGGTGATCGGAGTGGGGCTGGTTTTCGATCGGTCTGGCCGGGTGCTGATTGATCAGCGGCTTGAGGGGGGGCTGCTCGGGGGGATGTGGGAGTTTCCCGGTGGCAAGCAGGAACCTGGCGAAGCGATTGCGGACACCATTGCTCGCGAGTTACGGGAGGAGTTGGCTATCGAGGTGGCCGTGGAGCAGGAGCTGATTCGCCTGGATCACGCCTATGGCCCCAAGCGTTTGCGCTTTGTTGTTCATCTGTGCCGCCACCTGGAGGGCGAGCCCCAGGCTTTGGCTTCCCAGCAGGTCCGCTGGGTGGCGCCGGCTGAGCTGGATGCCTTCCCATTTCCGGAAGCCAATGCCCGCATCATTGCGGCATTGCGGCAGTGGCTCGGCCTGCGGATAGAAGCCGGACAATCCGCCGCCAACCTGGCTATACCAGCTATCCCCGCCCTGGCCAGCCCGGTGGTCTACGTGGGTGGCCAGCTCCCGCCTGCAACAGAATCAGGCCTCGGAGCGAGAAGCCAGGTACCGGAGTCTTTGGGAGCGCCGGGCGAAGCTCACGGCCCAGCTGCTTGAGCGGGTGCCGGAGCTACGGCTCTGAGGGGGGCGTCAGCTTGGCTTGACGGCCGGCATCGGGATCGCCGTGGTCCAACAGGCAGATCTCCAGGCGCCAGGAGCCGGCGGGCGGCGATGTCAGCCGCTGGGGCCATTCCACCGCCAGCGTGGCCCCTAGGGCCTGGGCTTCCTCTTCCTCCTGGGCAAACAGTTCATCGGCGCTTGCTGAATCTTCCAGCCGATAAAGGTCGATGTGAACCAGCGCAGTGGCGGAACCATCCACCCTTTGCCCCCCGTAGTGCTGGGCCAGGGCGAAGCTGGGGCTGGTGATCGGCTCATGGATGCCCAGCGCCAGCGCCAGCCCCTGCACCAGGCAGGTTTTGCCGGCCCCAAGATCGCCAAACAGCAGCAGGATGGCGCCGCTAGGCAGCCGCGCGGCCAACTCGGCGCCCAGGGCGGCCGTGGCGGCCGCGTCGGCCAGCCGCCAGGCCTGGAGGGGGGCAGCATCGCCGCTGGCCGACGCTTTCGCATTGTTATGTGACATTCCTGTAGATTTACGCACAAGCGAGCCCGAAGCCTCGGCGACTCCGCAGTAATTCCAAACAAATCCCCTTCGTCCTCCCAGTCGGGAGTGTTCGTAACCATGGTGGCAACACCTTCAAGCCCTGCGGCTGTAGAAATCTTTCCCCATCTGCAGGCCACCAGCTCCTACGTAATCGCCGACATCGGCGAGGCAGATTTTGGCCGCAAGGAGCTCAACATCGCCGAAACCGAGATGCCCGGCCTGATGGCCCTGCGCTCCAAATACGGCGCTGAGAAGCCCCTCAAGGGCGCCCGCATCGCGGGTTCGCTGCACATGACGATCCAGACCGCAGTCCTGATCGAAACCCTGGTGGCCCTCGGCGCCGAAGTGCGCTGGGCCAGCTGCAACATTTTCTCAACCCAGGACCACGCCGCCGCCGCGATCGCAGCTGCCGGCATCCCCGTATTCGCCTACAAGGGCGAAACGCTTGATGAGTACTGGGCCTTCACCCACCGCATTCTCGAGTGGGGCGATGGCGGCACCCCCAACATGATCCTCGACGATGGCGG
>JBIIJV010000280.1:0-3043 GCA_044233545.1 Cyanobium sp.
GCCACCGGCCTGGTGATCCTCGGCACCAAGGCTGAGAAGGATCTTGCGGTGCTCGACAACCCCGGCAGCGAGGAAGAGATTGCCCTGTTCAAGTCGATCCGGGCCAAGCTGGCCGTCGAGCCTGGCTTCTACTCCCGCATCTACGCCAACATCCAGGGCGTGACCGAGGAGACCACCACCGGTGTGGCCCGTTTGTATCAGCTGCAGCAGAGCGGCGAGCTGCCCTTCCCGGCGATCAATGTCAACGACTCGGTGACCAAGAGCAAGTTCGACAACCTTTATGGTTGCCGCGAATCGCTGGTGGACAGCATCAAGCGTGCCACCGATGTGATGGTGGCCGGCAAGGTGGCTCTAGTGATGGGCTACGGTGATGTCGGCAAGGGTTCGGCCCAGTCGCTGCGCGGCCTCGGCGCCACGGTGATGGTCGCCGAGATCGACCCGATCTGCGCCCTGCAGGCGGCCATGGAGGGCTACCGCGTCGTGCGTCTTGACGACGTGGTCAAGGAAGTGGACATCTTCGTGACCGCCACCGGCAACTTCCAGGTGATCCGCCACGAGCACTTGATCCAAATGAAGGACCAGGCGATCGTCTGCAACATCGGCCACTTTGATAACGAGATCGACGTTGCTTCCCTGAAGCAGTACGCCTGGGACAACATCAAACCCCAGGTGGATCACGTCATTCTGCCCAGCGGCAATCGCCTGCTGCTGCTGGCCGAGGGCCGTCTGGTGAACCTGGGCTGTGGCACCGGCCACCCCAGCTTTGTGATGAGCAATTCCTTCACAAACCAGGTGCTGGCCCAGATCGAACTGTTCACCAAAGGTGCTCAGTACGACAAGCAGGTCTATGTGCTGCCTAAGCACCTTGATGAGATGGTGGCCCGCCTCCACCTCGAGAAGATCGGTGCCAAGCTCACCGAGCTCACCCCCCAGCAAGCCGACTACATCAATGTGCCGGTGGAGGGGCCCTACAAGCTGGAGCACTACCGGTATTGAGGTGACCTGATATCCAGGGGATATCAGCAAAACTCTTTGATTTGAATGGCGACACAATGTGTCGCCATTTTCTTGTTTAGCTGACTTGCTCTCCCATTTTGGAGTTCGGGGGGCCAGGGGGCAAGTTAAATTTCGCCATTACAGCTCTAGCAGGCATGCTTAAGAAGATTAGAAGCTTGTTTATGGTTTAATCTTTTTCCAGTTTATTCTTGAACTGCCATCGGTTGTGCTTCGGGCCCTGATTGTGCAAATGCTATTTGCTTTTACGTCATTCTTGATTGGCTCTTATGGCCTGTCGAGGCTCTTGGCTCCGATGCCACCACACTATTGTTAATCATCGTTCCCATAAATGGAGATCTAAGTTTTGGCCCTCGATCTTGTGCAGAAGCTCCCCGAGCTGATCGGCTCGGCGGTCGAGGCCAATCCGACCGCAGGCTATGCCGCCATTTTCGCGGCCATGTTCCTGGAGAACCTGTTCCCACCGATTCCCTCTGAGTTGATCATGCCCCTGGGGGGCTTCTATGTGCGCGGCGGCCAGCTCGCCCTGGTGCCGGTGGTGTTGGCCGGGCTGCTGGGCACGGTGCTCGGCGCCCTTCCCTGGTACGGGATCGGGCGACTGGTGAACGAGCAGCGGCTTGAGCGCTGGTTGGAGCGCCATGGCCGCTGGATCGGCATCAGCCCCCAGGAACTGCAGCGCAGCCACACCTGGTTCAACCGCCATGGCACCGCCCTGGTCTTCTGGGGGAGGCTGATCCCTGGCATCCGCACCCTGATCTCGGTGCCGGCCGGCATTGAGATGATGCCGTTCTTGCCTTTCCTGATCTGGACCACGGCCGGCAGTCTGATCTGGACCCTGCTGCTGACCCTGGCGGGTTTCGGGCTTGGTGAGGCCTACACCAACGTGGAAGTGTGGCTTGATCCTGTTGCCAAGGTGATCAAGGTGGTGCTGGTGCTGGCCGTGCTCGGCTTCGGTGTCTGGCTTGGGCTGCGCATCTGGAAGAAGCGGCAGGACAGCCACTGAGGCCTCCTGATCCCGATTGGTGGCTTCGTGCCACTTGAGGACCTGGCTGCACGACTGGCACAGGTCCGGTGGGCCCGGGAGCCAGGGCTTCAGAACGGCACTTCTTCCTCGCTGGGTTCACCGCCGCCGTAGTTGCCGGTGCCGCCAAAACCGCCGCCCCCTTCGGCATCTCGCTTACTGCCCAGCAGTTCAAGTCGATCTACCCGGATTACGGGTTTGGTGCGCTCCTCGCCGCTGCTGCGGTCGGTCCAGCGGTCGAGCTTGAAGGAGCCGATGATGCCCAACAATGAGCCCTTGCGGACATAGTCAGCTGCGACCTGGGCCTGTTTGCCCCAGATCTCGAGGTTGAACCAGTCGGGTTCATCGTCCCGGCTGCGGCGGTTCACCGCCAGGGTGAGGTTGGCGACCATGCTGCCGGACTCGAAGTAACGGACTTCGGGGTCGCGGCCGGCCCGGCCGACGAGGGTGATGGAATTAACGCCCATGGCATTGCTCCTTGGATAAGTGGATTAATGATGCGGCACCCCGGTCGGTGTTGACCAAGCCAGGGTTCCGATCCATGAGTGCCACCCACCGTCTCACTGCCCCACCTGACTGCCCCACTGTCTTGCCCCACGTCCAGGAGGGGCCTGTAACTTGCAATCAAGGTGTCTGGGCCTTGCCGCCAAGGGCTCGTCGGGCCTGGCGCCTATGATCCGCCTCCTGCTAGGCCGAACCTTGTGTTCTTTCGTCGCTTCCAGTTTTCCCGCGACATCGGCATTGATCTTGGCACCGCCAACACCCTGATGTACGTGTCCGGCAAGGGCATCGTGCTGCAGGAACCGTCAGTGGTTGCCATCGATCTAGAGCGCAATGTGCCCTTGGCGGTGGGGGATGAGGCCAAGTTGATGCTGGGCCGCACCCCCGGCAACATCCGGGCCGTTCGGCCCCTGCGCGATGGCGTCATCGCCGACTTCGACGCCGCTGAGCAGATGATCAAGACCTTCATTCAGAAGGGCAACGAGGGTCGGG
The DNA here is from genome assembly GCA_044233545.1 of Cyanobium sp. Classification (GTDB taxonomy): domain Bacteria; phylum Cyanobacteriota; class Cyanobacteriia; order PCC-6307; family Cyanobiaceae; genus Cyanobium. The sequence continues at coordinate 3,029 of JBIIJV010000280.1, forward strand.
GGGTGGTGGCTCCTA
>JBIIJV010000167.1:0-6657 GCA_044233545.1 Cyanobium sp.
GGCTCTGCAGCTTGCTGAGCTGCCCTACGAGCGCCTGCAGCCTTCGGCCATGCGCCTCGGCAGCAAGGCCACCCTCTCCACCATGCACCTGGCCAAAGGCCTGGAGTTCCGCGCCGTGATCGTGATGGCCTGCGATGAAGACGTGATCCCCAACGCCGAGCGCATCAAGGCCATTACCGACGACAGCGATCTCGATGAGGTGGTGGCCACTGAGCGCCACCTGCTCTACGTGGCCTGCACCCGCGCCCGCGATCACCTGCTGATCACCAGCGGTGATACTTGCTCGGAGTTTGTGGAGGATCTATTACCCGGTAAATGTAACTGACAGCATGGGACAGTCAAGTTGCTGTTGCGACTAGCCAGTTGAATGGAATTCGTCCCCAGTCGGCAATTCTGTAGTTCTCCCTCTGCCTCGGATCTAGCAAAACATTGCAATCCGTGGTGCTGATCACCGAGGGGACCCGCACTCCGCAGATCTGGCGACCTTCAGTAGCCGCCAGATCCACAGCTTTCAAGAATTCATCCCCAATGCTCTGGGCGTTCGGCCCCACTGGTCTGACATTCCAATTGGTGGGGAGCAGTAGTCCTAGCTCTTCCAGGCTCAATACGGATCCCTCCGGCACCGCAATCGCCGCGATCGTGAGCTCCGCCACAGTTGACCAACCTGGACGACTGACCACTTCGAGAATCGCCAGCGACTGTACTTCTGCCGTATAAAGAATGGCGCTTCGCTTGTCGTTGAAACGCCAGCCAGCGCGTGCCACCGAAGCACTGGCATCAAGCGGATCAAACGCAGACCGGTGCTTGCGACTGGCGCGATACACCAACATCCTTCGCTTTAGAGAGGCCCGCCCTCGGCTTGGGTTTGCAGTTCGTTCAGCACGATGCGCTCGCCCTCACCGGTTTTAATCAACTCTGCTGGTGTATGGCCGCCCAAGGCATAATTTGGCGTATGCATATAAGTTCGAGCGGCTTCGAAGTCCCCAAAAACCTCAGCGGCTGTCAGAGTGGCCCTCGCGCCGCGCATGGCCCGTTCGCTTGCCGCCGTATCCAGGGCGCGTCCAAGACGCGACTTAATCGTTTTGAAGCTGAGTTCAAAGAATCCTTCCGCCTCTGCGAGGGTATCCAGGAACATTGACGAGGAAACCAATAACGATTCCCCGGCCAAGCCCGCGATCAGACGACGGTGCACATCCAAGGGATCAGGGGGGGCAGACATCCTGCTGTGGCGAAGCAGGAGAAAGCTGCGGGTCAGCTGCCAGACCGTCGCCAACTCCACCTTTTTGAGCTGCCTCACCTGCTGACGCAGTTCCTCGTCTTCCAAAACCGCGAGCAGCCAGGCATCGATCGAGGCGCTATCCGTACCACCGGAAACCCATGGCACCTCCTGCCCAGGCTCCGCTTCAGCAACCACCGCACCATTCACCGCCATTGGAACTTTCCATGACTGTTCATGGATTATGGCACGACTGACCATCTGTGACACCCCCATCCCCCTGTTCTGGGCCCATGCTCCCTCACGGCTCAGCAGGAGTGCTGCCGCAGCCCTTGAAAAAGGCCGGCAAGACGGCCAGCTCGCCATTACGGGGCCGGCAGCGCATCAGAGCGTTGGTTGGGGCAGCTCTCCATTCACTTCGAATTGCTGGCGCCGGAAATGGTGCACTGTGTTGTCATCCAAGCAACGGATCGAGACCTCCTTGCAGTTGGCTTCTAGCTGTACCTCTACCTGATCAAACGGTGTGCTGATGAATACACAGCAACTGATGACTCCCACCTGAACGACATCCTCAGCTCTGCGCGCCGAGTGATATTCAAAGGCCTCAATTCCAGCTTCGCGCATTTGCCGGCCAATGCCCTGACAGAAGTGGCTGTCTACAGGATCACGCAACCTGGCCTGAAGTTCTCTGCTGCCATGTTGTTGCAATTTCAGTCCGCTTGCGGTGCGCATCTGCACGTGGAAGATGGCCTTTCGCATCGCGCTGCTGCGGGGAAAGGGATGCTCGGGCCCATCCTGAAACACCAGTTCGTAGTACGCCCCCTCCAGCAGACAGCCGAACCGACTGCGGGACCCATAGAACAATCCCCGCTCCCAGCGGGTGGCAAACCGCGATCCGTGGCGCTGCCGATAGCGAAAGGGAGTTAGCAGTAGGCGATGGCGCACTGCGCACTCCTCGGCGCTGGGAAGCTCTGGCTTGCTGGTCTCCAGAAAGTCCTCCAGCCAGGCCTGCTCATCCAGGTTGTCCGTAGTCCGGCGGGTGGCCTGAGCGCCCTGTTGTTCCACCAGCCGCAGCACCACCCCATCCAGCTGGGCGAGAGCCTTGAGATCCACAGGGGTTCGCTGGCTCACGGCCGGCCACGCATGGCATCGAGGTATTGCACCAGCTCCACCAGCTGTTCTGGATCTTGCAGCTGCTGCCGCGGCAGGCCTCCCGTGTGGCGGTTGGCCGTGTTGATCCAGTGCCGCATCAATTCGGTGTCATCGCCCACCAGGGCCGAGAGGCTGCGATGCAGGCGCAGCACCAGGGCAATCATCCGCTGGGTGTGCAGATCGATGCGACTCTGCGCCCGTGCCTGCTCGAAAAAGGTGCGACTTTTGCCGATCGCCTGGGCCGTCTCCTGGGCTGAAAGTCCCAGTTCCTCCCCAGCGCGCTGCAGCGCCTTGCGCAGCACCAGGTTGCTGTTGACCCCGCTGGCCGCCGCACTCGTGAGCTCCTGTACCTCCATGACCCTCACCCCATCTCTGCGTATCATGCCTCAAAAGCGGCAGCAAAGGCAATGCAGCCTCAATCGAGGCACTCGTTGTCTGGGTGGAATGCATGGTTCAGAACCATTGGCGGCACTGGGATCCCGCCTAGCCTGAAGCAGCGAATCTGCCCACGCCTTGCTCCCCACCACGCCGGGCTTTAGGGGGCTGGAGCAGGTCGCTGCCGACGCCATCTGCACCGCCTCGTAGCCCCCGGCTTCCGCGCAGCGGTTGCCGCCTCCCTGCGCCTTCCGTTGCGGCTGCTCGCCGAACCAGCCATGGACCAACAGCTGGACTAAACACCCTTCCCGTCTGGAGCCCTCCATGCGCACGGTCAACGTTCACGAGGCCAAGACCCACTACTCCAGGCTGATCGACGCCGCCCATGCCGGCGAAACGATCCTGGTGGCCAAGGACGGCAAACCCTGGGCACGGCTGGTGCCGTTGGAAAACGGCTCGACGCCACAAGCGATCCGTTGTTCTCCTGATGGCCCAATCCCTCCTCCTCGACACCCCCTCCGGCTCGGAGCTGGCCACCAAAGTTCGCCTGGGCAAACTCCCCGGCGCCGAAGGGCTGCTTCAGGATCTGCCTTCCGTATTGCAAAAACAGGGTTTCCAGCCGCTGGAAGTGCAGTTGCACCATGGCGTCCATGCCGGTGGCTACCGGCAGGCCCACCGGGATCCTTTCGATCGGTTGCTGGCGGCTCAGGCTGAGTTGGAGGGCCTGCATTTGGTGAGCCTCGACCCTGCGCTGGCCACCTTCCCCTGCCGCCTGCTCTGGTGAAGGTTCCTTGCCGGCGCCCAGCAGGAATTGGAGCGTATCAACAGTCGTCCGGCCCGCAGCCTGCCAGGCCGGGATCGCCGACCTGCCGGAGCGGTTGCGCCGTGGCGCCGGTCGCTACCCCCAGCCCATCGCGCTGCTGGCCCGCCCTGCTGCTGCTGCTCAAGAACATTCGCCGCCCGCTGCTGCGGGCGGGCCGGCAGCGTAAATCCGCGTATCCATGACCACAATGGGGGCAAGTATCCAGCCTTGGCATGCCCATTGCCCGCCGCCTCAAGGCCCTCGCTGCCGCCGCCACCATTGGCCTGGCCAGCGGTGGTTCCGCTGCCCTGGCCTGCTCCCGCGTCACCTGGACCGGACCGGACCAGCAGGTGATCACCGGCCGCTCGATGGACTGGCCCTATGGCTTCAATTCCCACTTCTACGTGTATCCCCGCGGTGAGCGCATCAATGGCGCCGGCGGCCTGAACTCTCTCTCCTGGACCAGCCGCTACGGCGCCGTGCTGCTCGGCGGCAGCACCGCTCCCGGCGGCCCGCTGGATGGCGTGTTTGATGGCATCAACGAAAAGGGCCTGGCCGCCAACCTGCTCTACCTGGCCGAGAACGATTTCGGGCTGGCCACAGCAGGCACCAGCCGCCCCCGGCTCTCCTTCGCCGCCTGGACCCTCTATCTGCTCAGCGAATACGGCTCGGTGAAGGAGCTGGTGCAGGCGGTGCGGGCCGACCGCATCCAGATCGTGCCGATTCCCTTCGGCCCCGGCGGCAAGGCCAAGGCGACCGTGCACATGGCCGTTTCCGATGCCAGCGGCGATTCGGCGGTGATCGAATACCTCAAGGGCAAGCCGGTGATCCATCACGGCCCCCAGTACAAGGTGATGACCAACAGCCCCATCTACAGCGAGCAGCTCAAGCTCAACGCCTACTGGAGCACCCGCAACCGCAACCAGGAGCTGCCGGGTTCAATCCAGTCGCCAGACCGCTTCGTGCGCGGCTCCTATTACAACCAGCAGCTTCCCCCCACAACCGACACCCGCCAGGCCCTGGCCGGGGTGATGAGCGTGATGCGCAACGTCTCAGTGCCTTGGGGCACGCCCGACCCCGAACACCCCAACATCTCGCCCAGCTGGTGGCGCAGCCTGATCGATCAAAAAACAAGGTGTATTACTTCGATTCGGCCCTCTCACCCCAGATGGTGTGGGTGAACCTCAATCAGATCGACTTCCGCCCCGGTAGCGGCATCCGCGCCATCCAGATCGAAGGCAACGATGCCGTGCAGGGCAACGTGAACGCCCAGCTCAGGCCGTCCGCACCCATTACCTTCCTGGCGCCCAAGCCGTAGTGCCGCTTTTTACATGCCCTGATTCAGCCTCACCAGCTTGAGGCACATAAATCCACACCCTTCTGTGGTGGCTCATGCCGCCGCATTGGGCTCTCATTCGGTTGGGCCATCCTGGCGCTGGCCGTCATCACCTTGCTGAGGCCCGCCCGCACCGGCTGCAGGTCAGCTCTTTCCTGGTGGATCCCACCCAGGAGCGCTGGAGCATGTTTCTGGTGGAAACACGGGTCTTCCCCTGGGTCTACTGGCACCGGGTGCTCAAGGGACGCCTGTATGAAAGCCGCTTCATGAAGCCGTTCAAGCCGCTGGTGCGTGCGTTGGGGCTGGCTTTCAAGCAGCCGTGATCACACCGCCTGCAGTTGGCTGAGCTGCTGCTCCAACCGCTGCTTGAGCCGACGTTGCACCAGGTTGCAGAGGTCCTCCACCAGGGGATCAGCCACCGCATAGATCAGCCGCGTGCCTTCCCGCTCACAACTCACCAGGCCGGCGCGCTGCAGCTGGCCGAGCTGGCGGCTGATGTGGGACTGGCTGAAGCCGGTGGCCGCGATCAGGGAGGCCACATCCATGGCACCGCCATGCTTGAGCTGACAGAGCAACTGCAGGCGGGCCGGCTCGCTCAGCAGGCGGAAGAAGGCGCTGAGTTCATCGAGCAGCTGGGGACTCGGTAGTGACTGGGGCGGGGACTGGGGCGGGGTCCGGCGCATGGACGGGCTTATGTCGATACACGCATTATGCACGAAGTGCGCAAGGCGTGGACCTGAGGCGCGCAGCGACCCGGACAGCCGAGATCGCCTTAATGCGCATAATGCGGCTATACTCATAAAAGTTGGTGATCGATCACCCATGGCCGTGGCTGCCGCTCCCGCCTTGTCCCTCTCGGCCGCCGCCGGTGGTGGCTCCCTGCTGTTCCGCCAGTTGTTCGACGGCGACACCGGCACCTTCACCTACCTGCTGGCCGACGTGCCCAGCCGCAAGGGGGTGATCATCGATTCAGTCTTCGAGCAGCACGGCCGCGATCTCTCCCTGATTCGCGAGCTGGGCATCGAGTTGCTGGCCTCGATCGACACCCATGCCCATGCCCACCACGTGACGGGGAGCTGGCTGATGCACGAGGCCACCGGCTGTGCCATCGGCCTGGCCGCCGCCGCCCGAGCCGAGAACGTCACCCGGCCCCTGGCCCACGGGGATCGCCTCGACTTCGGCAGCCGCGCTCTGGAGGTCCGTGCCACCCCAGGGCATACCGATGGCTGCATCAGCTTCGTGCTGGATGACCAGTCGATCGCCTTCACCGGGGATGCGCTGCTGGTTCGCGGCTGCGGCCGCTGCGACTTCCAGCAGGGCAATGCCCACACCCTCTGGACCTCCATCACCGAGCAACTGCTGACGCTGCCGGAGTCGTGCCTGCTCTATCCCGGCCACGACTACACCGGCCGCGCCGTCACCTCAGTGGCGGAAGAGAAAGCCTTCAACGCCCGCCTGGGCGGCGACGCCAGCGAGCGGGATTTCGTCGGCCACATGGAGAACATGAAGCTCCCCCATCCCCACAAGATCGCCGAGGCCCTTCCCGGCAACATGCGCTCCGGCAAGCCCCGCCAGGCCGCCACCGTTCCCGCCTGGGCGCCCCTCGCCCGCAGCTATGCCGGATTACCCGAGCTGACCCCCGCCTGGGTGGTCGCCCATCAGAGCGAGATCACCGTGCTCGACGTGCGCTCCGCGGAGGAATTCAACGGACCCGATGGGCGAGTGGCCGGCAGCCTGTTGATCCCCCTACCGGAGCTGGAAAGCCGCGCCAGCGAG
>JBIIJV010000119.1:0-8407 GCA_044233545.1 Cyanobium sp.
ATCTGGCTGGGCGGCAAGGGGGGCAAGGCGGTGGCCACGGGCCTGGGCATGTTGTTGGGCCTGGCCTGGCCCGTGGGACTGGCCAGCTTCGGGGTGTTCCTTGCCGTGCTCAGCCTCAGTCGCATCGTGTCCCTAGCGAGTGTGGTGGCGGCCCTGGCCCTGCCCCTGTTGATGGCCGCCTGGAGCGCTCCCACCGGCCTGCGGCCGGCCTACATGGCCCTGGCGGTTTTGACCACGCTGCTGGTGGTTTGGCGCCACCGGGCCAACCTGCAACGGATATGGGCCGGCACCGAACCGCGCCTGGGCCAGAAGGGCCAATAGCGCCAACCCACTCAGCCCAACTGCCGGCTGCGCTCCGCAGCGGCCAACACCGCTTCAATCAGGGCTGAGCGCAGACCGGCCCGTTCCAGCTGGCGGATGCCGGCCATGGTGGTGCCGGCCGGACTGCCAACCATGTCCTTGAGCTGGCCTGGATGCAGCTCCTGTTCGTGCAGCAAGGCGGCGCTGCCCGCCAGGGTGCGATGGGCCAGATGGCTGGCCAGAACCCGCGGCAGACCCGCGGCCACGGCCCCATCAGCGAGGGCCTCGGCCACCAGGGCCACAAAGGCCGGCCCTGAAGAGGTCAGGGCCAAAAAGGCATCCAATTGGGTTTCAGGTAGCTCGTGCACCTCTCCCACCTGGGCGAACAGCTGCCGCACCCAGTTGCGCTCCGCCGCCTCCACCGCCGCGCCCCAGGCCAGGCCGGTAAGGCCGCTGCGCACCAGGGCAGGGGTGTTGGGCACGGCGCGCACGCAACGCCACTGGGGAAACAATTCCTGCAGCTTTTGCAGCCGTACTCCGGCCAGCACCGAGATCAACAACCCCCCCTGGCCGCCTGCATTGCTGGCAACGGCTTCCAGTTGCTGCGGTTTAACGGCCAACAACACCACCGGACAGGCCCAGGCTGCCGCGGCCTTGGTGCTCACCTGGAGGCCAGTTGCAGCCAGCCGCTGGCAGGAGGCCTCGCTGGCGACGGCAGCACGAATAGCAGCCGGCCCCAGTTGGCCCGATGCGATCAGGGGTGACAGCAGGGCCTGGGCCATGCGGCCATAGCCAACAACCCCAAAGCTGCCCGGCGCCGCTGCCGGATTGGCATCAAGCTCAGCCGATGGCATCCGAGCGACCCCAGGCGGGCGCAGGGGCGGCATCTTGGCTTAAAGCACTCCCGGCGCCGCGGCTGCTGGAAACCACCGTGGGTGAGGCGGTCTCCTCGCTGCCCAGGGTGGAAACGGTGACGCAGCTGGGGGCAAACAAGAAAATGCTCTCCCCCACCCGTTCCTGGTGCCCATCAATGGCAAAGGTGCCACCGGCAACGAAATCAACAGCCCGCTGGGCTTGATCCGACTCCATCATCGTCAGGTTGAGAATGACGGTCTTGCGCTCGCGCAGGGCCTGGATCGCCCTGGGCATTTCATCAAAACTGCGGGGCTCCATCAACATCACCTCGGCCACGCTGCTGGAAAGACCAGGCATGCCAATCACATTGGTGCCGGCAAAGGGATCGTCGCCCCCGAAACTGCTGCCCAGGGGCGCCAGGGCGCTGGAGGGACGAATCGGCGCCTGGGGCGGCAGGGCCTCTTGGCCAGCGTCGTAATCGAGTTCGTCTTCGTAGTCGCGATCGAGGTATTCATCCCCAGAAACGACAGCACGTAGACGGGAAAACAACGACACGGACAACGCCTCAGGTTGGTTACTTGGAACCTAGATAGCGTCCCACAGCGTTGGAAGCAAGCCCAGGAGGGTGGATTCAGCAATTAACGAGCAGGGCAGGCACCGGCCCAGCTGGGGCTCAGGGCTCGGCTGTGGCCCGCGAACCAAACAGGGCACTGCCCAGCCGCACCCAGGTGCTGCCAGCGGCTGCGGCCTCGCGCCAATCGCTGCTCATGCCCATGGACAGCTCCTTGAGCCCGAATTCCGCCGCCAGGGCCCCACAGTCTTGAAACAGGGCCAGATGTTCGGCTGGGGCCAAGCCCAGGGGGGCGATCGTCATCAGGCCCACAGGCCGTAGGGGGGCCAACTGGCCCAGCCGGGGCCCTAGCTGCCGCAGTTCCTGGGGACCAAAGCCCGTCTTGCCCGGATCGGGCCGCAGCTTGACCTGCAGAAAGACAGCCGGACTGAGGCCCTCCTCAGCGGCGATGCGCTGCAGCCGTTCGGCCAGGGCCCAGCTATCCAGCGAATGGAGGGTGCCGAACTGGCGCAACACGGCCCTGGCCTTATTGGCCTGCAATCGCCCGATGAAGTGCCAATCAAGCGGTCCGAGATCGGCCAGTTCCTGTTGTTTGAGGCTGGCCTCCTGCAGGCGGCTTTCGCCAAAGCTGCGCTGGCCCAAGGCTACGAGGCAACGCATCCTCGCGCTGGGCTGACCCTTACTTACCGCCAGCAGTTGGGTGGTGGGGGGCAATTGGCTGCGCAGGAACACCAGGCGTTCCCCAAGCTGGTCGGTGGCGGAGGCCAGGGGCTCATCGGCCATGGCGGCAGGCGGCGTTGGTGCGGATTTGAGCGGATGATTTCAGATGAAGGTCTGCTGAAAGAGTTGGCGCCAGCGGGCATGTTCTTCCGGACCTTCGCGGCGGCTGCGGTTGAGATTCTGTTCGGCCAAGTGGCGGGCATCCATCTGGGGGATCACCTCAAATTGCGCCCCTCGGGCTTGCAGGGTCACCACAAAAAAAATGCGCTGGGCATAAAGGGTGGCGTAGAGATCACGACCCTCGCCAGCAGGCGCCACCCGGTACAACAAGCCGAAAGTGGGGTGGTTCAGGTAGCGCTCAGCGCTCACGTGCTTCCTCTAAGTGCCGCCATTTAAGGCCACCGCCCTCAGGGCGAAATCGATGCAGCCGCTGGGGGACCCTCAAAGTTGGCCGACGGTGCCCCGTAACACCAAAAACAGCAGCAAGCCGGCGCTACCGAGAAGGGTTGGCAGCAGGCGCAGCGGCAGTTCCTGCCGCACCAGGGCGGGAGGCAGCCATTGACCGCCGCGGGCCATCAGGGCGTCAGCCCCCTGCTCTGCCCGCAGCAGCACGTTGGCCAACAGCCGCTCTCCCACGGCCAACACCACCCCCAGGCCCCCCTGCCAGCCCAGGGAGCGCAGGTTGATGGCGCGGGTGGCCAAGGCCCGCAGCAGGTTTTGCAGTTCTTCCTGCACCAGGGGCAAGAAGCGCAGCGAGAGCAACAGGGTGAAACCGAGGCGCTCCATCGGCAGGCCCAGGCGGCTAAGCGGGTGCAGAAACCAGCCCAGGGCCCAGGCCACCTCCTCGGGAGGGGTGGTGAGCAGCAGCAGGTTGGCGCTGTGGATGACCGTGAACAGCAAGGTGCCGCTGTTGATGCCGAGGGTGGCCGACTTACGGGTGATGACCAGCGGACCCAAGGAGGTCGATCCCAACTTCAGCGGACCCCAATGCACCACTTCCCAAGGCAATCCGGCCCGGCTGGGGGCGGGGCTGCCGGGGGGGCCGGGACTGAGCCGCAATTCGGTGGGGGGGCGTTGCAGGCTGCCCGGTGGGGCGGCACTGGCGGGCAGCAGGGCCCCCAGGAGCCCCACGGCCAGGGCCAAGGCCATGAGGCCCGGCAGACTGCGGCGCCAGAGCCGCAGGGGCAGGCCACTGGCCAGGGTGATCAGCAGCAACAGGCCCACCAAGGCGAGGCGCCAAAAGGGGCCCGCCAGGATTGGGGTCAGCAAGAAGGCCAGGGTCCAGGCCAACTTGAGGCGGGGATCCAGCCGTTGCAGCCAGCCCCCGTTGGGCCGTGGATCGGCGACATATTGGCCGATGGGAAGCTGGCGCAGCCAGTCCATCAGTGCGAGCGGTTTTGTTGCCGGGTCAGGTCCCGTTCGGCATCCCGTTGTTGCTTACCACGCCAAAACAGGCGGATGGGGGTGCCTTCAAAGCCGAGGCCCTCGCGGATCTGGCGCTCGACATAGCGCCGGTAGGTGTCGCCAAACAATTTCGGCTCGTTTACGAACAGCGTGAAGCTGGGTGGACCGCTGGCCACCTGGGTGCCGTAATACAGGCGCCCCTGCCGACCGCCGCGGGTGGTGGGCGGCGAGCGCCAGCGCAGGGCCTCCTGCAGCACCTCGTTGACCACCGCAGTGCTGACCCGGCGCCGGTGTTGTTCGACCACGGCGGCGGCCATCGCAAACACCCCCTGCACCCTCTGGCCGGTGAGGGCGGAGGTGAACAGCATCGGTGCCCAGTCAAGGAAATACAGCTTGGCCCGCAGGTCCTTTTCCATCGCCGACATGGTGTGGCTGTCCTTCTCGATGGCGTCCCATTTATTGACGACGATCACGCAGGCGCGGCCCTCTTCTTCAATGCGGCCGGCCAGCCGTTGATCTTGCTCAGTGACGCCATCAAGGGCATCGATCACCAACATGCAGACATCGGCCCGCTCGATCGCCTTGAAACTGCGGGTGATGCCGAAGTATTCGGGGCCGTAGTCGACGCTGCGGCGGCGGCGGATGCCGGCGGTGTCCAACAGCTTCCAGGTGCGACCCTCCCGTTCGAGGGTGGTGTCGATGGTGTCGCGGGTGGTGCCGCGGATGGGACTGACGATGGCCCGGTTCTCGCCGCAGATGGCATTCAGCAGGCTCGATTTACCAACGTTGGGGCGGCCGATGATCGCTAGCTGAATCGGTTCTTCGCTTTCGTTTTCACCAACGACGGGCAAGAAGGTGAGGGCTTGATCGAGCACCTCGCCGGTGCCAGCGCCATGGATGGCGGAGATCGGGTGGGGTTCGCCCAGCCCCAGGCTCCAGAATTCGGCCGCCATCGCCAGCCCCCTTTCCGGCGACTCGCACTTGTTCACCGCCACCAGCACGGGCACGGTCTGATGCCGCAGCCACTCACCGATGGCGGAATCGGCGGCGGTGAGGCCCTGCTGGCCGTCCACCACAAAAATTGCCACCACGGCTTCGGCCAGGGCCAGGGCCGCCTGCTCGCGGATTTCCGGCAGAAATTCGCTGTCGTCGTCAAAGACGAGGCCGCCGGTGTCGACGACCCGAAAGGTGCGATCCCCCCAGAACCCTTCTTGATAAGTGCGGTCGCGGGTGACCCCAGGTTGGTCATGCACGATCGCTTCCCGGCTGCCACACAGCCGGTTGACCAGGGTGGACTTACCCACGTTGGGGCGCCCAAGGATGGCGACGACAGGAAGCGCCAAATGATTTATTTCTGCATCGAGTCCGACTCCCGACCCTAACGCCTGGCTGTTTTCGCCCGTACTCGGAGCGGCATGGTCAAGCTGACTTTTGCACCGCATCCCTGCCAACGGCGACCAAGACGCTACCTGTAGCGCCCTGAATCGCCCTGAATCGCTTCGGCCAGGAGATCGTCGTTAGAGGCCACTCCTAAGCCACGCCAACTGACGGCCATAACCAAGCAATAACCAAGCCACGCCCACTCCCATCCAGCCCAACCGGTCGCGCACAGGTAGGCCACCTGCTTGATGCTGTTGATTTGGGCCCCTCAACCCACCGGCAAATCCCCCGGGTGCCCCTGCACCGGGTCAGCCGGTGGTGGCAGCAAGGGCGGCAGGGGCCCAGTCTCGGGCAGGGACTCGCCGCGGCGGGCCAGATCCGCCAGCAGCCAGTTGACGGCGGTGGCACGGCGGGTGCGGCGGGGATAGAGCTCGCCAATGCGATAGCCGCAAAAGCCCAATTGCTGTTTGAGCAATTGCTTGGACTCGGCGGCAATCGAACGGGTAAGGCGCACGCTGGCGGCGCGGCTGGCGATCAATTCAGGAGCGTTGGGGAAAGCCGCGGCCCAGTCAGACGGTGTAGCCGGTCCGGCGCTCCAGAGGGCCGGATCGGCGCCTGGGCTGGCCGCTCCCGGCAGATGATCGGCAGGAGGTTGGTAACCCAGGCGGGCCCACACCAATTCGCAGACAAAGCGATCGCTGAGTTGATCGGCCAAGACGGCCTCCAATAGCTCCCGGCTCAGCGGTATCAGCGGTATCAGCGGTATCGGTACGACAGCCATGGGGGCATAGCCAGCAACAGGTTTAGAGCATGACTCCGCCGGGATGCCCATACGATCGGCTTAAGGCCAGGGTTGGGGCAGGGATGGACGATTTGGTCTTGCCGGGCCACGGCACACCGCGGCGGTTGGGCTGCCGGGTGCTGCAATCGCCCCTGGCGGGGGTGAGTGACCCCATCTTTCGCTCCCTGGTGCGGCGCTGGGCTCCTGAGGCGCTGCTGTTCACCGAGATGGTCAATGCCACCAGCCTGGAGCTGGGCCATGGCCGCGCCAAGGTGGACTCGCTGGCCGATGAACCCGGCCCTGTGGCGGTGCAGCTGTTTGACCACCGGCCCGGGGCGATGGCCGAGGCGGCTCGGCGGGCCGAGGCGGCCGGGGCTTTCTGGATCGACATCAACATGGGCTGCCCGGTGCGCAAGATCGCCCGCAAGGGTGGTGGCAGCGGTCTGTTGCGGCAGCCGCAACTGGCGATGGCCATCGTGGCGGCGGTGGTGGCGGCGGTGCGGCTGCCGGTCACGGTCAAGACCCGCCTTGGCTGGTGCGGCGCCGAGGCCGACCCCGTGGCCTTCTGCCTGGGCCTGCAAGAGGCCGGGGCCCAACTGCTCACCCTGCACGGCCGCACCCGCGAGCAAGGCTTCCAGGGGCGGGCCGACTGGCAGGCGATCGCCCGGGTCAAGGCCACCCTCTCGATTCCCGTGATCGCCAATGGGGACATCACCGGCCCGGAGGCGGCCCTGGCCTGCCTGGCCCAGACCGGGGCCGATGGGGTGATGGTGGGCCGGGCCACCATGGGGGCCCCCTGGCTGGTGGGCCGCATCGACCGGGCCCTTAGGGGCCAGGCCTTGCCGCCCCTGCCGGGGCCCGCCGAGCGCCTCGCCTTGGCCCGCGAGCACCTGCGCGCCCTGGTGGCCCAACGGGGTGATCAAGGCTTGCTGATCGCCCGCAAACACATGGGCTGGACCTGCCAGGGTTTTGGCGGTGCCGCCCAGCTGCGTCAGCGCTTGATGCGCGCCGCCACCGAGGCGGAGGCGCTGGATCTGCTGGACCAGGCCAGCGAAGAATTTTGAGGGCGCTTCAGGCCGCCGTCGCCAACCAACGTTCCAGATCCTGTTGGGGTAGGCCGGGAGCACTGGTGATTTCAATGATGCGGCCGCTGGCGGCGGGGGTTTCCAGGGCCTCTAGGCAGACCCGAGCCACCAGGCGGCGGGGGATGCTGCCGCTTTCCTGTTGGTCCGCGCCGCTATAGCGAATCCCCTCGGCCTCCAGGTCCGCTTCGCTCTCCTTCAAGCCGCCGGGTCGCACCACCGTCCACTGCAGGCCACTTGCCGCCAGCGAGCGTTCGCCCACCCCTTTCCAGGTGAGGACCAGCCAAAACAGATTGAGCGGATGCCAAAAACGGCCGCTGCACAACGAGCTCACCAGCAGCACCCTTGGCACCCCGGCGGTGCGGCAGGCCTCGATCTGGGAGCGAATCGCCAGGGCGTCCACCTTGAGGGGGCCGAAGAGATCGGGGGAGGGCCTGGCCCCCGTGGCGATCACCAAGGCATCGCAACCCTGCAGGGCTTGGCTCAACGCCGGCACGTCTGAGAGCTCAAGGCGCACCAGATCAGCCCCCGCCAATCGCTCGGGCGGCTCTGAATTGGGCCTTAAAATTGCTTTGACCGTCCAGCCCCGGGACAAGGCCTCCTCCACAACCCTTGAGCCGGTCTTGCCGGAGGCACCCGTGACGGCAATGTGCATCGGCGCCAGACCTAGCTAAAGCCATTTTACCGATGACAGCCAATTTTACCGATCTGCCTTGCGGCAACTTCATGGCGCCAGCCCTGCCGCCTCAGGCTTCGGGCCGCCTGGGCAGCACCCGGCCGGCGGCATCGCGGAGTGAGCGGGGCAGCCGGTTGGGGTCGATGCGCTGCAGCGTCTTGAGATCGAAGCTGGTGTCCACCAGGCGGGGGGGGCTGCCGACCAGATCCAGCACGGTGAGGGTCTGGATCGGCTGAGTGGTGCTTCCCAGCAGCCGGCGGGGGCCGCTGCCCATGGCCCCGAGGTGGAATAGATCCAACTGGCCCAGACGGGCGGGGAATAAGGCGTGCTGATGGCCGCTCACGTAGGCCTCCACCCGATGGCGTTCCAGCAGCTGCTGCAGGTCCCCCGGCCGCGCCAGCACCTCGCCGGGGCGGTCGCGGCCCTGGCTCACGGCCCGCAACGGCAGGTGGCCCACCACCAGGCGCCGGCTGGCGGAGCGGGCGACGGGGTCCGCCAGAACCCGCTCGGCCCAGCGCAGTTGCCCGGCCGGCACCGTGGCGGTGGAGGCATCCCACACCAGCACGAAGACGTCCTGCTGGCGGATGGCGTAGTGGAAGGGGAAGCCGCCGCTGTCGATGAAGTTGAGCCCGAGGCTG
>JBIIJV010000135.1:0-7689 GCA_044233545.1 Cyanobium sp.
ATGGGCTTTTTCGGAGGGGGTACGCCCAGTTTCGAATACAGCACTTTGATGGCGAAGGATTTTGGCAGCAAATTCCAGATGCTCTGCTACGCGGGTCTTCTGATTGCCTTTGGCGTAAAATTACCTATTGTGCCCCTACATACCTGGCTGCCCGATGCCCATGGCGAAGCCACGGCCCCAGTCCATATGCTACTGGCGGGGATCCTCTTGAAGATGGGTGGCTATGCCCTATTGCGCTTCAACGTGCAATTGCTGCCCGAAGCCCACGTTCAATTTGCGCCGCTACTCGTGGTTCTTGGGGTTGTCAACATCATTTATGCCGCGCTTACATCATTTGCCCAGCGTAATTTAAAACGCAAGATTGCCTATAGTTCAATTAGCCACATGGGCTTTGTCTTAATCGGCATTGGCAGCCTCAGCGCCCTTGGCACCAGTGGAGCGATGTTGCAGATGGTGAGTCACGGCTTGATTGGAGCCAGCCTGTTTTTCCTGGTGGGTGCCACTTACGACCGCATCCACACCCTCCAATTGGACGACATGGGCGGCATCGGCCAGAAGATGCGCAAAATGTTCGCCCTTTGGACGGTCTGTGCCCTTGCCTCCCTAGCCCTGCCAGGTATGAGTGGCTTCGTCTCTGAGCTGATGGTGTTTGTAGGTTTTGTCACCAGCGAGGCTTACAGCCTGACTTTTAGGGTTGTAATAGCTTCCCTTGCGGCTATTGGGGTGATTCTTACGCCGATTTATCTACTTTCGATGCTGAGAGAAATCTTTTTCGGCAAAGAAAATGTCGAGCTGGCTTCCCATGGCAATCTTGTCGACGCCGAACCACGAGAGATCTATGTAATCTCATGCCTGCTAGTGCCGATCATCGCCATTGGGCTCTACCCACGGCTGGTGACAGATACCTACCGCGCCTCCGTTGAGGCCTTAGTAAACCGGGAGGAACAGGCCATGGCCTTTATCAAACCCCTGGCTGCTACGGCGCGCCTGCGGGGTCCCCACGCCTTTCAGCCAATGGCCGCCTTGAGGGCTCCGGCCCTGCCCCAAGCAGTCAGCTGATCCCAGCTGATCTGCGGGTACCAGACCGACCCCCCTAAGATCGCCGACCTGCCGCTCCCTACTCCATGCGTCAGCTCAACTTTTTGTTGATTTTCAGTTTCGGCCTGGCGATGGTGATGTTCACCCTCGAGAACACCGAAGCCACCACTGTCCATTTCTTGCCGGGCCTCAATAGCACCTTGCCCCTTGCCGCCCTACTGCTGTTGGTCGGAGGGCTGGGGGCCGCTGCTGCTTGGATCTACGCCGTCTGGAGTGGGGTGGTCAAAAAAGTCGAAACCCTCCAAAACAAGGGCGAACGCGAAGCCCAGCAAGTGAAGATCCATGAACTGGAGAATGACCTGCAGCGCTATCGCGCCACGGTGGATGCCCAACTTGGCCTGCTCCCGGCCGCTGGTCAAAGCACCGCCACTTCGGACTAAATGGTTTGGACTGGTTAGGGCGGCCGGCTGCCGTTACCTTGTGTCTACCGCAAGCCTGGAGTTGAGCCACCATTGGCAGAAGCGGGCGCCAGGCTTGCCATCCGGTTGCTACAGGACGCCGCCGTGCGGGGGGAGATTGACCCCTGGGATGTGGATGTTATAGCCGTTGTCGATGGCTTTTTAGACCAATTACACCAACGGATCCAGGCCCCTCGGATCGCTGCAATCAAGGGGGGAAGTTATGAATTCGATCTCGCTGAAACCAGCGAGGCCTTCCTGGCTGCATCGGTGCTGGTTGCCCTGAAGGCGGAAGTGCTCGAGAGCAGCACATTACCTCCAGAACCGTTGCTGGAGGAGGCCTTGGAGATTGAGGACGACGGGACGGACTGGAGCACAGGCTTGCTGGAGTTTCCGCGGCGGCCCGAAAGGCACCTGAGCCGCAGGCCAGTCGCCCCGCCACCCCTGCAGCGACCGATCACCCTGGGCGAATTGATTCGCCAGCTTGAGGAAATCGCCGAGAGACTGGAATCAGAACCGGCCAGGCCCCGCCAGAAGCAACGCAGTGGGCGATATAGCGACAAGGCCGCCATTGCCCAAGTCACGGCCCTGGCCCATCGGGAAAAACTGCCGGAAACCACCGCAGCCCTTGGTTGCTTTCTCCAATCCTGGCCCCTGGCCGACTGCGGCCAATGGCTGGGATTTGACCAGCTAGTGGGAGCCTGGGAAGCGGAGCAAGACAAGGATCCGCTTGAGGACCTTGACCGCGACAGGGTTGGCGTGTTCTGGGCCCTCCTTTTTCTTTGCGCCCAGGGGAAAGTGGATTTGCTCCAGGAGCAGGGATTGTTTGGCCCCCTGAACCTGAGGCGGGTCGAGCCGACCGACTCCCGAGCCTGGTCTCCGCTTGATGAGGGGTCAGATGGTGGGCCGGCTCTAAAAAGGCAGGCAGCCTGAAGAGCTTGCCTAATATCGAGGCTTACTAATGAAGAGCCGAACGCCAATGAAGGCGATGATCCTGGCGGCTGGCAAGGGAACGCGGGTGCGTCCAATCACCCACACGACTCCCAAACCAATGATTCCGATAATGCAGAAACCAGTGATGGAATTTCTGCTGGAATTGCTTCGCCAGCATGGATTCAACCAGATCATGGTAAACGTCTCCCACCTTTCTGAAGAGATCGAAAACTATTTTCGTGATGGCCAACGCTTTGGAGTACAGATCGCTTACAGTTTTGAAGGTCGTATCGAAGATGGCGAACTGATTGGCGATGCCCTTGGATCTGCAGGCGGCTTGAAGAGAATTCAAGATTTTCAACCGTTTTTTGATGATACTTTTGTGGTCCTTTGTGGGGACGCCTTGATCGACCTAGATCTTGGTGAAGCGGTTCGACGCCACAAGGGAAAAGGCGCCATGGCCAGCATGATTACCAAAAGGGTTCCTCCGGATCAAGTCAGCAGTTATGGGGTAGTGGTGTCCGATCCTGATGGCCGGGTGCTCAGCTTTCAGGAAAAACCTAGCGTCGAGGACGCCGCCAGTGACATGATCAACACAGGTATCTATATTTTCGAACCCGAAGTCTTCGATTTCATCCCTAGCGGCGAGCCTTTTGACATCGGTTCTGAACTATTCCCCAAACTGGTTGAAGCCGGTGCACCCTTTTTTGCGTTGCCTATGGAATTTGAGTGGGTTGACATCGGCAAGGTACCCGATTACTGGCAGGCTATCCGCAGTGTTCTGCAAGGAGATGTGCGTCAAGTACAGGTGCCGGGAGTCGAGGTACGCCCGGGCATCTTTACGGGACTTAATGTGGCCGCGAACTGGGACAAGATCAATGTTGATGGTCCGATCTACGTTGGTGGCATGACAAAAATTGAGGACGGAGCCACCATCATTGGACCCGCAATGATTGGCCCAAGTTGCCACATCTGCGAAGGTGCAACAATCGATAACTCCATAATTTTTGACTACTCCAGAATCGGACCTGGGGTAAGACTGGTTGAGAAACTCGTTTATGGCCGCTATTGCGTTGATCGTAACGGCGACCACTTTGACCTGCAGGAAGCCTCCTTGGATTGGTTGATCACCGACGTCCGCAGGCAGGATGTGGCGGCACCTTCTCCGCAGCAGAAAGCCCTGGCCGAATTATTGGGAACCGACATCGCCCTCAAGGCAAGTTGAAATCAGGCAAGTTCATTAAGGCTAGAGATCCCGGCCTGGCTCAGGATCTCTGGGATCCTTTCTTCGGCGCGTACAGCCATTAAATGAACCCCCTGGGCCAGGGGACGATAGCGTTCGACCTGCTCAGCGGCGATTTTGACGCCTTCTGCCGCAGGGTCCTGGGCCTCCTCCAAGCGCAAGATCAGACCCTCAGGAATGCAGGCGCCAGGCACAACACGATTGATGAAGTGAGCGTTACGCGCGGACTTCAGCAAAAACACACCCGCCAAAACCGGCAGGCCTAAGGGAGCCGTGATTTCCTCAACGAAACGGCGCAAGGGCTCAGGATCCATCACCATCTGGGTTTGAATGAAACGCGCCCCAGCCGCGTGCTTTTTGGTGATCCGGGACTTGAGTGCGCTCCAGCTGGCCGAATGGGGATCGGCCGCCCCTCCTGCAAAAAGGGCAGTGGCCCCATCGGGAAGGGAGCCCTTGACCGGATCCTCACCGGCATTGAACGCCTGCACCTGGCGCAGCAGACGGACCGCTTCAAGATCATTGACCGGACGAGCCTTGGGCTGGTCACCACTACGAACCGGATCCCCCGTCAGACACAACACATTGCGAATTCCCAGGGCATGGGCCCCAAGCAAATCGGCCTGAAGGGCCAGGCGGTTGCGATCGCGGCAAGTCAACTGCAGCACCGGCTCAATGCCAACATCCAATAGGCGTCGACAAACGGCCAGACTGCACATCCTCATCATGGCCCGGCTGCCATCGGTGACATTCACCGCATGGACGCGACCAAGCAGATGGGCTGCGGCCGCCAAGGTGCGCGACACATCAGCCCCTCGCGGTGGGGTCACCTCGGCGGTGATGGCGAATCCGCCACGGGCCAGAACCTCCTCTAACAATGGTAACGATGCTTTGCAGCCCATCATGCCCCCCAAGCGGGCCTAAACTGAGAAATAACTGCTGAGAGTCCATGGCCCCCCGCAGCAGAGATGACAATCTTCGGGCTGGCGCAGGCCAAGTCCCTGACCTGATCAGGGCAGAACATCAGGCTGGCGTAAAAGTAGATCAATGGGATGGGCGCCAGGACATCTCCGGCCGGGAACTTGAGATTATTGAACTGCTTGCCACCGGTCAGACCAATCAAGAAATCGCAAGCACACTGATGATCAGCAAACGAACCGTCGACAACCATGTCAGCAATATCTTTACCAAAACCGGTGCAAAAAATAGAGTTGCCCTACTAAATTGGGCGATGGATAATGGTAAAATTTGCCGAGATGGTTTTAATTGTTGCCATATTAACCATCCCCCTTCCCAGTTCTGACATGAAAGGACGGCAACAGCTCCCTAAGTTCCGCCTCACTCCACTGCTGCAAAGGGTGTCTGGCTAAAGCGGCATTGCTCAACTGATGGTGACCCGTCAGTTCCTGACCACACCAAGCAGGCAAATTGAGGATCTCATCGGGGTCTGCCAATTCAACTTCAGCCACCACCAACGGAGCATTGCTGCCGGCAAACACATCCAGAACCCATGCTCCGCCTGGAAGATTTAGCCCATAACGCTGTTTGTGCAACTGCTCGGGAGCGAGGTCCAGGAGCTCAAGGGCATCGCCATGGGGAATCTTGTACTCATATTCGAGGCGGACGAGGGCTGGCGCCGTGGGAGCCCCAGGTTGAATTGCCTTGAGGGTGAGCCAGGCTTGAGGTGCCGGATCCGATTGCCCCTGGCTGGTTCGCACCCGCAAGGTTAAGCCGTCAGCTTGGCGCGCCAAGTAGGCCTGACAAATCTCTACCTGCCAAATACAGTGCTCCCGCCAGCCCTCGCCGACAACAAGGAAACGTCGTTCGATTTCCAGAGGCATTGAACCAGGGGCAGAGATTGAGGATGGGGTCTCAAGACAGGGGGGGCGGAGCCTCCTCGGAGGCAACTGGGGGCTCCAAGTCCAACAAACTGCCGGCCCAATGTAGTTTGTGGGTCAAGGTGCGGTAAAAAGATGGGTTCTGCTCCAGCTGCAGGAAACGGGTTTGGTGCTGACTTTTTTGCAGGACGCAATGATCTCCGGGTTCTAGAACCCTGGCCTGCGCTCCATCCTTCCAGAGCCTGACGCGACGACCACCCTCCCCGAGGGGCCTCACCGTGAGGCGGGATCCAGGCGGAACGACCACGGCACGGCTGGAGAGACTCATCGGACAGATGGGAATCACCACAATTGCCTCGATGCCGGGATGGAGAATCGGGCCACCGGCAGCCATGGCATAGCCTGTCGAGCCGGTGGGGGTGGAAATAATCAAACCATCACCGCGATATTGATCTACGACTTCACCGTCAATCGCCAACTCCAGGCAGCAGGTGGGGGCCACATCTTCAAGGCAGGGCCGAAAGTAAAAGTCGTTGAGGGCGCCATGTACCCCGTCGCTTTCAAAGCGGGCCTCAAGCATCATGCGACGGTCGATAGCGAAGCGATCTTCCCGTAAACGGCGCCAAAGACCCATGCTTCCAGCCTCTCCCTTGGGACGCAGCAGGCGCCGATCATGGGTTAAGAAACCAAGACTGCCGCCCACGTTGAAACTAAGCAGGGGAACGCCCCAGGGGGCCAGGTGGCGAGCCGCCCCAAGAACGGTGCCATCGCCACCAAATACAAGGGCCAGCTGGGGCAAAGGGGGAAATTCAGCAGCTAGCAGCTCAGGCAAATCTTGGGCGGTTGGACCGGCTTGAGCAAGCACTACTTGGACACCTTCCCCGGCCAACTCATCAGCACAGCGTTGGGCCTCGGCCATGGAAACCTGACTGCCCTGGCGTGAGATCAACCAGAGTCGACGCAGCTCCATGGGGCGGCCTACCGGATCAGGACTGGATCAAGCCGTTCACCAGCGCAGCAGATTGAACCGCTCCATATCCACCGTTTCGCGGTTGCGATAAAGGGAGAGCAAAATCGCCAACCCGACCGCAGCCTCGGCTGCCGCCACGGTAATGACAAAAATGGCAAAGACCTGGCCCCGCACCAGCTGGCCATCGAGATAGTTGGAAAAGGCCATCAGGTTGAGGTTGACCGCATTGAGCATCAGTTCGATGCTCATCAGCACTCTCACCGCATTGCGACTGTTGATCAGGCCCCATACCCCGATGCAAAAGAGAAAAGCTGCGACGGTGAGAAAGGCCTGGAGGGGAATGGCATCGGCGGTCATGGTGAACTCCGGAGGGGCGCTGAATCGGTGGGCTCAAGGAGCATGGGGCTACGTTCCTTTTCGATTAAAACCTGGTCGGCTGGCTCACCGGTGATGATGTCGATGCTGAAAACATCGCGCCGGGCCAACACGATGGCACCAATCATGGCCATCAACAGCAGCACTGAAGCCAGTTCAAACGGAAGCAGATAGTCGCTGAAAAGGTGCTCTCCGATACGGATCGTGGCGTCTTCCCCAACGGGGGTGGGACCGGGCAAAGCCCAAGGAGTTGTAAACGCCACCCGGATCAACAGCCCCAACAGACCGGCGCATACCGCACCGGAAAGCAACCGGCGCAAGGCCATGCCGGGGATGGGGGCCATGTTCTCCTTTTTGTTCACCAACATGATGGCGAAAAGAATCAAAACGTTGACGGCACCGACATAGACCAAAACCTGGGCCGCTGCGACGAAACTGGCATTGAGCAGCAGATAAAGGCCAGCGACCGAAAGAAATACACCGGCCAGCAGAAAAGCGGAATAAACAATATTGGGCAACAAAACAACCGCCAAGGAGCCAAGCACCAAGGTGGATGAGAGAATCACGAAGCAGACTAGCTGCGTGGTGGAAGCGACAGTCATCAGGAGGGCTCGGAGGCTTCAGCGGCAATCACCTGTGTAGGAAGTCTGCCGGCTCGCGGAGTAGACGGCGAGACCCCATGGGGATCCATTACACCTTTAGGAAGATAGGTCAACTCCTTGAGGGCGAAGACCGCCGGATCTGATGTGACGCTGGTAGGCAAGCGACCGAGGGCAACATTGTCGTAATTAAGACTGTGGCGATCGTAGGCGGCCAATTCATATTCTTCGGTCATTG
>JBIIJV010000120.1:0-8389 GCA_044233545.1 Cyanobium sp.
ACTTGAGCTCGCATTAAAAACAAACTCTTTGACTGCACCTGAGGTGTGACGGATGACATCAACCCGCTCAAGCATGCGCCCGTTCTGATTGCCAACGACGATGTGATTGCCGTTGGGGGTCCAAAAGCTCATGTGGTTCTGCCGACCCGTTGATGTCCCTGTGCTGCGGAATAGACATACCGGCTGCTTGGATGGCCCATGGACGATGCCAAGATGGCCGGAACTGACAAAATTAAGCGCCATATATTCAAAATCTGGGCTTGGCATGATTCCATGCAGCCGCGTTGTATGGCTATTGGTTGTTTGCAGTGCATTTGGAAATAAATCCAAAGTCGCATCAAGGACGATTGGATTATTTAAGGGTTGTGGACGCAGCAGGTCGGCGGAGTCGTAGATCCGCACCTTGCCACCATGGGTGCCGGTCGGGCTGCTCAGACTCAGGCCCACGGTGTTGGCCTGGTCGCTCAACCACACCTCGAAGCTGCCTCGTGTGGTACGCACCTGGTTGAACCCTGGCAGCGGTCCGCTGCTGTTGCCACCTCCATCATGATGATGACCGCCACTGTCATCAGCCCAGCTGGCCGAGGAGAAGTCGACCAGCACCAAGGCAGCGAGCAGCCAACGCATCACCACGCCATTGCGAAGATGACCGCATGCGGTAACCAGTTGTGGATGCATGGTTGTTTGTGTTGAAAATAAATGAAGCAGGGAAGCAAGTCAATGACACCAAGGACAATCTTGGATTGCTCAGCTCCACTACCCAATTGGACTTAGCTTACTGAGTCAGAGGATTGCGTCAACGTCCCCAGCCTCTGGATCCATTCATCCCATACATCCCAGATAAGACCAAGCCTCGCCAACCAGCGCCGATCGGTGATTTGTCGCCCGTTGCGGCATTGGCATCTCCGTCTGCGTTTGCTGGACTGGGGCTTTCGCGCTTCCTCCCGCTGAAGGAAGGTGGCGGACAGGTTCCTCGCCATTGGCTTGCCCCCGCCTGCAACCGGCAAGCCCCAGCCCGAAAACCCCCAACACATTGAATGTGCCCTACCAGGCCCCATGGGTGATTTGGGTGATAAGGCTGACCTCACCCCATCGCACTTAAGAGTGTCAGGCAGCCACAGGGGCGGCTTGACGGGAGAAACGAACGATGTTGTTCGCTGTTACGGGTTTGTTCTTAACGAGCAGGCTTCAGTCACCTTCCTCATGCCCCGACGACCCTTCACCACCAATCGCAACTGGTCTTCATCAGCGGGGCTATGGGTCTGGATGAAGATCGGCACCTCCTTGGCCACGCCGCGCATCTCCAGGAACTCGGGGCGGGTGAGCACCTCCTGCAGGCGCTTGTCGAGGCCGCTGACGCTGTTCATGGTTTCGCCCTCCGGGCCGGTGCGGCTTTTTGGGCTGCAGGCTTGGCGGCGGCCTTGGCTTTGGGATTGGCCCCTGGTTTCGAAGCCGCTGTTGGCTTGGCTGTGGACTTCACCTCAGGTTTCGCCGCTGGCCGGGATGACGTCTTTGGTGAAGCAGCCGGCCTATGGCTCCTGGCGGGCCTGGCGGGCGTCTGGAGCAGGAAACCGGCCAACAGGGCCGGATCGTCGCTGGTCACCAGCTCCTGCACCTGCGGCGAGAGGAGAGGCCGCTGCACCGTGCCAAGCGTTCCCCCTTTTCCCGCCTTGCCGACCAGGAGACCGGCATCCCTGAGCATCTGCAATAGGGCGGATCGCACCTTCTGCTGAGAGGAAAGCGCCAGGGCCGCCAGCTCAGGGTGATCACGCTCGCAGTCCTCGAAGAACGCAGCCATATCCGAGCGGCGCAGTTCGGGGTCCTGGCTGCTCAGCTTCCCTTCCAACACCTCCCGCGCCAGGTCCGCCGCGATCTCAATGCGCTTGAGCACCGCCAACCAGGCCATGGCACTGCGCTCATCGCTTGATCCCCTCGCCAGCAGCTTCAGTTGTGGTCCGTTGAGCCGCTGCAGCCTCTGGCGGAGCTCCGATTCCAGGCGCTTGCCCGTGCTGGCGGAACGGGTCTGCAGGGCGTTGCGTTCCAAGACCGCTGCTTTGGTGCGGGCCCAGTCGCCCCCCTCATCGATGTGGATACTCGCAATCACAGCAGCCAGTTCTGGCCTCAGGCCTGCAGCCGTAAAACTCAGGCAGTAGCGGGGCGACTGCGGCGCTGAACGGAGCAAGGAAATAAGTTGGCAGCACCATGGCAATCCTGGCACTCGGCTGGGCGCAGCGTCAGCCAAAAGGGCCGTCTCCATGAGGATTTGATGGAATGAGCCTATGGCTGGTTGGAAGATATGGCCTATTTCTCCTGCGAAGGAGGAGCTCTATGCGCTGGCTGCATAAAACCCGGCACCAGCAGGCAGCTGAGAGAGTTACATCCTTAGGTTGCCTGTTCGATTACCGATCTTGCAGCTACTCTTGGGCATGGCTGCTTCGATCCACCGGCTGATCACGGCTGCGCAAGTTAATCTATACTCCTGCCGACAAACCTTTTACTACGGCTCCAGAGCCCGCAGAGAGGCTGGTCCTGATTCAAATATCGACTTACTGATTGTAGCTATAATTGTGCGGCGGGAGTAGACGCAGGCGGTGCGGGGATTGGAGAATGAATCTGGCGTTATTGAGTCCAGACTAAAGGCTGTACCTGGCAATCAGCACTGAGCAATAGTTCTATTCATCTCACGAATCAGTAGTGGTAGTGGACCTGCAGTAACTCAACACGGTCGGGGGTGGCATCAGCCCGCCTGAGTCGTCAGGCACTAAGGCCTTACGCTGATCAACAGGGCAGCAAGCCCCAGCTGCTGGGCGGCCTGCACAAAGGGGGCATCCAGGCTGCACAGCGTGGCACCCCGTCCGGAAGCGATCGCCAGATGCAGGGCATCGGCCGCGCACAGGGTGGTGCTCCAGCCGCGCAGACAGGCATTGGCGTTGCGGAAGTCATCAGTTTCCAGATCCAGCCACAGCAGGCTGGGGGCGAGGCTTCTCTCGAAGCCTTCCAGCACCCGATCCGCCTCTGTAGTGCTGAGGGCGCCGGTGCGCACCTTGAGCGCCAAGGCCGAATGCAGCTCGGTGGCACTCCAGGGACTGATGGCCAGGGTCTCCGCGGCCTGTTCCAGAAAGGCTGAGGCCGCTGGCGAATGGACTTCCGGTGTCAGCAGTGCCAGCAACACGCAGGTGTCGAGGTAGAGCATCAGCGCTCTGTGGCATCCCGCTGGGCACGAACGACGTCGACACCGCTGCTGGGCTGAGGGGGCAGCGCCTCGCGCAAGGCCTGGAGCTGCGGCAGCAAGTCCCGCACGGGCCGGCGAGGCACCATTGCGGCGATGGGCTTGCCCCGGCGGGTGATCAACACGGGCTCGCCGCCCTCCACCACGTCGAGCAGGCTGGAAAGCTGGGCCTTGGCTTCGGCCACGGTGACCTGGCGCATGCTGATGACCATCTTGATGTCCAACTCTAGCCGGGTACGATCTGCCTGGGTCCACTGGCATGGCGGCCGGTTGGCCTGGTATCTAGATCAGAACTGGGTCTAGCGGCTGAGGCTGAGGTCGTAGCCCTACTCGGCACCGCCGGGTAGGCCGCTGGGCTGCGTCCGGTCCTGCAGGTTCAGGGCCCGGCCTGCCAGCAGCCGCTTCATCGCTGAGGCCCCACGCTTAGCAAGGGCACTTTCAGGCGATCCGCCATGGCATAGGAAAAACAGTCGCCGCAGTTCAACCGACTGGGATGACGGCCCTTCCCAAAGCGCTGGAAAGCAGCAGCGGCCGCATCCGCCAGATCCTGGTCCCAGATCACCGTGGCGACCGCCTGCTGATCAAGAAACTTCCTGGTTCGCTCTTTGACGAGATCGCCGAGTTTCCCCAGTGCAACTATCAGAATTTCGGTGCGAGTGGGGGCCGACACGGCAGGGTGGCCGGCATGGCAGAGCCTCTCCAGGATGGAGTCATAGCCTGCTTCTTGCAGGAATAATGCGATAATTGGACTGGTGTCCACCACCAAGCTGCGGATTGGGATTTGCCGGTGAGCGGCAGGGCGCGCTTCCCAGCAATCTCCACCAGGGCCAGGGCAACGAGATAAGGAGCATCATCCATGGAATACGTCCTGCGGAGGCGCACCACCCTGCCACCCCGCCGAATGCACGGACAGCGGCACAATGCTGCCCGGGAGGATGAGTAAAAGTACCTGAATCACGGAATCTCGGCAGCCGTTGCCCAGCGATCGCAGGCAGGGTGTCCCCGTCCAAGGTTCCGGCAGGGGTACATTCACAAGGCCCATTGGGCCCCTGCTGGGGCTGTGTGCCATGGCCACCATTGCAGACCAGCTCCAGACCTATCGCTCCGCCATCACAGAAGCCCAGGCCAAAGGGGAGTCAGCAATTGCCAGCAAGATCGAGCAGCAGATCAAGCAACTGGAGGAGTTCCAGCAGCGCCACCCCGAGGAGGTCGAGGCCCCATCTCCCTTCGAGGTGTTCTGTGACCTCAATCCCTCCGACATCAACTGCCGCGTCTACGACGACTAAACCGTGATCGCCTCGCTGGCACGCCTCCCCCTGTCTAGGGTTGTCACTTGCTTAAATCGCTTCCCTGCCAGGGGGCAATCCCAAGAGCATGGATCTCACGCCCTTTCTGGCCAATGCCGCAAACGGCACCCCTGAAGAAGGGTTGGAATCGATGGAAATACCAGGCCGGGTCGCGGTGGCGGCCAAAGGTCGCTTCCTGCTGCGGGCCCTGTGCCGCAGCTTCGGGGGATATTCCCGCATCAGCTGCGCCGTCACCGATCAGGAGGCCTGTTTGGGCTATCTGGCGGCGGAAGCTGACGAGCCTTACCAGCTGCTGGTCTGTACCGATTTTCTGGAAAGCGGCAATGGGTTCGATCTGGTTCGTGAGGCTCGCCAGCTCCATCCCAAACTCCACTGCGTGATTCTGGCGCTGGGGGATGCGATTCCCGCCGAGTGCAGCGAGGCACCATGGCTGGAAGCCGTTGTGGCCGAGGCGGATTTTGTCGACGATCAGCAGCCACTGCGGGCCGCCGTGATGGCCGTGCTTGGTGGGCACTCTTACCGCAGCCCCTCCCTCCGCTCTGGCATCCTGCCCTACCTGAGCTGTCCCAGGCTCACCCCCCGTGAGTATGAAGTTCTCGACCTGCTCGCCAGTGGCCTCAGCGACCGGGAGATCGCAACGCGCCTTGTAGTGAGCAACGAAACCGCCCACACTTACACCAAGCGGCTCCTGCAAACCCTCAACGTGCATAACCGGCTGCAGGCGGTGCTGAAGGGAATGCGCTGCGGCATGGTTCAAATCTGAGCGGAGCGTTTGCTGGCATCGCCTCAAGAACCTGCATCACTGCCTGCCACAGCAGTACAAAGATCCAAACCACCTCTACTTCCACCTCAAGCGAGAGATCAGCGCGTGAAGCATGTACTGGCCATCATCCTGGGCGGCGGCGCCGGCACGCGCCTGCAACCCCTGACCCTCACCCGCGCCAAGCCTGCTGTTCCCCTGGGAGGCATATATCGCCTAATAGACATCCCGATCAGCAATTGCATCAATTCCGGGATCAACAAGATCTACGCGCTCACCCAATTCAACAGTCAATCCCTCAACCGTCACATCAGCCTCACCTACAACCTCTCCTCTGGCTTCAGCGACGGCTTTGTCGAGGTGCTGGCGGCCCAGCAGACCCCCGACAGTCCAAGCTGGTTTCAGGGCACGGCAGATGCTGTGCGCCAGTACCGCGAGTTGATTGAGGCGTGGAATGTAGATCAGTTGCTGATCCTTTCCGGTGATCAGCTCTACCGCATGGATTACCAGGCCTTCATCGAGGCCCACCGGGCCAGCGGTGCGGCACTGACGGTGGCAGCCCTGCCGGTGGATGCCGCAACGGCGGCTGGCTTCGGGCTGATGCGCACCGATAACAATGGGCAGATCCGGGAGTTCCGGGAAAAACCCAGCGGCGAAGCCCTCGCGGCCATGCGCGTCGACACCGGCGCCCTGGGACTGAGCCAAGAGGAAGCCCTGCGGCGGCCGTTTCTGGCTTCGATGGGGATTTATGTGTTTCAACGGGAAACGCTGTTTCAGCTGCTCAACAGCCACCCTGAAGCCACCGATTTCGGCAAGGACATCATTCCAGCTGCCTTGAGCACCGGCTATCACTTGCAGAGCCACCTATTTGATGGCTACTGGGAAGACATCGGCACGATCAAGGCTTTCTATGACGCGAACCTTGCCCTGGCCGATGAGCAGCCCGCCTTCAGCTTTGATGATGAGCAAGCGCCGATCTACACGCGTGCCCGCTACCTGCCGCCCAGCCAGATCCACGACGCCCAGGTTCAACGTTCGATCCTGAGTGAAGGATGTCGACTCGACCGTTGTCTGGTCGATCACTGTGTGCTTGGGTTGCGATTACGGGTCGAGGAGGGGGTCGTGCTGAAAGACACTTTGGTGATGGGTGCCGACAGTTTCGAGTCGGAACGCGAACGTGCAGTCGTACGTGCCCATGGACGCGTGCCTCTGGGGATCGGTAAAGGGTCCAAGATTTCCAACGCGATTTTGGACAAAAACGTCAGAATCGGCTGCAACGTTCAGGTGATCAACAAGGATCGCGTGCAGGAGGCCGATCGCACGGCGCTGGGGTTCACGATCCGCAGTGGCATCGTGGTGATCGAGAAGAACACGTCCATTGACCATGGCACCATCATCTAAATAAACCAAACCAATCGGGGCCGCAAGCTTTCAGATCTGGAGATGGCCTAAATCCTGGCCCTCACCGGCTTGCGCAAGCAAGGCTCCGCGATTCGTCGTCTGATGGAGGAGGCCCCGCAGCAGCGCCGCCAATCGGAGCAAGGTGCGGCGGGGCGCACCGCAAGGGACTGCGGGCCGAGGGAATGCGGCCCAAGCATGGCGGCAGTGTCTATGGGCCAATGAATGTCAGCGAGGACGAGCATCTGAGCTGTCGGTGACAAGGCAGGAGCAGGAGCTCAGGCAAGCAGACCAAGACAGCTCAGCTGCCGCTGTCGCCTGGCGCGGCAGTCAGCACACTGCGGACCTCATCGCGGCGCAGCACCAGCACACCCAGGGGGGGCAGGCAGAGATCGAGAGAATGCTCGTAGCCATGCATGGGAGAGGCGGTGCTGAACTTGCCACCGAGGTTGCCGAGGTTGCTGCCGCCGTAGCGGCCACTGTCGCTGTTGAAGGCCTCGGCATAGAACCCCTCCAAGGGGACGCCGACGCGGTAGTGGGAATGGGGTTGGGGGGTGAAGTTGGCCACTACCACCAACCAGCGCCCCGTGGTGCTTTCGCGGCGCATGAAACTAATCACTGAATGGCGATTGTCGTTGCAGTCAATCCACTGGAAGCCATATTGATTAAAATCGTCGCGCCAAAGAGCTGGCTCATTTTTATAGAACTCATTCAGGTCATCGACCATGCGCTGCAGGCCTTGATGGGGCTCATATTGCAACAGACTCCACTGCAGATCCCCCCAGATATTCCATTCAGAACGTTGGGCGAATTCCATGCCCATGAAGATGGTTTTCTTGCCTGGATGGGTCCACATATAGGCCAACAAGGCTCTGACATTAGCGAACTTCTGCCAGTCATCTCCTGGCATTTTCTGGAGGAGATTACTCTTGCCATGCACCACTTCATCATGACTCAAGGCCAGCATAAAGTTTTCAGTGAAGGCATACCAAATCGAGAAGGTGACATTATTTTGGTGGAACTGCCGGAACCAGGGATCAAGTTCAAAGTAATCGAGCATGTCATGCATCCAACCCATGTTCCACTTCAAGTTGAAGCCCAGCCCACCAATCTCGGTCGGTTGGGTGACCATCGGCCAGGTGGTGGATTCTTCGGCGATTGACAGGGCACCAGGGAAATACTGGAACAGCACGTGGTTGGCCTGCTGGAGAAACTGCACCGCCTCCGTGTTTTCACGGCCGCCATGTTCGTTGGGCAACCACTGGCCGGTGGGCCGCAGATAATCCCGATAAAGCATCGAGGCCACGGCATCGACCCGGATGCCATCGATGTGAAATTCCTCAAACCAATAGACAAGATTCGCCACCAGGAAATTGCGAACCTCATTGCGGCTGTAGTTGAAAATCAGCGTGCCCCATTCCTTGTGCTCACCAATACGGGGATCGGCATGCTCGTAGAGGTGGGCCCCATCAAAGAACGCCAGGCCGTGGCCATCCTTGGGGAAATGGCCTGGCACCCAGTCCAAAATCACCCCCAGACCCTCGGCATGGCAACGGTCGACAAAGGCACGGAATTCATCGGGGCTGCCATAGCGGCTGGTGGGGGCATACCAGCCGGTCACCTGATATCCCCAGGAACCATCGAAGGGGTGCTCGGAAATCGGCATCAACTCGATATGGGTGAAGCCACGGGCCT
>JBIIJV010000121.1:0-8329 GCA_044233545.1 Cyanobium sp.
TGCGCCATGTCCCTCGCCCGGCGTTGGATCGCGGCCGGCCAGGGTTCCCATCCCGAAGTCTGCCGTTTAATCAAAGGGGCTGTCTCCTCAGGAGAACAGCTGGAGAGCGCTTGTGAGCTGCTCTGGGAGCTGGCCCGATCGGATAGCCGCGACACCCAGCATCACCCCAACCACCCACTGCGCGTTCTGCAGGAGTTGGCCCGGCCCGTGGTTTTCCACTCCCAGCATGACGTGAAGGCGGTGGTGGCCTTCGCGCTGCGGCTGCTCCCCGCGGCGGAAAGCTGGACCGGCATCTCCACGCCCTTCGCCATCCTCGAAGGAGCCTTGATCACCACCGCAGCCGTCCCCTACCAGAGAAAGGCTGGGAGGCGCATGGAGATCGTGACGCAGGCCTATCGCGTCAACCCCGGGGCGGTTCGCCCACTGAGGCGACAGGTAATTGACGCGATTCTTGACAGCCTCAGCTCCACCAACCGGCGCCAGGCGTTCGCCGCCGCGGAACTGCTCGAACACGCCCTGCGCTATCCGGATGGGCCTTCAGATCAGCCACCTTCGGATCTTGAGATGGCGGCCTGGACGGAGGAATTCCTAGACACCCTGCAGCGCCTCAATGCTGTGCTCGATCTGCACCCTCTGCCGGCGCCAGTTTTGTATCGCGTTGCCAGCTCGGTGGCTCGCTTCTCCTTCCACTCCAAGCGTCGCAAGCCGAAGATGGTGCTGGCCCCAGCGGCCGCCGCCGTGCTGGTCCGATTGGATCGGGATCTGGCCACCCGGCTCTGCCGCCATTTGATGGACGGCTGGTGCTATCTCACCTGGTATCGCAAAGAACAGGTCCATCTCCACCTGCACCAAAGCTTGGCGACCGTTCTCGAGCGGGAGCAGCCGGATTCCAAAGCGCTGATGCAGGAGATCAACGCCGCCATGGCAGAGATCGCTGCCTACACCCCTCAAGGCTGGCAACAAAGGGCCAAACCTTTCCTCGACATTCTGCTCTCTCGCCAGCAGGGGCATGCCTGGGCCCTCCTCGCTCTGACACGCTCTGATCCCTCCGCTCCCCTGGCCGCCTTTGCCCCGCACGCATTGGCGATTGTGCTCAGCAGGGCGCCCTTGCAGGCCCATGCCTGGATCGAGAACTCCCCGACCCAAGATGACAACCACAGAAGGCTGATAGCCGCCGCCTATGCCCACGATGGCGTCGAGGGGCGTGCACTCCTGCCCCAGGATCGGGCACGGTTGGAACCCATCTTTTGCAGCGATGATCCCGAAACCCTGAGCCAACTGCCACGCATCGTGATGCGGCTGGTTCGGCCAGAGCCCCAGCTGGCGATCGACTTGATCACCTCAGCGCATCCAGATCTGCTGTCGTCCAACAACCAACGTTCCCACGCAACCGCCGAGATCTTGCTTTGGCTGGGGGATGAGGAGCTTGGCATCCCGCTGGAGCAGATCAGCCCGACCGATGCCGAACGGCTCCTGCGGCTGTTGCAGGCGCCCGTCAATCTGGATGATCACCACTTCCGTGATTTCCTGACGCGGTTCGCCCCGCGCTGGCCTGAGCTGGTGCTGAACCTGGCCAAAACACGGCTGGAGCGCTGCCTGGAAGAGCCGGCACGCTTCTCCCTTCCGCTTTGGCATCAGCACCACCCCAGCGTCTCGCTCGATCTGCTGGAGCTGCCGGCGGGCAAGGCACTGTTCCGCGAGTGTCTGGATTGGGGCTTGCCCCGCGCGGATCAGGCCGCCTTCGGCGTCGCCTGGGCGAACCTCGTCGCCTGCCTGTTCGGCTGGCGCGAACCGCAGCTCACCTCCACCCTTTGGAGCTGGTGGCAAGACGCCCCCCAGCCCCGCTTGGCCCACCTGCAACTGCTGGCCGCCCTGCTGGCCGAGGCACCGGAGCGCTTTCCGCTGGAGCAGCACGCCTTCGTAGGCGAGCTGCTCCTCTCCGCCGCCGCCGCGGACCGCAGCAGCAGCGACTTGCTCGTGGCAGGCCTGGCGGCGGCGGTGCGTCGCCCCCTTCGCCCTCGTGCCTTCGATGAGTCTTGCCCCGAAGAGGTGGCCATTGCTGCGGAAGCCCAGCAGTTGCACGATCGCCTCCCTCCCGGCCATCCCGCCAGGCGGCTCTACGCCACCCTGCGCGATCAGGCGCACGCGGCCATCGCCACCGCTCAGGAAGCTGACAGAGCGCTGCTGGAGGGGTAGAAAAAGGCCATCGCCACGGCTGTGGCGACAACCGGTGTGACAGCTGGTGGCATTGATCTCCTGGGCTCTGCAGCAGGTCTCCACCCGCCACCGCCACACCCCCGGGTGCCGTGTCGCCATCCCAAGTCCCACCCGCAGCTCAGCCGCCGCCGAACAGCGCCCCGGAGCTGCCAGAAACGCCAGAATCAACACCACCATCACCCATGCCTTGGCCAGGCCTCGATCGCCTGGGCTTCGTCCAGGCCCTGGGCGGTCTCGTGCTCGGCCTGATCGCTCTCTTCTCCTCCTATGACCACATCACCGTCTTCGGCCGCAGAATCGCGCTCCAGCAGCAATGGGGTATCCCTTTCATCGCTGCCTCGGTGGCGACAATTTTTATCGATGCTCAATTGGCGTCGCGATCCCGGCTACGAGCAGCGCGTGATGCAGTACGAGCAGCGCAAGATTCAACACGAGCAGTTGATGCTGCATTACGAGCAGCGCAAGATGCAGCACGAGCTGAGGATGAAGCAGCTCGAGAGCGAGATCGAGCAGATCGAGAAAGAAACCGAGCAGCTAAGGCGCGAGAACGCCAGAGCGAAAGCTTTAAGCGCCTTGATCAAGCAGCACTGCTTTCCGGACGAGTCCAACTCGACCCCACTCCCACCAACCGAGCCCGGTTCCAGTTCTTCCTGACGCTGATGGCGGACATCAATCCCCCCGATCTGCCAGGGCAGAGCTGATCAACCCTCACACCCCCTTCCCCTCCTTTTCCAGCTCCTGCCGGATTGCCCGCAGCAGGTCGCTCTCGTTGATCGGCCGGCCGCCTGCGGCGATCGCCTGCAGGCTCACCCGGCGCACCACATTGAGGATCAGGCCGCCGGAGAGTTCGTGGCGCACGGCGAGGGCCTCCAGATCCACCTCCAGTTCTGCCAGGGGTGAGAAGGCCTCCCGCCACAAGCGCAGCCGTTGCTCCGGGCCCGGCAAGGGGAAATAGACCACGCTCTCGAACCGCCGCAAAAAGGCCCCATCCAGATTCGCCGGCAGGTTCGTGGCAAGAATCACCACCCCCTGGAAGGTTTCCAGGCGCTGCAGCAAGTAGGCAATCTCCTGGTTGGCGTAGCGATCGTGGGCATCGCGGGTTTCGCTGCGCTTGCCGAACAGGGCGTCGGCCTCATCAAACAGCAGCAGCCATTGGCGTTGCTCGGCTTGATCCAGCACCGCCGCCAGGTTCTTCTCCGTTTCGCCGATGTATTTCGACACCGCCTGAGATAGATCCACCCGCCGCACCTCCAGCCCCAGCTTTGCCCCCAGCAGCGCCGCAGTGAGCGTTTTGCCCGTACCCGGCGGGCCATGGAACAGGGCCCGATAGCCCGGCCGCAGCCGCTTGGCCATGCCCCATGCGGCCAGCAGGGTGGGCCGGTGTTGGAGATAGGTCTCGATCTCCTCCAATTGGCGCAGGGTGCCGGCCGGCAGCACCAGGTCTTGCCAGGCCATATCCGTGGTCAGTCGTCGGGCCGTGGTTGTTGCCAGTTCAGGGCCGGGCCGGGGGCCAGCGCCGGCGATCCACTCCAGCCAGGAGCCGACCAGCCTCAACCCCCCCTTGAGCGGCGCATCCCCTTCTGCTGGTGCCAGCAGCCCCAGCCGCCGCAGCGGCCCCTCCTGCGCCAGCAACCGCACCACCGCCAGCCGGCCCGCCGGCTGGCCACCATCGGCCAGCAGGGCCAGGGTGTCGCCCGTGGGTTCAAAGCCCGCTTCCCGCAGCAGGCCGCCGCATTCGCTGAAGCGCCGCTCCAACGCCGGATTGTTCAGCATCAGGGGATCGAGGGCCGCCGGCCGCAATTGAGCCGCCAACAGCAGGGCCAGGGCCAGCCGGGCCAGCGGTTCTGTCGCCAGCTCGCCCACCAGTTCCGCCCACGGACTGGCCGCCTCCGAACCGGTCGGCAGTGGCGGCGGCTCGGGGATCAACGGCAGGTTCGCCTCCCCGCCATGGCGACGGAACAGCCGTTCGACGCGCGCCTGCACCAGCGCCGCCAACCAATCGAGTTCGCGTTGCAGCGCCAGCAGTTCTGGCGCGGGCGGCTGGGACAGCGCTTCGTCCTGCCGCAGCGCCCGCATGCCCTCCACCATCGCCTCCGTTTCCCGCCCGTCGAGCGGAAACTGCATCCGCTCCACTTGGGCGACGCTCTCCAGCAACCCGAGCCGCTCCTGGGGCTGGAGATCCGCCGCCAGTTGCTGCAGCCGCGGCTGCAGCCGAGCAAACAGGTGGCTGTCGCCCTGGCCCAGACGCAGAAAGGCCAGCAGCTGCTCGGCGCTCAGCTGCTCGGCGTTGGCGCAGGCCAGCTGGCTGAGCTTGAGGTAGTCGCCGGGGCCGAAGGCGGCCAGGTGGCGCCGCCAGGCCGCCGCGGTGGCGCGGTGATCATCCGCCTCCGGCAGGTGCAGCAGGGCCACCGTGTGCAGGCCGCCCCGGCCCGGATCGGGCACCAGCGCCTGGCCGCCGGCCGCCGCCGCCCAGCCGCACAGGGCGTGGTAATTGACGCTCAAGGAGAAGGAGCCGTGGGTCACCAGCGCCGGCGGCTGGGGCGACAACACCGCCTCCAGCCGGTGGTGTCCCTTGTCGGCCGAGAGCAGCAGCAGCCCCTGGCGAGAGAGGGCGGCCAGCCGCTCCAGCGCCCGCAACGCCGGGGCGGGGAACAGCAGCCAGGCCTCCTCCAGCTCCGCCAGCTGGTGCTGATAGTCCACCAGCAACCCATCCAGGCTGGGCTCGGCGAAGGGGGCGGCGGCCAACGGCTCGCTGCGATAGTCGAGCTCCAGCGTTTGCAGCAGCGCCGCCGCCTCCTGGGCGTCGCCGCCCTCCTGCCGCTGGCGCAGCCGCACCAAGCCCCGCTCCAGCTGGCCGTGACGAAAGCAGAACAGGTCGGCCGGGATCGAATCCAGCAGGTAGTTGGCGATCACCACCAACGGCGCCCCCAGATCGCCGCGGCCGATCCGCCCACCGCCGTGCTCCAGCTCCAGGGCGCTGGTGGCCATCACATCGAAGCGGGCCCGCTCCAGCTGGCCGCTGGCGAACAGGGGCACAAAACGCGGATGCTGGGCCCAGGCCTCCAGATTGGCCGCACAGAAGTCGCTCAGTACATAACGAAAGCCAGTCGGATCGAGATCCTCCCGCTCACACAGCGCCGCCAGCTGCTGGAGCAGGTGATGGGCAAAGCGCCCCGATCCCGCCCCCAACTCCACAATCCACAGGGCCTCCTCAGCGGGATCGCGGCGCAGCCGATCGCGGCGGAAGGCCACCAGCACCTCGGCATAGGCCGCCGCCACCACCGGGTTGCTGGTTATGTAGTGGGGCACCTCCCCCGCACTCCAGGCCTGCTGGCCGTGCGCGGCGAAATACTGGCGCTGCAGCTCCCATAGCTTCGACTCCACAAAAAGTCGGAAATCCTCGACCAAGGTGGTTGGGGTGGTGGGGGCCCTGGCTGCCATGGCTTGAGCGAAGGGCTCGCCTTTGCGTGAAAAGACAGTTCATCATTTCAGCAGCTTGTCGAAATGCCCCTAGATAACCGGTTTTACCTGCATCGGGTGTGCCAAACACCGGGCCAAATGGCGGCGTGGACGTCAATGGCGAGATGGCGCGGACCAGGCTGCAGGATCGACACGGAAGGCTGATCAAGCCGACAATGCACGAGAGGGCGACGGGCTGGGAGCCGGCGAAAAGGTTTACCCACCAAACCTTGGCCTGCTGATGCTGGGCAACGTCAGAGTTGAAGGCATAAACCAGTATATTCACGTCAGGAATGATCACGATGGCTCACAATCCAACGCCTGGACCGCCTTTAACTGTTCCAAGTCCAGCTGATCCTGCAGCTGGTTGAAGTGCAAGGAGTCAATACCAGCTATCAGGCCGCAGGCCTGGGGATGCACCACAAATTCCTATTCGCGAGTCTGCGCCGGGGCTCGCCGAGCGCAAGTCCCCGGCGGATCGCCGCGTTCACGACCTGCTTGAAGCTGCGGCCCGAATGGCGAGCTTTGCTGCTCAGGATTGCGGCGAGATCGTCTTCGAAGCTGATGGTGGTGCACATCGGCCGCTGCAAATCCATAAATTGATCTAGAACATCTTGATACTTTAGGCAATAAGCATCAAGATGCCAGTGCCGCTCACGACCTCGGTATCCCCCAAGGTTTCGACAACGGATGCGCGCTAGCTTTTGGTTTGATGCACCGGAACCACTGCCGAGGTGCTCCAGTGCCCGCCGCATCGCCCGACGCCAGATCTTCGGCCTCAAGGGTGTTATCGCTGCCCACGATCAGCTTCAAACTGAGGCGATCCCTTAGTCGCCGCTTTGGACCCCCGGGTGTACTGCTCCCAACAGCCGCCACTGCGGGACGGCCCCGAGAGCAGCTCGACCTTTCCCCTAACCCCCTGCCAAGACGCCCATGCCGCCCCCTCTCTCCGCTGCCTGCCCCTGGCTGCAACTCCAGCGCACGGTGCGCTTCGGCGACACCGATGCGGCGGGGGTGATGCACTTCCACCAGCTGTTGCGCTGGTGCCACGAGGCCTACGAAGAAAGTATGCAAGGCTTTGGCATTGCCCCCGCCGCCCTGTTTCCCAGCCCCCAGCACAAGCCAGAGGTGGCCCTGCCAATCGTGCATTGCCGCGCCGATTACCGCCGCCCCCTGGTGGTGGGGGATGAGCTGGAGGTCGTCCTGACACCAAAACGGCTTGATCCCAGCGGCTTTGAGGTGGCCTACCGCTTCGATCTCGCTGGCGAGGAGGTTGCCCGGGGCCTGACCCGTCATCTGGCCATCAATGCCACGAATCGCCAACGCTGCCCCCTGCCCGAACCGATCCATCGTTGGCTGGAAGCGGCCGGATTGAGCGCCGGGGTGCGGCCGCTTTGAAGACAAGGGTGGCAGCGATTTCGATCTGGCCCTTGGCAACTTGGCTGCACCCGCCCACCCGCTTAGCCAGGGCCGGACGAATCGGCATGGGTTAACAGATACTGGCCATTGCCGTTATACTCACCATCACAAGTGGCAAAAATTGTACCTAGCAGCAAGAGATAAAAACGCCAGATGCGCCTGAAACGGGCATAGTCCATTCCATAATCAAGACCTTGGAATTCACTCTGCTTTGCGTCAAAACGATGCAGCCATTCCGTAAGGGTTTGATGGTAATTCATACCATTGATGTACCAACGCTTCACTGTTTTAAGATCACGATTATGGCTCGGTATGGCGTCATGATTCCAATACCTGCCATGGGGAAAGATATATTTGTGGGTGAACCCAGATGACATGTTGTTTGGGATTCGCACAGTGATGATATGGATCAAAGCCCGACCCTGGGGCTTGAGGAGGGATGCCAACTTCTGCAGCGACTGGGTCAGGTTGCCCACATGGCAAAAAACACCCACGGAAACTATCTTGTCAAATTTCTCGGCAAATTCAATGTCATTTAGGTCTCCTTCTAACAGGTTGAACCTGCCCGAGCTGAGCTGGCTGCGGGGATCATTCATCTTGGCGCGCATATAGGTGCATTGCTGGTGGCTTAGGTTGACTCCAGTAAAGCGAACATTGGCAAACTTGCTCATGATGTAATTAGGCACGCAACCCCAACCACACCCAAAATCAAGAATGTGATCGCCATCCTCAATGCCAAGCCTCTCAATCAACTGATCAATCATTTGTTTTTGCGACTCCTCGAGATCGGCAGCCCCATTTTCCCAAAGCCCCATGCTGTACTTGGGGTAAATCGGCTCCCAATCCCCCAGCATTCCATTGAGCATCGTCTGGGGAAGGTCATATTGAATCTTCATCAGTTCTCTGGAAGACTCCGCCAGGCGATCTGACTCCGTCAAAACCCATTCATAGGGAGCCAGTAGGCCAGGAAAGCTTCGAAACAGGGTCGGCATCGTGCCATGGAGCATGGCCCGATACAAAGAATCGGGGATTTCCAACCCATTGATATAGGCCTCGGCCAGGGCCATCTGCATCCCATTGACGGCTCGAGCCATTAGGCGCGTGCTTTTATAGGCCAGTGAATTGGAGCCAAGCCCCCGGTTTGGCAGGGGCCGAAACGCCTGCAGGTCGCCCGCAGGACCAGAAGACAGAACCAATGAATTGCCCATTAGTGGAATGGATGCAAAATTGCCAA
>JBIIJV010000009.1:0-29461 GCA_044233545.1 Cyanobium sp.
CAATGTTGTCGCCCAACACCGCCCCGCCCGCGGCCGCTCCCATCACAACCAAAATATTCAACTGGCCACTGCCGGCCGCATAACCGCCAAGCAGGGTCACCGTTTCCCCGGGCAAGGGCAGGCCAGCGTTTTCCAGCAACATGGCTGCGAAAATCACCACGTAGCCCCAGCGCCCAATCACCTCTTGGAGGGTGGCCATGTCAAAGCCGCCATCAAGAAAAGCAAGGGGGAGGTTCATGGAGAGGCCACGGGCCCAGGAACCCTATCGCCAGTCCCGATGGCGCCCAGGCGTAAAACCGCCCTGGCAGGAATCACCCCATATATCCACTAAAATTTGGTTATGGCTGTTCGCCCCGTCCTGCAACTCGGCGATCCCCGCTTGCGCCAGCCCAGCGCAGCCGTGGCGTCTGAAGTGTTGGGCACTGCCCAACTCGCTGCCCTGATCGACGACCTGCGCGACACGATGGCTGCCCGTTCTGGCGCCGGCCTAGCGGCCCCCCAGATCGCCGTGCCCCTGCGGGTGGTGATTTATGGCATCACCTGCAACCCCCGCTACCCAGACGCACCCCCCATCCCCGAGACCGTCCTGATCAACCCGCAATGGTCCCCGGTTGGCAGCGACCAAACCGAGGCAGTGGAAGGTTGTCTGAGTGTGCCGGGGATGCGGCTGCCGGTGCTGCGGGCCTCCAGGCTGCACCTGGTAGCCCTCTCAGCTTGCGGCCAACGGATTGACAAGGAGGTGGAGGGGTTTGAAGCGCGGATCGTTCAACACGAGTGCGACCACCTCAATGGCGTGCTGCTTCCGGATCGGGTGGCATCCACTTGAACGCCACTTGAACGCCACTTGAACGCCCCAGTCGCACTGAATGAACCGGTGCCGCGCTTACTTTGGCCGCCAAACCCCCTACACGCCGGGTCATGGCCGATTTCCCCCACCCACAAACCACCAGGCCCCGATGGTGGGTGCGGGGCGACCTGGATGGCTTCCTCGGACTGGGACTTGACAACCTGATCCAGCTGCTGCTGATCGTCTCGTTGGGTCGGGCGGTCCTGGGCTATCCAGACAGCTTGATCTTTGGTGTGATCTTGCCGGCTACGGGGGTGTCCATGCTGGCCGGCAACCTGGCCTATGCCCTCCAGGCCCGGCGCCTGGCCCTTCAGGACGGCAACAGCGACCGCACGGCCCTGCCCTTTGGCATCAACACGGTGAGCCTGTTTGCCTTCGTGTTTCTGGTGATGCTGCCTGTCAAGTTGGCGGCCTTGGGCCAGGGGCTAACGGAAGCCGAGGCGGTGCGCCTCTCCTGGCAGGCCGGCCTGATGGCTTGCCTGGCCTCGGGCCTGATTGAGGCGTTGGGATCGTTTGTGGTGGGCCCCCTGCGCCGTTGGTTGCCCCGCGCCGCCCTGCTCTCCACCCTGGCGGGCATTGCCTTGGGATACATCAGTCTCGGCTTTCTGTTGCGCACCTATGCGGTGCCGGTCGTGGGACTGGCGGTGCTGGCGGTGGTGTTGTTGGCTTACTACGGCGACGTGCGGTTACCACTGCCAGGGGGCTTGTTGGCGGTGCTGGTGGGGGTGGCCCTGGCTGGCGCCACTGGCCTC
Organism: Cyanobium sp.; assembly: GCA_044233545.1. Taxonomy (GTDB): domain Bacteria; phylum Cyanobacteriota; class Cyanobacteriia; order PCC-6307; family Cyanobiaceae; genus Cyanobium. Next base: position 1,600 of record JBIIJV010000009.1, read on the forward strand.
ATCCAGATTGACGCACCCACCTGGCAGGCGAACCAGGCGGCCGCCGGCTTGCACCTGCCCCAGCTCCGGCTTGGCGACCTATGGGCTGCTCGCAACCAGCTGCTGCCCTGGATTGGGGTCACGCTGCCCATGGGACTGTTTACGGTGCTCGGTTCCCTGCAGAACCTGGAGAGCGCCGATGCGGCCGGCGACCGCTACCCCGTGCGCAGTTCGCTTTTGATCAACGGCCTGGCGACAATCGCCGTGGCCTGCCTGGGGTCATGCTTCCCGACCACCCTCTACATCGGTCACCCGGGCTGGAAGGCGATGGGGGCACGCCTGGGCTACGCCTGGCTCAATGGGGTGGTGATGGCATTGCTCTGCCTCCTGGGACTGATGGGTCTGGTGGGCCAGGTGGTGCCGATTGAGGCGGGCATGGCGATCGTGCTTTATATCGGCTTGGTGATGACTGCCCAGGCCTTCCAGGCCACTCCCAGCCACCATGCACCGGCGGTGGTGCTGGGTCTGCTGCCCGGCCTGGCCAGTTGGGGTTCGATGCTGCTTAAGTCGGGGTTGCGGGCCGGGGGGGCCGGCACAACCGGTCAACCCTTTAGTCCGGCCCTGCTCGATCCACTACGGGCGGCCGATGTCTGGGCAGCGGGGGCCTTCGCATTAGAGCAAGGTCAGATCGTGGCCGCCATGCTGCTGGCGGCCATGTTGGTTTATGTAATCGAGCAGCGCTTCCTGGCGGCGGCCCTCTGCGCCCTGGTCGCCGCAGCCGGCTCCTGGGTCGGGCTGCTGCATGCCTGGCGTTTCACCCCAGGCGACACGGTCCTGGATCCGGGCTGGGGGCACGGATCTTCGTGGGCCCTGGGGTACCTGGCGATGGCGCTGGTTTTCAGCCTGGGTTGGTTGGCCCGTCGAGGACATCCAGGTCGATCATGACCCCCGGCTCATGGCGTACCACCGCTGCAGCCGAGCAGCGGCAGTAAGCGTTCGAGGGCGACAGCACGACTGGCTTTGAGCAACACCACATCCCCGGGGCGGAGCCAGGCCCCCAGGGCGCCGGCCGCAGCTTCCGGCTCGGCCACCCTTGCCAGGCGCGGTAATCCCGCAGCGGCGGCTTGCATTGCTTCACCCTCGGCACCGTCATCGACGATCACCAGACCATCCAGCTGCAACTGCTGGGCCCGTTCGGCCACCTGCCGGTGCAACGCCAGGCTGTGCTCCCCCAACTCCAGCATCGTGCCGAGCACGGCGTAGCGCCGGCCGCCTGCTGCCAGAGGCTGGTGGGCCAACAGCTCCAACGCCGCCAGCATCGATTCTGGAGAGGCGTTGTAGGTCTCATCAAGCACCTCGATTCCTGCCACCTGCAGCCTGCGGCTGCGTCCCCCCGGCACCGCCACGGCCCAGGGCGCATCCCCGTGCTCTGCCAAAGGCACGCCCAACTCCTGGGCCACCGCCAGGGCCAAAAGAAAGTTGCGGGCATTGTGGCGACCTTCCAGGGGCAAGGGCAGCAACGGACCCTGGTCGAGCCGCAATTGCTGGCCCTCCTCCAGGCTTCCCACCAAGTCGGCCGCCGGCAGGGTGGCATCGAAACCGCTGGCTTCATCGGCCAAAGCCACCCGTCGCACCCGGCCCTGCCAGCCACGGGCCAGGGCCGCTTCCAGCAAGGGATCCCCCGCCGGGATCACCACCAGTCCCCGGGGCGCCAACGCAGCTGTGATTTCCGTTTTGGCCTGGGCAATCGCCTCGCGTCTGCCGAGTCGGCCGATATGGGCCGTACCGATGTTGGTGATCACGGCCACATCGGGCTCGGCGCAGAGGCTTAAGCGCTCGATCTCGCCCAGCCCCCGCATCCCCATCTCCACCACGTAGGCCGCCGTGGTGGCGTCCCCCTTGAGCAGGGTCAACGGCACGCCCACATCGTTGTTTTCGTTGCCGCTGCTTGACACCACGGGCCCCAGGGGAGCCAGCACAGCTCTGATCAATTCACGGGTTGTGGTCTTCCCCGCCGATCCGGTCACCGCCACCAGCGGCGCGCCCAGGTGACGACGCCAGAGACGGCCCAGCTGCTGGTAGGCCAGCTGGGTGTCCGCCACGGCCCAAAGCGGCTTGCCCAACTCCCCTGCCCTGGCCACCATTTCTGGCGTGATCCGCCCCTGCTCGGCCACCGCAGACCCTGCAGTCTCCAGGGCTGTCATCAAAAAACTGTGGCCGTCAAAACGGTCACCCACGAGGGGTACAAACAGCGCCCCTGTGAGGTCGCTACGGCTGTCGGTACAGACGCGCTCGATCGCGTTGCCGGTCTCGACCCTGGCCAGGGGCGGACCCCACAGCGCATTCAGCTGGGAGAGAGGCAGGGACATCAGGCCTCCGGAGGGGTGGCAGGGAATTCGAGCAGGATCATGCCCGAACCCACCAGGGCCCGCCGCGCCAGCAGGTGACCCCGTCGATCGAGGAGGCGCAAATCCTCGTAGCCCAGGGACTCGGCGCGCCGCTGCCATTGCCCTGCCAAAGCAAGCCGCTGGGGCTCGGGCAGGGTCCCGAAGCCGTCGATCAGCAGCAAATCCAGGCGCGAAGCGCCTGGCTCCGCCCGGGTTGCCCCAATCCAACCTTGGGGATCGTCCGGCGCCAGTTCCTGCAGCAGCGGATCGGGGGTAGGCAAGGGTGCATCCGAGGGCCCCAGGGCCCCAGCGTCGGTCTCCCCTGGACTTGGCTGGGCGGGGGAGGCAGCCGGGGTTTCGGACTCCATGCGTTGGGGGGCTGAAGGCGGCGGAACCGGAGCTGCGGTGGCTGCAGGCGGGGAAAGGGAAGCCTCAGCCTCGGTGGTCGAATCGCTGATCGGCGCATTTTCCACTTGGGTGGCTGTGTTGCCTCCCGCAGCCAAAGGGGGGAGCGGCTGGCGACGAGCGGCCAAAAGGGGACGACCGCCAAGCACGAGCAGCACCACCAGGGCCACGACCAAGAAGGGCCAAAACAGCTTGGCCCCGCCCAGGGGCCAAAAGGCAGGCCGCCACAGGCTGCCTTCGCCATTGCGCCGCCAAAGTTCCCTCAGGCCCAAGCGCAGGGATGCCAGCACCGCCCCCAGGTCCCGCCACAGCAGCCCCCAGGGGTTCTGCCAAGGGGCCGGCAGATAAGGTGACGAACCGCCCCCCTGCTTGAGGCGCTCTGGCGCCGCCATGGCTCTATAGCGACTGGGGCTCAGGGATTACCGCCCGGACGCAGAAGGTCACGGGGAGACACAGCCAGGCCGGCGGGTTTCGACATCGCCTGGGCTCCAGGCCCACCCCTTGCTGCCTCGGCCTCCTGCAGGCTGGGATCGGCCCCCTGCCCCTGAGAGAAACGACCGACCTCATCGGCGTCAGGTGTTGGTTCCTTCATGCCATGGACCTCGCGGTACATCCTGTCGTAATCGCGAGCTGAACGGGCCCAACTGAAGTCCTGGCTCATGCCCCGTCGTTGCAATTCCTGCCAGCTGGAGCGATGGCGGAATGCTTCCCAGGAACGCACAATTGAGGTATAGAAATCCACTGGCTCGTAGCGATCAAATCCATACCCGGTTCCGGTGCCCTCAGATGGCACATTCGGCGGCACCGTGTCCACCAGACCACCTACCCGACGCACCACCGGCACCGATCCATAGCGCATCGCCAGCATCTGGCTGATGCCGCAGGGCTCAAAACGACTCGGCATCAAGAAGGCATCACTACCCCCATAGATGAGGCGGGACAAGGCATCGTCATAGGTGAGAAAAACTGCAAAACGCCCAGGATGGCGCGAAGCCATCTGCCACAGGCCCGACTCCAAGCCCCGATCACCGGTGCCTAGCACCACAAATTGACTATCGGTATAGGACAACACCCGATCGGCCACCTGCAGCAGAAGATCCACTCCCTTTTGATCCACCAGCCGACTGACCATGGCCATCAGATAAGTGTCTGGATCCACAGTGAGACCCATGCGCTGCTGCAGGGTCTGCTTATTGAGAACCCTGCCGCTCAAGTCGTCAACGCTGAAGTTGGCAGGTAAACATTCATCGGTAGCGGGATTCCATTCTTCGGTGTCAATACCATTAAGAATTCCGCGCAATTTACCAGAAATAAAATTCAGCAAACCGGCCAGACCTTCCCCATATTCCCCTGTACAGATTTCACGGGCATAGGTCGGTGAAACGGCATTGACACGGTCGGCATATAAAAGTGCAGCGGCCATGGTGTGATCACCCTGCATATACCAGGGACACCAGGTCATGCGGTCGAGTTTCCAACGCCAAGGGCCCTGATACTTGAGGTTGTGAATCGTGAAAATAGTGCTGATATTCGGGTCCTGATGCATCCAAACCGGGATCATTCCCGTGTGCCAGTCATGGCAGTGCAGCACCTGGGGATGCCAACCCCCATTCCAGGCGAATTCGGCCGTGGCACTGGCGAAGAAAGTGAAGCGCCAATCCTCATCTTCGCCGCCATAGATCCTGGCGGGGTCAAATGCCGGATGGCCCACCAGATAGATGGGCAACCCATGGGTTGGGTGGCGGCACTCATAGATGGCGAAATCGGTGCCCATGGTGTGCCCTCGCCATATTGGCTCGCTGGCAATGGGCAGGAGTCCCCACAACTTGCCGTAGCCCGGCATCATGATTCGAACGTCATGACCAAGGGCCGCCAAGGCCGGGGGCAAGGAACCCAACACATCACCCATGCCCCCCGCCTTGACCATGGGAGCGCATTCAGCAGCAGCAAAAAGAATGCGCATCGTCTGATCCTGACAAGGACGCCACTTTACGGGCGCCCTGTCTCAGGGCAAAACGGTCACCGGTGTTCCGAGAGACACCAGCTCAAAAACCTCGCGCACGTCCTCGTCATGGAGGCGCACACAGCCATGGGATAGGGCCTGACCAACGGTCCAGCTGTAGGGGGTGCCGTGGAAACCAGTCACAACACAGCCTTTGATATCGAGCATCTGCTCGCCATCCCAGCCGCGACGGCCTTGGCAATCTTGATGAAAACCAATCCAGCGGCTGCCGAGGGGATTGGCCGGACCAGAGGGAGTATGAGTGCCTTTCTGGGGATGCTCCCAAATCGGGTTGATTGTCTTTTCCAACACCCGAAAGCTGCCAACGGGGGTCTCCCAGCCAGGCATGCCCACTGCCACCGGAAAACGGCGCAACGGACGGCCATTTTCAAAAACGGTGAGTAAACGACGGCTACGGTCCAACACCAAGGTTGTAGGCGGAGGGGCCTCGACGCTGGCAGCTGCTAGAGGCGACACCCCAGGAGCCTGTTTACCAGGAGCCGGTGGTGCCGAAGCCGGTGGCGTCGGGGCCGGTGGCGTCGGGGCAGTGGCGGGCACGACGGGCCCAGCCAAGGGGGCCGCCGCTAGAGGCATAGCCAAAGCAGCGGGTGCCGCGCCCTGGGGACCGCTGATCTGGAGCGGTTCCGGCCCCCCAAGCAGGGCGGCTGCGCCAGGGGCGAACAATGGCGGCGGCGGCTTTTCAGCTGAAGTTAGGGCCGTGGCGGCTGTGCCTGGGGCGGTGGAACCGGCCAGTGCTGACGGCTGACCGAAGGCAGCCCCTGGGGGCAGGAAGGCCAGGAGGGCCAGCAAACCTGCCGGTGCGGTAGTGGCGACAAGCTGGCCTGGGGAACAGAGCAAATGACGGATCACGGTTCCCGATTAAACAAGGCAATGACGCATTAAACCAATTTAACGAGACACGCACCCGGCTGGCTTGCCCTACACCCTGCCCTGTCCTCATGGCAGCCAGGGGGTATCCGAGAAGTCCGGATCGCGCTTCTCCAGGAACGCATTGCGACCCTCCTGGCCTTCGGCGGTTCGGTAGAAGAGATGGGTGGCTTGCCCGGCAAGCTCCTGTATGCCAGCCAGCCCATCCGTCTCGGCATTGAAGGCCGCCTTGAGGCAGCGAATCGCCGTCGGGCTGTGGCGCAGCACCTCCCGGGCCCAGGCCACTCCTTCGGCCTGCAGGCAATTTAGGGGAACCACCTCGTTTACCAACCCCATGGCCAGGGCCTCCTGGGCCCCGTAGCGACGGCAGAGAAACCAGATTTCACGTGCCTTGCGCTGGCCTACCACCCTGGCCAGGTAACCCGCTCCAAAGCCGCCGTCAAAACTTCCAACTCGAGGTCCAGTCTGGCCGAAGACGGCATTGTCGGCGGCCAGGCTGAGGTCACAAAGTAGATGAAGCACCTGGCCGCCGCCCATGGCGTATCCGGCTACAAGTGCAATCACCACCTTGGGCAAGCTGCGGATCAACCGTTGCAAATCGAGCACGTTGAGGCGGGGCAGGCCCTCATCGTCCACGTAGCCCCCTTCGCCGCGCACGCTTTGGTCGCCCCCAGCGCAAAACGACCAGACCCCATCAGCTGCCGGCCCGGCCCCCGTAAACAGCACAACGCCAATGGTGGGGTCATCCCGAACCCGGGTGAAGGCATCGCACAGTTCCTGCACCGTGCGGGGGCGAAAAGCATTGCGCTTTTCGGGGCGGTTGATGCAGATCCGGGCGATGCCTTCTTCGCTCCGTTCCAAACCAACATCGGTGTAGTGGCCTACGGATTGCCACTGCACCGGCTCCCTGCCTGCGGCAAGGGCGGAGGCGGGGGACTCTTCACGCATCAGGGGGGCCTGCGAGTGCCGCCATTGTGCGTAGCCGTCGGCGCAGGGCGGCGTCCTGGCGGCGGTCTGTGCCAAGCACCAGCAATGCCAGGGGTTGGGCCAGGGCCCAGGTCAACTGGGGAGCCAGATCATCCAGGTTGGCAACCCGGCGGCAGGGCACCCCATGCACCGCAGCCAGGGACAAGGGATTCAGGGGTTGGGGCATGGCGAAGAGCCGCTCAAAATCCAGCGCCCCATCCGGCTCGGTGCGAATGGGTAGCTGCTCGAAGATGCCGCCGCCACCGTTGTCGATCAACAGCACCGTCAGGCGACCGCCCAACTGGGGGCGCCAAAGCCAGCCATTGCTGTCGTGGAGCGCCGCCAGGTCGCCGCTCAGCAACACCAGGGAACCGAGGGCCTCGGCCAGCCCGCAGGCCTCCGAGAGGGTGCCATCAATGCCCGAAACCCCCCGAAACCCGTGCATCGGCCGTGGCGGGCCGGTGGGATCAGCAAACGACTCCCAGTCCCGCACCGGTGAGCTGTTGGCCAGCATCAAGGGCAGGTGGGCCGGCAGCAGGCGACTGAGCTGGCGCACCAGCACGGGTTCTTGCAGGCTGGACGGGTTGCCAGTTGCCGGGGCACCCAGACCATCGAGGGCCTGGGTCAACAGCGCCTGTACCTTCGCCTCGGCCTGGCTCCATTTGGCGGCCAGGGCCAGGGACGCGGGGGCTGGGCCTGGGGCCTGGGGAGGCGCCCCAGCGAGGGAAACCCCGCAACCCAGCCCGCAGGCAGCCAGCCAACCAACTAACCCGGCTTCACTTTGGCCGGCCACCCGAGCCAGGGGATCCAAAGGACGAGGATCGGCTTCGGAGACCAACACCTGCCGAGCATCCAGGGCGGTGAGCCAGCGCTCCAGGCGCCGACTCGCCGGCAAGGTTCCCAGCCGCAGCACCTGGGCAGGGGCCAGGCCAGGGTCTGCTCGCTCCAGCACTAGGTCGTAGGCGGCCACGGTCTCCAACTGCGGCTGGCCACGGAGCCCCGAGAGGGCATCGGCAAGCACGGGCCAGCCGGTGCGACGCTGCAGCTGGATCAGGGCCCTCAGATAGGCGCTCCATTGCGTGGGTCCGCCGCGCCAGGGCCCTGCCAGCACCACTCCGGGCCGATCCGGATCCAGGCGCTGGCAAGCGGCAATGGGGGGCGGAGGGGGTGTCGGGGTTTCAGCAGGGGGAATCAAGATCTGGAGGATTTCCTGGGGCGCAGACCCCTGGATTTGGCGCGCCCAGGCGTCCAGCAGGGGGCCACCGGCATGGAGGGGCTCTTCAAAAGCCAGGTTGAGGTGTACCGGGCCAGGGGGACTGCCCTGCTTGCGGCCCAGGCTCCAACACCAGGCCTCCACGGCCAAGGCATCAATGCGACACCCATCCAGACCTGCGATACCCTTTGGCTCCGGCTCAGCCACCCAACGGCAACTGCAGCGCAGAAAATCCTGCTGATTGACGCTTTGGTTGGCTCCGCAGCCCTTGAGCCTCTCGGGGCGGTCGGCTGTCAGCAGCAACAGTGGAATGGTGGCTAAATCAGCCTCCACACAGGCCGGCAACAAATGGGCCACGGCCGAACCGGAACTGGTGATCACAGCCGCAGGCAACCCCTGGCCCCGTCCGAGACCCAGGGCGAAGAAGGCCGCTGACCTCTCATCGATGCAGGTGTACAGGGCCAATCCTGTGGGTTCGAGCAGGGCGGCGGCGGCAGCCAGGGGGGCGGAACGGCTGCCAGGGCACAACACGACTTGGCGCAGGCCAAGGCGTTGCAACCCCTGCAAGAGCCCCAATGCCGCCCTCAGGTTGCCCCCAGGTCCCTGCTTAGGGGCCCCAGAGCCGGCGAGCGGCGCCATGGGATCCGGGCGGGATGCCACAGGCAAGCCTCAGGTGTTCAGGATGGGGGGCATCCTGCCGGATCCACCCATGGAGCCTGTTCCCAAGCCCGAGGTTGCCCCCCAGCCAGGGGTAGCCCCGATGGCGATCGAACCAGGGGTGGGCCTGGGACGCCAGCTGCTCTCCCTGGCCCTGTGGCTGCTGGTGGCGTTGCTGTTGCGCTGGGCCGTAATCGAGCCGCGCTGGATCCCTTCCGGGTCCATGTTGCCCACCCTGCAACTGCAGGATCGAATCCTGGTGGAGAAGGTCAGGCCCAAGCTGCATCGCCCCCTCAAGCCAGGCAGTGTGGTGGTTTTTCATCCGCCGCCGGCCCTGGTGCAGGCGGGCTTTGACCCCGGTTCGGCTCTGATCAAAAGGGTCGTTGCCAGTGCCGGAGATCAAGTGGAGGTGCGCGATGGGCTGCTTTATCGCAATGGCCAGCTAGTGCCCATGGATTGGGGCAACGAACCCATGGACTACAGGCTGGACCCCCTGACAGTGCCCCCCCACAACCTCCTGGTTCTGGGCGATAACCGCAATGCCAGTCTCGACTCCCATCTCTGGGGGCCCCTACCCGAAGAGGAGGTCATCGGCACAGCCATCTGGCGCTACTGGCCCTTAACCCGCTTCGGACCGATTCGGTTGTCCCCCGTCCCAGCGCCTGGGATGGCCTGAAGAGCTGCGTTATGGTGCAGCGCAAGCCACACGGCCACAGGCCTGCCGAGCGGGAGTCCCATGTTCAATCCGGAGTTCCTGACCAGCGACAACGAGGCGATCAGTGGCAACTCCCTGATCCAGTACCTGCAAGAGCAATCTCCGGATGTGCTTCAGAGGGTCGCCCGTTCCGCCAGCGGAGACATCCAGGACATCATTCGCCACAACGTTCAAGGGCTGCTGGGCATGCTCCCAGGAGAACAGTTTGAGGTAAAAATTCAGACCAGCCGAGAGAATTTGGCTGGTCTGTTGGCTTCGGCAATGATGACAGGGTATTTTTTGCGTCAGATGGAGCAGCGTATGGAACTGGAAACTGCCTTAATCGGCATCGATAGCTTTGAAAGCGATCCAAGCGATCCTGGCCCGCTAAACCTTTGAATTATCTCTGGATAATTTTCCTTAATTGATCACACAATATGGTATGGACTGATGGGATTAATGCAACTTAAGCAAAAAGACTGTCGCTGCTGTGGAGCCAGCAATCAATTCAAACGGCTTGATAAAGAGGTTGAAGTCGATCCATTTTTTGCCAAACACGGGCTTCAGCTAACTGCCACCCAGACAGCAACCATACCTTGGATCGATTGGGGCCTGCGGCGAAAGGTGAATTCATTACCCCCAAACCTGGGGAATAAAATTCACAGACGCATTGATCAGTTCCGTAGTAGCAACTTACTGACCTCTTCTTCCCTCACAATTCCCTATGGTCTCTGTGAGAGTTGTCATTTTTTGGCACCATGGTATGAAATAACAGATGATCAACTCCGGGATTATTATTCCTTTTATCTTGATACAGAATACATACAAGCCCGATCCAGTTTCCAACCCAGGTTTGCTGAATTAAGTAAGTCTATGGGTTCTAGTGAAGAAGCGGCTTTGAGACGCTCCCAGCACGAAAATTATTTCATGCCAATCCTTGATGACTACCGCAGAGCCAACGCACTTGAATCAATCACCCTTCTTGACTACGGCGGTGGCGAAGGAGGAATCCAGCCGAAAGCTGACTGGATCTCCACAAGTATTATTGAAGTGAGTAGCGATAATCAGTCGAAGTCGAATCAAAGACTGGAAAGTTGCTCTCATAAGCAGCGCTTCGATATTGTTCAATGCCTACATGTGATTGAACATGTGGGCCATCCCCTTAACACCTGTCGGAATTTGCTTTCCCATTGCAAAGATGGGGGACTCCTATATATAGAAGTACCAATTGAGTTTCCAGGATTAGAAGCAATTGCCGCAGGCAAGCTGCCCCCCTGCCATGAACATATCAATAAATTATCCCAACTATCAATCCGTTCTATGCTTCAACATTGCGAAGTTGAAATTATCGAAGTCATCAATGATCATGTTGATTTTTTACATCTTGATGGTCTAACGCCCGTTGTCCGTGGACTAGGCCGGGTTAATCGACCTAACATCAAGGCTTAAATGAGTTTAAATTAAAATCAGACTAATTCTTGCAAATTAAACGGTAGGGCACTATTGACTGCTTCTTGGACATGAGCTGGTTCATATTGGGCATAGGTAGCTAAAACATTGATACCATCTTTAATGCATCGCCGACACAGATCACTTGCGAAACGTGATTTCTGCATTTCAGCAAAAGACACCTCTAAGAAGTTGTTAATTTGTTTGGCTGAGGGAGATTCTACACAACAAACGCCAAAATTGCCATCTACATCTAAAACAACCTGTGAATCTCGCAGAGCACATTGACTGGTGCGGTAGGTTCCAATCGCATCACGAACACGCTTGGGAGAATACTCAATATATTCAAGTCCATCTGGAACATGATCAAGACCCTCGAACATTTTATCGATTGGCATATAGTAAGCATGGTATACTTCGAAATTCATGCCAAGTTTTTCGCAGAAATGTCTGAAAGTTGCTATCTCATCACGATTATCCCGATGCACAAGATAACGTACCTGTATATTCTTATAGGAGGGCCAATCTGAAAGCAGGCGAGAAATAGCCACTAAATTAGTTAACACTGGCTCAATGCGACCTCCTTTGTGATTAACAGCGTATATTTTTTGGGTGAAACCCGATACTGTAATTGTGAAATTGCATAAATCCAATGGCTTAAGTAAGCTCCAGTCGTATAAGTGGTTGAGATTAGAAGAGATACCAACTGGTATTTCATGGCGATTAGCACAGGCAATTAATTCGTGCAGTTGGGAATGTAGGGTGGGCTCAGTCCAATTATAAAGCCCAAATCTGCAGTCTCCATTTGTATCTTCTTTAGCTTTAATGCAAATTCTTTCAAAAGTGTCGAGACTCATCTCCCTTAACTGCTTGCCGATGCTATTGGTATACTCAGGCATACCTACGGGACAAGCTGCACAGCGCAAGTTGCAGCCACTGACAACGTCAATCCAAAACTCAAAAGCAGGCTTTTTTGCTGAAGGAGGAACGCTGAGCTGGGGGTAAACTATATTTTTTACTCGATCTTTGATCGAAGTTGGTATGGCCTGCTTTAAAAGACTTTGAATAGCCATGCTTTCTTGCCTGGTTGACACAATGTTATGCCATCGATGATAGCATGAAATTCGATTTCCCGTAAAGGTATGGCCGAGCAGCGATCCAGCAATACCACACCTGGTCAGATTTACTCATAGGCCTTTCCAGCTTCGGTACTCTGTTTTGCCAATGGTTGTAGGACCCCACCCTTAGCCCCAAAGACGTGGTGGTTGGCCTGCCTAGGAGGACGTCTCCATCTGGCTGTCTCGTCGCAGGCCAACTTGCCTAAGGGATTAAGCGTAGGCCCTGGTGGCGGTGGGCTACTCGCCTGGGCGGCGAGCCGCCGGTTACACGAGAGCTCCAAACCGCAGATCGGAAGGGTTTCCCCAATCGCCGCTGGCCTTTATACCCCGGTGGTTGTGACAGAGATGGCGCAGGATCCAGAACAGCGGTTCAGGGCTGGCCAGTCCCAGGGCAATTGCCATCTCCTCCAGACTGCGTTCCTGACCGTCGGCCAGCAGATTTTCCAGCTGGGCCTTTAGTTCTAATACCTCAGCGGCGGCCTTCTTGCCAGCCTCCACCCCGGGTTGGTGATAGGCGTTGATGTTGATCAGTTCGCCATACAGGCCTACGGCCCGTTCAAACAGCGCGATCAGGGCGCCCAGGGATCGGGCGTCAAAACGCTCGAGGGTGATTGTCAGGTTTTGGCGTCCGCCATCACTGAGGGCCGCGCGGGTTCCTTGCAACAAGCCCTCCAGCACATCCCCCGGATATTCCCTGTCCAGGGCCTTGATGGCCTCAGGATCATCCAGGCCCTCGATGAAGACTACGAAAAAGTTGTCTAAACCGTCACGAAGTTGCTGGACATAGGCATGTTGATCGGTGGATCCCTTGTTGCCGTAAACTGCCAGGCCCTGGTGAACGATGGCCCCATCCCGATTTAGTTTTTTGCCGATGGATTCCATCACCAACTGCTGCAGATAGCGACTGAACAGCTCCAGACGGTCCCGGTAGGGCAGCACCACCATGTCGCGCAGGCCCCTGCCCCCCCCGGCGGCATACCAGCTGGCGGCCAGCAGGGCGGCCGGATTGGCGCGCAATTCCGGCACGCGGGTGAGGCGATCCATGGCCGCCGCGCCGGCGAGAAAGCCCCGTAGGTCGGCATCGATTAGGGCCGCCGGCAGCAGCCCGACGGCGCCCGTGATGCTGGTGCGGCCTCCCACCCAGTCGGGCAGGTCGAAGCGGGCCAGCCAACCTTCATTCTGGGCTCGTTGGTCCAGTTGGCTGCCGGCGGTGGTGATGGCCACGGCCTGGGCCGCCCAGCTACCACCTAGGGCCTCCAGGCGCGCTCGGGCCTGCTCCATGCCGATGCGGGGTTCCGGCGTGCCGCCTGATTTGCTGACGACCACCACCAAAGTGGTCTTCAAGCGCTCACCCAGGGTTTCGAGGGTGGTGGCGAATCCCTGGGGGTCGACGTTGTCGAAAAGATGAAAGGGCAGTCCCCTGTGGGGTTGTTGCAGGGCCCGGATCATCAACAAGGGGCCCAGACCAGAACCCCCGATGCCGATCCAGAGCACATCACTGAAGGGGATGCCGCAAGGGGAAGGGATGGCTCCCGAGCGCACCTGGGCCGCGAAGCTCTCCAGTTGATCGACCTCGGTGGCGATGCGGGCCCCGACGGCGGCATCAGGGGCTAGCTGGGGATCCCGCAGCCAGTAGTGACCGACTTGGCGGCCCTCATCGGCATTGGCGATTGCGCCGCCCTCAAGGCGCGCCATGGCGGCGAATGCCTCAGCCATGGGTCCTGCCAGGCTGTCGAAATGGGATTGCTCAAGACCCATGCGACTGGCATCCAGCCACAAGCCAAGGGATTGGTCATGCCAGAGCAACTGACAGAAACGCTGCCAGAGCCCCCCGGGGTCATGGCCATCCAACGTCGGAAGCGATGTCATGGCCCCTCAGGACGGCTTGGCGAGCCGTCGAACCGTATCCAGGCAACGGGTCGATCGGCAAGGGACCGAAACGCTCTGAGTGGGTGGACAGACACAAGACCGCGTCAACCGCCCTTGAGCTTGTGTTAAAAAGCCTTAAGAATGCTTGTGTTGATTGCTAATTCCGCCCCGGTGTCCCCAGTGTCCTTGAGCGGATCCAGGTTGAGGGCGCCACGGCTACCCCGCAGATCCGGGATTGGGCTCAGGGATGGCCGCCTCAATGCCCGCCTCGTTGTCCGCCCATCCCGCACACGCCCGAAAGCCATTCTGGGTCTCGCGCTGCTTGTTGTGGCCGGGGAGGTTTTGTTCCAAAACCCCCTGCAAGCATGGCGAACCAGGCAGCTGGAGCCCCAGCTTGCAAACACGAAGCTTGAACCTCTGTCGGTCCGTTTGCCCAGCAGTGAGGGCATGAGACCAGACCCGATCGACTTTTCCAAAGAAGAACTCCGCGAACTGAACCGTCGTTTCGGCGTCCACGGCCCCCAGCCTGCCCTCGCCCAGTTATTCACCGAGGGACTGGACCAACTTCAACCCCTGCGCAACCACACCCTGGGACGGCTGGAGGATCTGCGGCCCCTGATCATCACCCACAGCCGCAGACAGGGCATCAATCCGATGCTGGTGGCGGCGGTGCTTTTCGACGAGCTGCAGCATGCTAAACCCGGCGAAGACAATCCAATTGTCGTGCGCTCTGGTCTGTTCAATACCCAAGGGCCGGCCCAATTGGGGTTTGAGGAAATGGTCAAGCAGGGACAACTCCCCGCTTCAGTCAGTCCTGAACAAATTACGGAAGCGCGCCTTAAGTTGTTGGACCCTGATCGCAACGTTGAACTTTTGGTCGGTAAATTCGCCCGCCTAAGCCGGGCCCTTGCTCTGCCGCAGGGCCGGGTGATGATGGCCAGTAATTGCTCTGCAGACGCCAAGGCTTTGGCAACTCTGGCCTATCTACATAATGGCAAGCTTGACTATCCTGGCCGGATTCTGCGTTACATGCAAGATCCGGCACTACATGCGCTTTTATATGGTCAGCGCTCTTCAACTATAAGTGCTCTTATCTAATTGAATATGCATTCCGATGTTTTTAACATAATACACCTAGGGCAATCAGTCTTTCCTTGAGTTCATTCCAGTTGAAACTGCGGGGATCGGCCCTTTCGCCACCTAGGTCTACATGGCGGTGAGTTGTGATGTTCTCGGCAGGAATGTTATAATTCATCATCCAGCGGGCTAACACTAGGGCCAAAGCATCATATTGGGCTTGGGAGTAGCCACTGTGGCCCGAGGCATTGTTTTCGCCATCAAGGGGGGTTTCAAGGCTTAGATGCAGGGCGAAATTGTTGATAGATCCTCCCGCCTTTGGATTAGTGATGACCCATTCGCCATCGAAAGCGGAATTGCCGGCTCCAAAGGCCCGCTTAGAGGAATCAAGGGCTTGAATAATGCGGCCATCCTCGCCAATCAGCATGTGGTAGCTCACCTGGTCATCATCCTCGGGATGGGGAGTAACGAAGGTATTGATGGCCGAACCCAACCCGTAAACAGTTTCATGCAGTACGACCACCCGTGGCTTCGGGTCAATGCGATTGCCGAAGGCATCCTGTTTATGGCGCTCGCTATAATTTGATGGGTGAATGCTGATGCGTTGCACCCGCCGGTTCAGCTTGGCGTACTGATCTCGGAGCCGCTGGCTCAGGCCTGGGTCGGGGGCGAAGCAGGCATTGGTCAGGGGAGAGCGCCAGGGCGGGTTGGCGGGCGGCTGGGGTGCGGGCTTTGGGGAGCCTGGCTGAGCAGGCTGGCCCCGCCGCACGTCGTCGAGAATTTCCATTAGGGAAGGGCTCTGACCACTGGAACTAGCGGAGGACATCAGCCCCCGGGCCAACCAGAACGCCATGCCACCACAGAAAAGAATGGCTCCGGCCAGGGCCATGAGCAGCGGAGCCGTCCGGTGGGTCATGGCACCAGGGCAAGCCATTGGCGCCGGCGCTGCAGCGCGCCGGGCGAAGGCCCAGGATTGGCGTTGAGCTGATAACGAACCACCTCAGGGGCCGAGGGCCGAAGCCAGGTTTGCTGCACTTGGCCATCTCGACAAAACAGAATCTCGAGGGGTTCACCTTCCCTGGCCCTCTGATCCAGCAGACTGGTGAGAGCGTCTTCCACCCTGACGCGGCAGCGTTCGATCGCCAGGAGCTCATCGCCTACCTGAAGGCCAGCAACCTCAGCGGGTCCGTCTCGCATCACCTGCTTGATTTTCAATCCCGAAACTCCAGAGCTTTCTACCTGCCAGCCGCTGAAAGGATGGGAAGATGATATGGAACTCATGCTCAGGCCCACATCTTCGAGATAGCTATCAATTGGGGGATCTTGACGACTTTCCAGCCAAAAAGGCAAAAGTGTGGACAGATCTGCGGCGTGGTCTGTGAAGGCCGCTAGCAAATCCGTCTCTGTGTACCCCCGCCCCCAGCGACCATGGCTGGCCCACAATTGACGCAGCACGGAGCTGAGGGCAGACCCATGGCGACGTAGGTGCAGGTCGAGAATCAGTGCTAACACAGTGCCCTTAGTGTAATAGCTGATCTGATTATTATTGGAATAGGCATCCTGGCGGTAAAGCTTGACCCAAGCTTCCTCGCTGCTTTCGCGCAGGCTCTGCACAAAGCGACCGGGTGTGCGGAAATAACGACAAAGATCGTCGCCCAGGTCGGCAATCAGGTCGGCTTCGTCGCTGAGACCGGCGAGCTGGGGCAAAAACAGGTCGTAATAACTAGTGATTCCCTCAACGAACCACAGGGTGGGCACAATCACTGGCCTGTCATAGTCAATCGGCCAGAGGGGGGCAGGTCTTAGACGCCGACCATTCCACTGGTGCAGATATTCGTGGGCCACCAGTTGTAAAAGCTTGCGCTTGCCTTGGGGCTTAGCCAGGGCACGGCGGCCAAAGACCAGCACGCAACTGTTGTCGTGCTCAAGGCCGCCAAACCCCTGCTCAAGCAGGTGCAGCACCATCAGATAGCTCTGGGTAGGTGGGGTGGGCGTCCCCATCAGTTGGCAGCAGGCCTGACATACCGCCGCCACTTCCAGCAACCAGCTGGGGGCATCAATTGTGGGATGCTTTCCCCAGGTGACCCAACGATGGGGTACCCCGGCAACGGCGAAGGGGCGGGCCGTGAGCGAACCGACCTCAACCGGGCTATCCACCAATTGGTCGAAATCGCGGGCTAGCCACCCTCCCTGACCGTCTTCGGGGAGGGGCACGAAAGCCTGCCAATCGGGGGGCAGACGTAATTCCAGGGCATGGGGTTTCCAGCGTTGGCCCTCGATCTGCAAGGCCACCTGGGCCAACACCACAAAGCCGTGATCCGACTGCAGCTGGCTGGTCCGCACGCTCGATTCCACGGCCAAGAGTCGATAGCTGAGGCATACCGGTGCCAGATCGGGCAATATGGCGCGCCAGTGGGCTGGACCATGGCGCCGCAGGGGGATGGGGCGCTCCCCCTGCATCAGCTGCAGATCTTCCAGCGTACGGACGTAGTCGCGTATCAAGTAAGAGCCTGGGGTCCAGGCTGGTAGTCGCAGGTCGAGTTGGGTCTGCTCTGGCGTGAAGTCGAGTTGGGCCAAGACCAGATGGCGACCTGGTTCACGCAGATCTAGCCTGAGCCGCGGGGCCGCTGAGGCCTCAACCATGGAATTCGAGCAAGGCCGTGGGCAGGCTCAGGGAAGCTTCCTGCAGGGCCTGACGGGCGGCATAGGCCCTGGTTATCTTGCCCAGGAGGCTCTGGAGTGTGTGGGAGCGGCTCAACTGCTGCAGGTCACCGACCAGGCAGAGGGAGCCATCGCCAGACCGCTGCCAGCCCAGCTTTTGCCCGCCCTCCAGTTGCACGGAGATCGCCACCAGCTGCCGTTCGCCAGCAAAGCCGAGTAGTTCGCCCCCAGGCTCACTAGGAAGCCCCAGGGAACCGAGGGCCTGGTGCAGGATGTCGATATCCCTAAGCACGGTTGGCAAGATAGAAAGATGGGACATGGGCTTGATGTCCTTCGAATGCCGTGTACGAACGAAAATAGCCAACCGCAGCAGGCTATTCAGTGGCCACTGCCACAACCCTGGCCACAACCCTGGCCACGACACCAGGGTCCACTCAGGCTGGGGGTGATGGCCTCCGGGGCCGGCAGCAATTTTGAGGCTCTGGTGCGGGCCTGTCGCCTGGGCCCCCTGGCGGCCAGCGTGGAGCTGTTGGTGGTCAACCGTGCCGATTGCGGCGCCAGGGGCCGGGCGGAGCGACTCGCTGTTCCCATTGAACTTCTTGATCACCAGCTCCATCCCACCAGGGAGAATCTCGATCGCGCCCTGATAACAGCCTTCCAAGCCAAGGCGGTTGACTTGGTGGTGATGGCCGGCTGGATGCGCATTGTCACCCCAGTCTTGATCGAGGCATTCCCGCAACGGCTGCTGAACATCCATCCTTCCCTACTTCCCAGCTTTCGGGGCCTTGATGCGGTGGGCCAGGCTCTCGCCGCTGGCGTGTGCCTGAGTGGTTGCACTGCCCACCTGGTGGCCGCCGAGGTGGACTCCGGTCCAATTTTGGTCCAAGCTGCGGTGCCGGTGCTGGCGGGGGATAACAGGGCCAGCCTGGCCGCCCGGATCCAGGTCCAGGAACACCGCATCCTGCCCCTGGCCGTGGCCCTGGCCGCCGCCCGGCTGGGGTCTTCAGGGATAGAAGGGCAACAGCGGTAACCCCGTGCTGGCCGGCAGCCCCGCCATCAAGTTGAGACATTGGACGCCTTGTCCGGCCTGGCCCTTGATCAAGTTGTCGATGGCGCTCATCACGATCAGTTGGCCGGTGCGCCGATCCACCTGGACCGACAGCAGGGCGCGGTTGGTATTGCGCACCCATTTGGTGGATGGGTAGGTGCCCACCGGCAGCACATCCACGCTGGGACTGTGCCGGTAGGCGGCCTGCAGGAGTGTGGAGCAGTCGTCCGCAGTCAGTCCCGGATCCCCCAGGCGGGCATAGACGGTGGCGAGCAAGCCCCGCACCATTGGCATCAAGTGGGGGCTGAACTGGAGGGCCACCGGGTGACCGACCACCTGGGAAGCAATTTGCTCGATCTCGCTGGTGTGGCGGTGACCGACAACGCCGTAGGGCGCGACCGCCTCGGCCGCCTCCGCCAGCAGCAGGTTCTCTTTGGCGGCGCGGCCGCCGCCGGAGGTGCCGGTTTTGGCGTCGATGATGATGCCGGCCGGTTCAATCAGTCCCTGTTTCAAGAAGGGCAGCAGGGCCAGCAGGCTGGCGGTGGGGAAGCAGCCGGGTGCGGCGACAAGCCGGGCAGCACGGATCTGCTCCTCTTCCCACTCCACCAGTCCATAGACAGCTTCCTGGCAGAGATCGTTGTCCTGACGAGGGGTTTCCCGGGCTTCGCTCGCATAGACCTCCTGCCATTGCGCCAGGGAGCGGTAGCGGTAGTCAGCGGAGAGATCGACAACCTTCACCCCCCGCTGCAGGAGCTCGGGCACGAGCCGGGCGGCGAGACCATTGGGGAGGCTGAGCACGGCCAGGTCGGCCACGCTGGCAATCGCCTCCGGTTCCGGGGTCCGCACCACCGGATCCCCCTGCAGGGGCAGAAACGGTGTGATTTCACTCCAGCGGCGACCACTACTGCGTTCTCCGCCAAGAAAGGTGACCGAGAAATGGGGGTGATCCGCCAGCAGGCGCAACGTCTGCAGACCGCCGTAGCCGCTCGCGCCGATCACAGCGATGCGTTTGTCTGCAGCCATGCAAAAGACTTAAAAAGTACGATCGTAGTGGCCCCCGCCAAGACTCCAGGCCTGGGCTTGGTGGCTCGGCGGGGGCCAACAACGTCTAGTCTTAGGTGGTGATTTGCCCAGATCCCCTGGCCTTCACCCCAGTTGACCCTTACTCCAGCTGAACGGACCCCAGACTCCGCCCCCGGCCGACAATTCCAAGATTTCACTGTTGCGACTATTCGTTTCGATGCCATCGCCGATGCTTTGGCGGCCATCCGCAATGGCGAATCGGTCGTGGTGGTGGACGATGAAAATCGCGAGAACGAAGGCGACCTGATCTGTGCGGCCCAGTTCGCAACCCCCCAGCAGATCAACTTCATGGCCACTGAAGCTCGGGGCCTGATCTGCCTGGCGATGGAGGGTCAGCGCCTGGATGCTCTCGATCTGCCACTGATGGTGGATCGCAATACAGACAGCAACCAGACCGCCTTCACAGTCAGCGTTGATGCTGGCCCGGAAAACGGAGTTAGTACGGGCATTTCGGCTGAGGATCGGGCCCGAACAATCCAGGTGGCCATCCATCCCGGCAGTCGTCCCACGGACCTGCGCCGCCCAGGGCACATCTTTCCCCTGCGGGCCCGCGAGGGGGGGGTCCTGAAGCGGGCTGGCCACACCGAAGCTGCCGTAGATCTAGCCCGGCTGGCGGGCCTCTATCCGGCGGGTGTGATCTGCGAGATCCAGAACCATGACGGCTCCATGGCCCGCCTACCCCAGCTGGTGGCCTACG
Organism: Cyanobium sp.; assembly: GCA_044233545.1. GTDB lineage: Bacteria > Cyanobacteriota > Cyanobacteriia > PCC-6307 > Cyanobiaceae > Cyanobium. Next base: position 21,793 of record JBIIJV010000009.1, read on the forward strand.
CCAGGCGCCATGGGCTGCGGTTGATCTCCATTGCCGACCTGATTGGCTATCGCCTTGATACCGAGCGCTTCGTGCGCCGCCAGGCCGAAGCCAAGCTGCCTAGCGCCTTCGGCAATTTCCGGGCGATCGGCTATCGCAATGAATTGGATGGCAGTGAGCATGTGGCCATCGTTAAGGGCCATCCCGAGCAGGCTGCAGCGGCCGTTCTGGTGCGCGTCCATTCCGAATGTCTCACCGGCGATGCTTTCGGCTCCCTGCGCTGCGATTGTCGCCCCCAACTAGAGGCGGCCCTGCAATTGATTGAGCAGGCCGGAGAAGGGGTGGTGGTCTATCTGCGCCAAGAGGGTCGGGGGATTGGCCTGGTGAACAAACTCAAGGCCTACAGCCTCCAGGATGGCGGTCTGGACACTGTTGAAGCCAATGAACATCTCGGCTTTGCTGCCGATTTGCGTAATTACGGCGTAGGGGCCCAAATCCTTAGTGATTTGGGCATCCAGCGTCTGCGTCTGATCACCAATAATCCTCGCAAGATTGCTGGTTTGGGCGGTTACGGACTTGAAGTTGTAGATCGGGTGCCCTTGGTGATGGATCCCGGTGACCACAACGCCGCCTATCTGCAGGCCAAACGGTTGAAACTAGGCCATCTGCTGGGGGAGCCCACTGGTGCCACCTCCCCGGTTGCCCCTTCCCAGCAGGACGCACCCCAAGGCCTTACCGCCGTGCTGGCCTGGAATGGTGTGGCGAGTCCCACGGCCCTGGCAGAGCGGCTTGAAGTTCTGCGCCAGTGGGCCCACAAACGCCAGCTGCTAATCCATCAGGAAGAGCATCCGCGTCTACTGGCGCTGCTGGAGCAGCCGCGCATCGCCATGCTGCTCGAGGCCCGCGAAAATCACCAGCTCACGGCCGCTGACCTGGCCGGCTCCCTGAAAGTCATGGCCCAATGGTCGGATACGACCTCCGTGGCACTACTGCTGGCCCCTGATTCCCAACGCCGGGGTCATCCCAGTGGGAATCTCGAGCCGGAGCGACGCGGGCTGGGCGATCTGGGACCCACCCCCGACGCGGCGGTCTGCCCCTGGCTGAACCTCAAGGCTGGATCGTTCATCCGCTGGTCCTAGGAGTTTGGTTGGCAAAATTGAATGAACTCCATGGCGCCAGGCGGCCCAAAAAAGAGCTTTGGGCCTAGTGGCCATAGGGGGAGGCACTTTCCTATGGCCTTAATTTGAAATTTAGGCTTCTATTGTAACGCTCTTGATTCGGCTGCCGTTCCGTAGTTTAAGCACCGTATCAAGGTCACCTGTTTGCCCGAAGACCGTGTGCTGACCATCAAGGTGGGGCTGAGCAGCATGGCATAGGAAAAACTGACTGCCGCCGGTGTTCCTGCCGGCGTGGGCCATCGACAGGCTGCCGGCCTGGTGTTTGTGGGTATTGATCTCACAGGGGATCGTGTAACCAGGACCGCCGGTGCCGGCCTGGCCCCTTGATCCTTCCCGGCTATTGGGACAGCCGCCCTGGGCCATGAAGCCATCGATTACGCGATGGAAGCTGAGCCCGTCATAGAAACCCTCGTTGGCGAGCTTGATGAAGTTGGCCACGGTGCCAGGGGCATCGCCATCGAAAAGCTCCAGCTTGATCGGGCCAGCTTCGGTTTCCATCAAGGCGGTGGTCATGGTGCTGGGATGGGGGGGAATCAATCCTGCCAGCCCATGGGCGGAACCCTGCCAAGGAGAGGTGCAGAAAGGTTCGCTTAAGCGAATGCCAGAGCTGCCCTGCGGGCTGCTCGCCGCTGCCCCCAGTTCGGTTGGTCAGGCTCGGTTACCCCCAGCCCCCAACAGGGCTGGAGCCTCGCCCTGCTGGGGAGTCAAGGAACGGTGGCTGTGGATTATGGTTCCGGTGCAACGGGCGCTTGAGCAAGGCTGATTTCGCCGACTCCAAGGTTCCCCTTCCCATCCCAAGGCGCCTTGCAGTAGATAGGCAGCACTTTCCTTTCCCACTTCATGGCCAGCAGTGCCAGCGCTGAACTCCCCACCGCCCGCCTCGGTGTCCTTGGAGGCAGTGGCCTCTATGCCATGGATGGCCTCGAAGACGTGCGGGAGCTGGACCTTGATACCCCCTATGGCAGGCCCTCCGACAGCCTGCGCATCGGTCGCATTGGCGATTTGGAAGTGGTGTTTCTAGCCCGCCACGGCCGCCACCACACATTCACCCCCACCGAGGTGCCCTACAGAGCCAACATCTGGGCCCTGCGCTCCTTAGGTGTGCGCTGGATTCTGTCGGTTTCGGCCGTGGGCTCCCTGCAGGAGCAGTACCGCCCCCTCGACATGGTGGTGCCGGATCAATTCATCGACCGCACCCACCAACGCCCCCTCAGCTTCTTTGGCGAAGGGGTCGTTGCCCACGTGACCGTGGCCGATCCCTATTGCGGTGCCCTCAGTCGCATTCTCGAAGATGTGGGCGACAGCCTCATGCCTGAGGGGCGGCGCCTGCATCGGGGCGGCACCTATCTCTGCATGGAAGGGCCGGCCTTCTCCACCCGGGCCGAGTCTGAGTTGTATCGCTCCTGGGGCTGCTCGGTGATTGGCATGACTAACCACACGGAGGCCCGCCTGGCTAGGGAGGCCGAAATCGCCTATGCCACCCTTGCCATGGTGACGGATTACGACTGCTGGCATACCGAACATGCCTCGGTGACGGTGGAAATGGTTATCGAAAATCTGCGCGCCAACGCCGCACTGGCCCAGGAGATCGTGCGGGCCGCAGCCCAACGGGTAGGTGTGCAGCGCCCGGCCAGCAAGGCCCACCAAGCGCTACGCCATGCCTTGATGACGCCCGTGGATAGCGTTCCGGCCGCCACCCGGCGCAAGGTGGATCTGCTGACAACTCCTTACTGGGGCGCTTTCAATTAGATAAGGAATATATCCCCTGGCATAAGATGCTTGATATCTTGGTATGATTTGACTATATCAGCAAAGGCTGTAATGATACTAATATCTGATAAGATCAAAATTTTATATTGTACTCTGCTTTGCTGAGCTTAAGGCGGAGTTTTGGAAGCATATTTTTGATGATAATTATTATACTTTGTCCATGTTATCGCATCAAATCTCAACAGCGAGTTCTTTCAGTCTCTGGTTGATTGCCATGATTCGTTCGCTAATGCTGCCCGCAGGGAAGCACCGTGGCCCGCCAGCAGTTCGCTGGCCTCCTGGACCCCAAGGCCAGTGAAGGTCATCAACAGGGCAAGTTTCACCGAGCCATCGGCGGCCGCCAGCTGGTCGGAGGCCACCTGGCGGGAGACGCCGGCGAGGTCCACCAGGATGCGCAGGGCCCGATCCTCCAATTTGGCGTTGGTCACGGCCACATCCACCATGCGATTGCCATGGACCTTGCCAAGGCGCACCATCACACCGGTCGAGAGAATGTTGAGCGCCATCTTGGTGGCCGTGCCTGCCTTGAGTCGGGTTGATCCGGTCAGCAGTTCGGGCCCCGTCAGCAGGCGGATATCAATGTCACAGGGCATGGGCACCTGGTCTGTAGCCACACAGGCCAGGGCGATGGCTAGGGCCCCCAGTTGGCGCGCATGGGTCAGTCCGCCCAGCACATAGGGAGTGGTGCCGCCGGCGGCAATGCCCACGAGGGCGTCGGCGGCCGTAAAACCTCGCTCCTCCAGGTCGTCAGCCCCCGCCTCAAAGCGATCCTCCAGCCCCTCGGAGCTGCGCAGTAGGGCTGGGGCACCGCCTGCCAGCACCCCTTGCACCAGTTCGGGTGGGGTGCAGAAGGTGGGCGGACATTCGGCCGCATCCAGCACGCCGAGCCGGCCGGAGGTGCCGGCGCCTAGATAAAAAAGGCGCCCCCCCTGGCGCAGACGATCGCTGATTGCGTCCACGGCCGCTGTCAGTTGGGGAGCGGCGGCGGCCACCGCCCGTTGGGGTTCAAGATCGTTTAGGCAGAACAGCGCCACCATCTCAGCGGTGCTGAGCTGATCAAGGCTTTCGCTGAGCGGGTTGGCCTGTTCGGTGAGCAGGTGGCCCCGGTCCGAATCGGGTCGGGTCATAGCAGGCCCTCCAGGCGACGACGAAAGGCTTCGAGTTCGGGATCCTCCGAGGGCCCAGCCGCTGGCGGTGGTTCTATAGCGGCGGCGTTCTGTTCTTTCCAGTGCTCCACATCCATGTTGTTAACAGGTGGTGCGATCAGCAGCCGATCCTCCTCGCTGCTGGGCAGGAAGCCGGCGGGAACGAGCTTGGCTTCATAGCCGGCCTGTTGGCAAAACAGTTCGACTTCACCACGCTCGAGGGTTTCAACGCAGGGCACCGGAAAATCCTGGGCCTCCAGTAAGCCGGCGTAGCGCTCGGCATCATCAGCGGCCTCAAAAAGCAGCACTACCGTCTGGCCGTTGACTTCAATGGAGTGGATGCCTTCCTGATCGCTGCCTGGATCAAAGAGAAGCACATGCACTGGCATCGCCGATGGATCTAGCAAGGGCACGGCGGAATGGTTAATGCTGCAGCTTTAGTTTCTCATTAGCGCCCATCGCAACTAAGGATCCGTCGCAGCGGCTTCGGTCTGCAGCTCCAGCAGGCGGCGATAGAGAGCCTGTTCGGCCTCGCCGAGGCTGGCGGGGACGACAATGCGCAGTTCGACGATCTGATCACCGACCTCGTTGCCCTGGCTCAGGCCGCGGGAGCGCAGCCGCAGCAGACGGCCGCTGCTGGAGCCTGCCGGAACCTTGAGGCGCACGGGCCCATCCAGGGTGGGCACCACGGCGTGGCAGCCCAGGGCGGCCTCGGGCGCCGAGATTTCGAGGGTGAAGTGGAGGCGCAGGCCCTCGACCCTGAGCCCTTCGGGGGTGCGTACCCGCAGTTGCAAAAAGTGATCCCTGCCGCCAGGGGCCACGCCTTCCAGGCGCAGGCGCCAGCCATCTCCCGCCCGGGGGGGCGTCCACACTTCCACCACGGTGCCATCGGGCAGGTCAAGCTCGACCCGCTCGCCATTGAGGGCCTGCTCGGGGGAAAGGGCGACGACGCTTTCCTGGTCAGTATCGGCCCGTACCGGCGGTGGTGGGGCCGGGGAGGGAGTTACCGCAGCGGCGCCAAAGGGCCCCCAGCGGGGGACCCAACTGCGGGGAGTGTCCATGCCTTCAGCGACGGGGGGCGCACCGGCGACGGGAGCGAGGTCTTCCCAAGCCGATGAGGTCGGCCGGGTGCCGAAGAGGGTGTCGAGGTAATCCTGAAATTCAGGAAAACCGGTTGCAAAAGGAGCGTCTTGATCGGCGGGCCCGGCGATGGTGCCTTCGCCGGCCTCCCAGCTCCGACGCCGCAGGGGGTCTGAGAGAACCGCATAGGCCTCATTGACCAGCTTGAAGCGTTCTTCGGCAACGGGATCGTTGCCGTTGAGATCGGGATGCCAGCGGCGGGCTTGTTCACGAAAAGCTTGTTTAAGCAGGGCTCCATCGGCGCCGGGGGCGAGATCGAGCACCTGCCAGTAATCAACGGTGACGGCCATCAACAAAGCGCAGTGACGTCAAGACACTCAGGTGCCATCGTTCCAGGGATCCTGGGGGCCCGGGGGACGGCGGCGGATTTCTGGGCGCGTTTCTTGGTTATCTCGATTCCAGTCGCTGCGGGTAAAGTCACGGCGGGATGCCAAGGGTTCGCTGATGTCCAGGTCCCCTTGATCTCGATCCCGTGGATCTCGATTCCGTGGCTCTCGGCTTCGACGGTCGAGATCGGGGGGGGGACGATCGTCGGCATCGCGGCGCCAGTCCCGTAGTTCGGGGGAATCGAGGGTGTCCCGATCCCAGCGTGCCGGCTGGCGCCAGTCGCGGTCGGCGGCGGCGTTGTCCCAGGAATTGGGGCCAGGGGAGCGGAAACGATCTGCTGCGTAGGAGGGGGTGCGGGCTGGAGTATTCCATGGATCGGAGCGCCCATCCCGGTCCCAATCGTCCCAATCGTCATCGGCAAACAGTTCATCCTTGAGGGAGCCAAGGGTGTTTTTAAGGCCCTGGAGGGGACCGCCTTCGGGCCGGCGTTCACTCATCAGGCGACGGTTGAGCCCGAACAGGGCTTCCTGCAAGCCGCTGACCGCCAGTTCCAGTTCGGTGGGCTCCTCCTGGCGTAACAGATCCTGCACTTCACGGAGGCTCAGTTCGACCGCCCGTTGTTGGCGTTCAGCGCCATAGGGACCGAGCTCCAGGGCTGCATCCCGAAGCCGGCGTTCCGCTTGGGAGACCAGGGTCAGGGCCCGATTGCGGCGATCGACGGAGGCCCGCTTGCGGCGATCCTCCACGGATTTCTGTTCGGCCTCCTGCAGCAATTTCTGGATTTCGTCTTCGCTGAGATTGGAGCCGCCCTGAATACTGACGCTCTGTTGGCGACCGGTGGTGCGGTCGGTGGCCGAAACCTGCAACAGGCCATTGGCATCGATGTCGAAGGAAACCTGTACCTGGGGAACGCCCCGGGGAGCAGGCGGGATGCCGGAGAGGCGGAAGCGACCAAGGGATTTGTTGTCTTCCCCCATCTGCCGTTCGCCCTGTAAGACATGGATCTCCACCGAGGACTGATTGGCTTCTGAGGTGCTGAAGACATCGGATTTGCGCACCGGAATCGCCGTATTGCGTGGAATCAGCACCTTCATCAAACCACCGATGGTTTCCAATCCCAGGGAGAGGGGGGTGACGTCATTGAGCATCAAATCCCGCAACTCGCCGGTGAGGATGCCGGCCTGTACGGCTGCGCCGATGGCCACCACCTCATCGGGATTGACGGATTGACAGGGTTCTCGCGGCACCAGGGTGCGCACCATTTCCTGCACCATCGGCATGCGGGTGGCGCCGCCCACCAGCACTACATCTTCAATGGAATCGGCGCTGAGATTGGCATCCCGCAGGGCCTTCTGCACCGGCCTCAGCAGGCGGTCCAGCAGATCGGGACAGAGCGTTTCAAAGGTGCTGCGCTCAAGGGTGGTTTCGATATGAAGGGGCCCTTGGGCCCCGGTGGCGATGAAGGGTAGGGAGATGGGGGTGCTGCGCACCCCAGAGAGTTCGATTTTGGCCTTCTCGGCCGCCTCGCTCAGGCGCTGTAGAGCCTGACGGTCGCGGCGCAGGTCGATGCCGTGCTGGGTTTGAAAGGTATCGGCCAACCAGTCCACGATGCGTCGATCCCAGTCGTTGCCGCCCAGCTGGGTGTCACCATTGGTGGCCTTGACATCAAATACACCGTTGGCGATGCGCAGCACTGACACATCAAAGGTGCCGCCGCCAAGATCAAAGATCAGAACCCGCTTGACAGCGCTGCGATCGAAGCCATAGGCGAGGGCGGCCGCCGTAGGCTCGTTAAGAATGCGCTCGACAGTGATGCCGGCCAGGCGTCCGGCGTCGCGGGTTGCCTGGCGCTGGGCGTCGTTGAAGTAAGCGGGCACTGTGATCACCGCCGCCTCTACCGGTTCGCCCAAGTAGGTACTGGCATCGTCGATCAGCTTGCGCAGCAGGCTGGCCACCAATTCTTCGGGGGCGTATTCCCTTTCGGTGACGGGACAGACCACGCGGACGTTGCCTTGGTCGTTGGCCCGCACCGTGAAGGGCACCGCCAGGCTGCCTTCTTCGAGTTCATCCCAGCCCCGGCCCACGAAGCGTTTGAGGTTGGCGAAGGTGTTGCGGGGGTTCAGGACTAGC
>JBIIJV010000010.1:0-29413 GCA_044233545.1 Cyanobium sp.
TTTACAAACTTCGGTGCCAGTCGGCCAGCCACGAGCCTCAGCACCTCATGCCATGTTTCGTCTGGCCAATGCCCAAAGATCTCTGTCTTCAACGCATCAAGCGTCAGCTCTTGTTCCACCTGGAAGCGATCCACAATCGCCTCCGCGCAAAAATACTCCAGAAAAGTGCGATGCACAAAGGCGTAGTTGCCGCCACCCATGAAGCAGAGCATGAAGTTGCGGCCCCGCAGCTGCTCGATCAACGCCCGGGCGGCGCGATCGGGCCGCAAACCAGGGATACCTTTCAGACCCTCGCTGAGCGTACGCTCAAGCTGATTCTCCTCAATCAGATTGGTCAGGTTGCCGGCTGCCCCATCCGCACCAGCTTGCAGGGTCCAGGCAATTCGCTTCATCAGCCCCAGCTTATCTTTGCCATCCAGATGGGCATCGGCTAACTCGGGAGTGGCCTCAAAGGCCAGCTCAGTTTTCCACTGATGCAGCAACAGACGGGCGCATTGGCTGTAGATCTCGGACCGATCCCGGGGCAACTCCTGGCTGCGATTCAAGATCGCCATCAGCGTCAGCAGCAGCGGATTGCCCGCCAACTGCAGAATCGCCGGCGATTGTTGGATTGCCTGCAGCAGCGAGGCCCGTTTGCGTTCGCCTTTGCTGCCATCTTCGTAGGCCAACTGATGCCAGCGCTGCAGGAAAAGGTCTCTTTGCTCTTGAACCAGTTCCTGCAGCATGAACGGGCGGAAGCCCTCATGCCGCCAGCGCTCATGCTGAAAGCCGATCAGGCGCGAACTCACCACGAACTGGGCATCCGGGTAATCGTCCGCAAAACGATGGATCGCTGTTGTCACCTCCTGCCGCAGTTGGTGATCGAACACCTCATCGAGGCCATCTAACAAAACTTGGGTGCGGTTATGCCGTAGCCAGTAATCTAGGGCTTCTGGATTTAATTGCCAGCGCAGGCTTTCAGAGCGGCCCAGATAATCGAGAAAGCCACTTACTTCGCCCTTAGCGCGGCGGCTGGCGTAATCGCGCAGCTCAATCAGTAGCGGCAACGGGGCATCGCCCATCAGCGGGTCGTTCGCATCCGCCCAGGCCAAGACCAAATACTGCAGCAGCAACGATTTGCCCGAGCCGGGATCGCCCAGCACCACCAGCTTCCGCTGCGAAGGATCCGCCAGCAGCTCCAACATCGGCTGCGGTGATTGATCCAAATAGGTGCGGAGCAGACTTGCGAGCTCCTCCTCCTGCAACTCCGTTCCATCCAGGGCCTCTTCCTCCCGCAGGCGCCGTTGCAGCTCCTTGGGCAGCTCCATGGCCCGGGGCAGAAACTGCTCGCATTCGCGCACGGTGGGGGGGATGAACACCTCCGTCACCCGGATACCGCGCGGCATGTCACTGCTGGTGGCGTCGAGCTCCTCCAACTTCAGGTGCCCGTAGTACTTGGCCACCGCTTCGCGATAGCCAGAGAGATCCAGGCTGGGGGCCTGGGCTGATCGCAAGCGCCCCAGCGCTGAAGCCATGGCCCCGGCGGCGGCAGCACCGTCAGGCACGAGCGAGCGCAGAAACGGCCCCAGCTCGGCGTAGTCGTCGCCATAGGCGATCGGCTGCAACCAGGGGGCAGCAGCAAGCTTTTGTTGAAAGGCGCCCAGCTCGGAAGCGCGACAGAGCAGCCTGTGGCGGGGAACCACACCTTTAAGGGCTTCTTTGCCCCAGGTGATTAGTTGTTGGAAATTAGGGTCTAATACCGTATCGCCGCAGCCAACGAACAGCAAGGTTTTGCTAAGCGTTAGACATTGCATGACCGCCTTGCCGTGCGGGTCGTCTTTTGCCTTGTGATATGTGTCCAATCCCAACACTACCGATTCTGGCTTTTGATACTCACCATGCAGATGGAGTATGGCCTCCCTGGTGCCACGCAGAACATCCTGCACCGCGTTGGCCTCCTGCCAGGTGATGGCGGGGCGTCCGGTCTCTTCAACGAGCAGATGGTCGTAATTCAGCGTGGCTACCAATCCTGGTAAAGCAGCTATGTCCTGTAACAGAGCTCGATCTTGAAGCTTTATTTGCCCGATCGAGTCCGACAGCCAGCCGCGGAAGATGCCATCACTGCGTGCTTTGAATCGCTCCGTGATCATTCCCGCCGCGCTGATCATGAAGTCGGTTTTGCCGCTGCGGATCATGTTTCGCAGCATCTCTTCATCGCCATCCGCCGCGCCGATTTCGCTCAGCCGATGCACCCCATGCTCCAGAAGCCCCGTCCAAGTCGCCACCTTGTGCCCATCCACCTCCTGGTTGTCGCAAGCCGCAACCGAGACACCCGATCCCACCACCACAACCAACTGCCCGCTAGCGATCTCCCTTTGGAGCTGATCGATCTGGTTGGAAGATGGTCTCATGCGACCTGGTTTTTCAGGGGGTGGGAAATCAGAGATTTTCTATGCCTGGCTGCAGGGCAACGTGTAAAAACGCCGCTGCCGGCCAGGGTAGGACTTTCTGGCAATACGCCACTAAAAAGCTGGCGGGCATCGAACCCCCATCAACACCAAGGCCCCGCCAGGACAGAGGCGTAACGCGCGACCCACCCCACCAAGCACCAGACCGCTTATTCAAGGGAATCCCCGCTTCCTTGAATAAGCTGACGCCGTATTCAAGGTTTGCCCCGGAGGGGCTCGATGCGGCGCAGGGCCACCGGCCATTACGAAGACACCAGCACTGCCGGCGAAACGGTGCGGGCCTTCGTGCCGGCGCCGCTGCCTCCCGAGCCGCCGCTGGCGCTGGATGCCACCCTGCAAGCGCTGCACGAGCGGGCGCTGCTGGCCTGCGGCCGGCTCGATGGCGTCTCCTCGCACCTGCCCAACCCGGAGCTGTTTCTATACGCCTACGTGCGGCGTGAGGCCCTGTTCTCCTCCCAGATCGAGGGCACCCAGTCGTCCCTCTCCGATCTGCTGCTGTTCGAACTGGAGGAAGCCCCTGGCTTGCCGTTTGATGACGTGGTGGAGGTCTCCAGCTACGTTGCCGGCCTGGAGCATGGTCTGGCCAGGCTGGCGGAGGGCTTGCCGCTCTCCTCCCGCCTACTGCGCGAAATCCATAGCCGGCTGCTGGCCAGGGGTCGTGGTGCCGATCGGCTGCCGGGGGAGTTCCGGGGCAGCCAGAACTGGATCGGCGGCACCCGCCCCGGGAATGCGCGCTTCGTGCCGCCGCCGCCGGGGTTGGTGGCGGAATGCATCGGGCAGCTGGAGATGTTCATCCATGGCGGCCACCATGGTGTTCACAGCCTGCCGGTGCTGGTGCGCGCCGCCCTGGCCCACGTGCAGTTCGAGACGATCCACCCCTTCCTGGATGGCAACGGCCGCCTGGGTCGGTTGTTGATCGTGCTGATGCTGATTGAGGCCGGCGTGCTCCAGCAGCCGCTGCTCTACCTCAGCCTGTTCTTCAAGCAGCACCGCAGCCGCTATTACGAGCTGCTCGATGGCGTGCGTCAGCAGGGCGACTGGGAGGCCTGGATCGAGTTCTTTCTGGAAGGGGTGGAAAGCACGGCCTCGGCCGCGGTGGCCATGGCCCAGCGATTGCTGGAGCTGTTCCGCGCCGATGCAGCACGGCTGGAGGGCCTCGGGCGCTCGGGCCCCAGCGTGCGCTTGGCCTACGGGGCCCTGCGCCAGCGGCCGCTGACCAGCATTAACCAGCTCAAGCAAATGGGCGGCCTGAGCTTCCCGACCGCCAGCAAGGCGATCGAGACCCTGGTGCAACTAGGCATCGCCCGGGAGATCACCGGTGGCCGGCGCAATCGGCTGTTTGTCTACGACGCCTACCTGACGATCCTCAGCGAGGGCAGCGAGCCGCTCTGAGTCAGCCATGGGGTGGGGACTTCAGAGCTGGTCGACTCTGGATCCGGGACTAGATCAGCCTTCGACCGGCTTCTTCTAGAGCTGCCCCAAAACGTCAATCCATAGCTTCAAGAACATAAAATCCAAACTCAAGCGATAATCTTGATGCCAGGACTGAAAGCGGGTGACCGGGCTCGAACCGGCGACGTTCAGCTTGGGAAGCTGACATTCTACCACTGAATTACACCCGCAGAGTAGACAGAATTGCCTGATTGGGCTCGATTTTCTGTCACTAAATTACTTTAGCAAGCCCTACGGCTCGGACCTGGAGCGACGAGGGCCCGACTCCCAGCCCCCGCCAGTCCAGGACCTGACTTCCGCCCGAGGCGGAACCAACCCCGCCCCGGACGGCTCCGCCGTCACTTCAGCCCGCCGCCAGCTCCTTGGCGGCGGCGGCCACGCCGGCGCCGGTGGCCACCGTGCCCAGGCCCAGGTCCTGCAGGGTGGCCTCAATGGCGGCTACGGCCGTGAGGATGTCCCGGTCGCAGACAAAGCCCAGGTGGCCGATGCGGAAGACGTGGCCCTTGAGGTGGTCCTGGCCGCCGGCCAGCAGGATGTCGAAGCGGTTTTTCACCTCCTTGCGCAGGGTCTCGGCGTCGATGCCTTGGGGCGCCACGGCGGTGATGGCCGGGCTGCCGTGGCCCGCCGCGGCATAAAGGGGCAGACCGATCGCCTGCATGGCGGCGCTGGTGGCGCGACGGTGGCGTTCATGGCGGGCAAATATCGCCTCCAATCCTTCCTTCTGCATTATGTCTAGGGCGGCCTCCAGGGCGAAGTAGAGGTTAATCGCCGGGGTGAAGGGGTTGCTGTCGGCCTTGGCTGATTTGCGGTATTTGCCCAGGTCCAGATAGAACTTGGGCAGGTCGGAGCGTTCGTAAGCCTGCCAGGCCCTGTCGCTCATGGCCACGAAGCTGAGGCCCGGCGGCATCATGTAGCCCTTCTGGGATCCGGAGCCGATCACATCCAGGCCCCAGTCGTCCATGGGCACATCGGTGGCGCCCAGGCTGGTGACGCAGTCGGCAATGCTGATGGCCGTGCCGTGGGCCATGACGTAGCTGGCGATGCTGCGCAGGTCGTTGATCACCCCGGTGGAGGTTTCGGAGTGGGTCAGGATCACCGCCTTGATCGCCTTGTCGGTGTCGGCCTCCAGCGCCTGTTGGAAGGCCTGGGGATCCAGCGGTTGCCCCCATTCCGCCTTGATCACCTGCACATCCAGGCCATAGGCCTTGGCCACCTTCACCCAGCGTTCGCCGAACTTGCCGTTGTCGCCGCAAAGCACCCGATCGCCGCGGCTGAGGGTGTTGACGATGCCGGCCTCCATGGCCGCCGTGCCGCTGCCGGTGATCACCAGCACGTCATTGTTGGTTTGGTGCAACCACTGCAGCTGCTCGGTGGTGCGCTTGACGATCTTTTGGAAGTCGGCGCTGCGGTGGCCGATCGGATGGCGCCCCAGGGCCTGCAGCACGGTTTCCGGCACCGGCGTGGGTCCGGGGATCATCAAGGTGAGCTTGTCCTGCATGGCGGTGGGGCGCGCGGGGGCGGCGCGGCGAAGGCACGATCGACCACCATAAAAAACGGTCCGCATCCCTCTGGCCTCGCGCCCCTGCCATGGAGCCCCCCGCCGCCCCTGAAATGGCCACTGATACCTCCTCGCTGCGGGACACGTCCTCGCTGCGGGACATCACCACGCCCCCGGCCTCGACCGCGGCCTCGGCTCGGGGCTACACCCTGCCGGTGTGGCTGGCGCTGGCGGCCCGCGCCGCCGTGGCGGTGTTGCGGGGTGAGCCCTGGCAGGCCGAAAGGCAGCTCAATCTGCTGGAGCCGCTGGGCTGGACCTCGCTGCCGCTGAGGGCCGCGGCCCCCCTGCCCCAGGGCTGGGCCCTGGCCGAAGCGGTGTGCGAACCGGGGGAGGGGCTGGATCTGACCCGGGGGCTGGTGGTGTGGGTGCTGGCCCGCTGGGAGCCGGCGCTTGCCCCGCTTGCCGCTGCCGCTGCCACTGCCACTGCCACTGCCACTGCCACAGTCGAGGCCACTGCCGAGGCCACTGCCGGGGCCGGCGAGGATTGGGGCTGGCTGCAGCTGGAGGCCGGCGAGGGGGTGGGGGTGCATGCAACTAGCGGCCAGGCAGCTAGCGGCGATGGCGCCAGCGGCCAGGCCTGCCTGTCGGCCTATGCCCGGGCCCTGCTACGGGCCAATCTGCGGTCCTTGGTGCCCCCTGGTCAGCGGTTGCGATTGCATGTGGTGTTGCCGGCCGGCCGGGCCTTGGCGGAGCGCACCAGCAATGCCGCCTTCGGGGTGGTGGAGGGTCTGGCCCTGATCGGCACCCAGGCCGAAACCCAGGCCAGCGCCGATCCCGACCAGCTGCAACGCACTTTGGCGGCGCTGGCGGCGCGGCTGGCGGCAGCGGATTTCGGCGGCGATCTGGTGCTGGTGCTGGGGGAAAACGGCCTCGATCTGGCGCCTCGGCTGGGGCTGCCCCGCCAATTGCTGCTCAAAACGGGCAACTGGGTGGGGCCGGTGCTGGTGGCCGCCGGCCAGGGGGGCGTGCGCCGCCTGCTGCTATTTGGCTACCAGGGCAAGTTGATCAAGCTGGCGGGTGGCATCTTCCACACCCACCACCACCTGGCCGACGGCCGCGCCGAGGTGCTAACCGCCCTGGCGGCCCTGGAGGGCCTGACCGGGCCGCCCCTGGAGGCTCTTTTCGAGGCCGCCACGGTAGAAGCCGCCCTGGCCCAGCTGCAGGCGGCCGATCCTGGGCTGGCAGAGCGATTGCGGGCCCGGTTGGCCGCCACCATCGAGCAGCGGGCAGCGGCCTACCTGGCCCGCCACGGGGCCGGCCCCATGGCAATCGGGGCGGTGCTGTTCGATCGCGGCCGCAAAGTTTGCGCGCTGGGTCCGGTGGGGCGGGGGCTGCTGGAGGCGCTGAAAGCCTCTGCTTGAGACCCCCTACTGGCTTGGGCGGCAGGCGCCTGGACTATTGATGTTTCTGGAGTCTCCAAATGATGTTTCTGGAGTCTCCAAATGATGTTTCTGGAGTCTCCAGACCCGAAGCCGCCGGGACGCTACCGGTAGCGTTGGTTTTGGCGCTGGCAAGCAGACGCCGGCAAGGAAGCGCCGGCAAGGGGGCTGCCAGCTGATCAGCCCCTGCCCCCTGGGTTTCGCCTCTCCCCAGGGCGACACCTAGGCTGGCCATCCCCCTGGTGCCCCTCTGCGGTTGCGCTCCAGGGCATTCGCCCCAGGTTGTTCGCCCTCCATGACTGCCATGCCGCCAACCGCCTCCGCTGGCCTGGCCCCCGAGACCGTCCTGGAGGGGGCCCTCGAAGGGGCCCTGGCGGAAGCCCTGGGGGAGGGCCGCAGCCCAGCCATCGTCATTCTGGATTTCGGCTCCCAGTATTCCGAGCTGATTGCCCGCCGTGTGCGCGAAACCGAGGTGTATTCCCTCGTGCTCGGTTACACCACCACGGCCCAGCAGTTAGCCCAGCTGGCCCCCAAGGGCATCATCCTCAGCGGCGGCCCCAGTTCGGTATACGAAGACGGGGCACCCCGCTGCGATCCGGCCCTCTGGGACCTGGGCATCCCGGTGTTGGGGGTTTGCTATGGCATGCAGCTGATGGTGCAGCAGCTTGGCGGCTCGGTGGTGGCCGCCGGTCGGGCCGAATACGGCAAGGCACCCCTCTACTTGGATGACCCCACCGATCTGCTCACAAACGTGGCTGAGGGGTCCACCATGTGGATGAGCCACGGTGATTCGGTGCGCAGCCTGCCCGAAGGTTTCGTGCGCCTCGCCCACACCGACAACACCCCCGAGGCCGCCGTCGCCCACCACGGTCGGCATTTATATGGGGTGCAGTTCCACCCGGAAGTGGTGCATTCCGCCGGTGGCATGGCGATGATTCGCAATTTTGTTTATCACATTTGTGGCTGCCAGGCGGATTGGACCACCGACGCCTTCATTGACGAAGCCATCGCCGATGTGCGTGCCCAGGTGGGCGACAAACGGGTGCTGCTGGCCCTCTCCGGTGGCGTCGATTCCTCCACCCTGGCCTTCCTGCTGCATCGAGCCATCGGCGACCAGCTCACCTGCATGTTCATCGACCAGGGCTTCATGCGCAAAGGGGAGCCGGAGTTCCTGATGGAATTCTTTGATCAGCGCTTCCATATCAATGTCGAATACATCAATGCCCGCGAGCGCTTCATCGCCAAACTGGCTGGCGTAACCGATCCCGAGGAAAAGCGCAAGCTGATCGGCACCGAATTCATCCGCGTCTTTGAACAGGAGAGCAAGCGCCTAGGACCTTTTGATTTCCTTGCCCAGGGCACCCTCTATCCCGATGTGATCGAGAGCGCCGGCACCAACATCGACCCCAAGACGGGCGAGCGCGTCGCCGTCAAGATCAAGAGCCACCACAACGTCGGCGGCCTGCCCAAGGACCTGCAGTTCAAGTTGGTGGAACCGCTGCGGCGCCTCTTCAAGGACGAGGTGCGCAAGGTGGGCCGCAGCCTCGGCCTGCCCCAGGAAATCGTCGGTCGCCATCCCTTCCCTGGGCCGGGCCTGGCGATCCGCATCCTCGGCGAGGTCACCAGCGAAAAGCTCAATATCCTGCGGGATGCCGATTTGATCGTGCGTGAAGAAGTCCGGGACGCCGGTCTCTACGACGAGATCTGGCAAGCCTTTGCCGTGTTGCTGCCGGTGCGCAGCGTCGGGGTGATGGGCGACAAGCGCACCTATGCCTTCCCGGTCGTGCTGCGCTGCGTCTCCTCGGAAGACGGCATGACCGCCGATTGGTCGCGCCTGCCCTACGACCTGCTGGAGCAGATCTCCAATCGCATCGTCAACGAGGTCAAGGGCGTCAATCGGGTGGTGCTGGACATCACCAGCAAGCCCCCCGGCACGATCGAGTGGGAGTGAACCCTGGTCGCCCTGGCTGACTGCCGATACGATCGGCGCCCCATCTAGCCCCTTGGCCGCCGTGACCCAAGCCGTTGCCGTCGAGCCGGATCCCCAGCTGCAGCGCCGCCTTCAGCAAGACACCATCCTCATTGGCGGCAAGACGATCTACCTCAACCCTTTCCTTTATTGGCGTCGTTTTGATGCCAACACGGACCGCTGGCTGCGGGAACCGGGCCAGTTGCCCGAAGAGCAGATCGCGGCCAACCGTCTGCGCTTCTACCCCGAACTCGATTGGGACAGCCTTGAACCGGCGGATCGGGCCATCTATGACGGCGCCGTTGAGATGTTCGTCAAAAGCCTGGAGTTGATCAGCACCTTCAACCCCGAGCTCACCCCCGGTCAGCTGCTCGAAGTCGAGCGCAAGATGGCCGTCACCAAGAAGCGGCCCTTTGAGCGCTGGGTCGAGCGGGCCCTGCAGCGCCGCCAGAAGCTCAGCCTGCGGGAGCGCCGCCGCTTCGATCGCGATCGCTTCCTGCGGGGCTGGGGTGAATGGTTGGCCCTCGACACCACCCGCCAGGCCCTGTTGCCCCTTTCCCTGGCCCTGGTGCTGGCCGGCAGCACCGGCTGGTGGCTGGGCAGCCAGAACTTCTGTCGCAAGATTCTGGTGGCCCCGGCCGTGCAGCAGCCGAGTCCCTGATCCTGATCCCGGACCTGTTACGACTGCGGCACGGCCAGATGGTGCGCCGGCGCCTTTGGCCCCGTTTCTTTGGGCATTGCCGCGCCAGACTGAATCGATTACGGAGTTGGACGTACGCCGATGGCCGCCGATCCCCTTGATGCCCTGCGCCTCACCCTGATGCAGGACCTGTTGCCCGTGGGCCTGGCCGTTGTCGAACGGGCCCGCAAGGGGGGCCCTCGGGAGGTGATGGCCGCCTTCGATGGCTCCAGCCCCGATCCCCTTGGCACCCTGCGAGAAGAGGGCGAACCGGCCGCCACCCAGCTGCGGGCCGGCCTGGACAATCTCCAGCCAGGACTTGGCAATCCGGTGGTCAAGGTGGAAGTGCGCGATGTGCCCTTTCAAGCCGCCCCACCCGCCGCCCAGTCCGTAGCCCAACCCCAAGAGGATGCGACCGAACTCCAGGCCGCCTTGGTTCGCATCAGCTCCCGCTTGGCTCAGCTGGAGAGGCGCCTAACGGCGGCCCCACGGGCCCATGCTGCCGGCCCGATCAGCTACGGCAGGGAGAGCGACCCTGGCGTCGGCTCGGGTTTCGATGATCGCCGCGGTGCGGCCGGTCGGCGCTGATGGCGCCTGTGGCCTCGGGCAGTTCCCGCCTGACGGGGGTGGGCCACCAGCCTGGGGTCCTGATGACCTTTGTGCTGTTTTGCTGCCTCGCCATCCTTGGTCGGCTGGCCTGGCTGCAGTTGCTCCATGGCGCCGAATTCAAGGCGATGGCCGATGAAAACCGCATCCGCCTGCTGCCGCGCGATCCGGTGCGGGGGCGCCTGCTAGATCGCCAGGGGCGTGTGCTCGCCACTAATCGCCTCACCTATAACCTCTTCCTGCAGCCGCGATTGCTAAAAAAAGACGGTTGGCCCGCCCTGCGCGACCAGCTGGCTGAGTTGTTGCAGCTGCGCGCCGCCGATCTGGAGACACGCCGCCAGCAGGGAGCCCACAGCGAGGGTTTTCGCATCCGCTTGGCCGGTCCCCTGACGCCGGTCCAGGTACTGCGCTTTCGCGAACGGGCCGATTCCCTGCCGGGCGCCGAGGTGGCTATCGAGGTGCGCCGCACCTACCCCAATGGCGCAATGGCTTCGCACCTGATGGGATACACCAGCAACATCACCGAAGAGGAATACAAACGGCTCGAACCCCAGGGGTACCGGCTCAGCGACCGCATCGGCCGCACGGGCCTGGAGATGGTCTTCGAAAAGCATCTGCGCGGCGAGTGGGGCGGCCAGCAGCTGGAGGTCAATGCCGCAGGACAGGTGCAGCGCGTCTTGGGGGACAAACCGGCCCGAGCCGGTAAAGACCTGCGGCTCACCATCGATCTCGACCTGCAGCAGGCGGCCGAACGGGCCCTTGACACCGTTAGCAAAGGGGCCATCGTCGCCATGGATGCCCAGACCGGGGCAGTGCTGGCCATGGCCAGCCGTCCCCATTTCGATCCCAATATCTTCTCAGATGGTCCCACCACCGCCCAGTGGAACCAACTGAACCGGCCGGAGGCGCCAATGCTTAACCGCACCCTGCAGGGGTTCCCACCGGCCAGCACCTTCAAGATCGTCACCACCATCGCTGGCCTGGAGTCGGGCAAGTTCCAGGCCAGCTCCACCCTGCCCACCTCCGCTTCGTTTTGTTATGACGGCCAGTGCTACACCGACCATGCTGCTCATGGCTCGATTGGCTTTCCCTTTGCCTTGGCGGTCAGCAGCAATAGCTTCTACTACCGGCTTGGGCTGGCGCTAGGTCCCACCGAGTTGTTCAAGGCCGCCCGGCGCCTGGGCTATGGCGCCTACACCGGGGTCGAGTTGCGGGAGGAGGAAAGCTCGGGGCTGCTGGGGGATCCCGCCTGGAAACGCAAGGTGCTCAAGGAGCCCTGGTCGTCGGTGGACACAATCACCTCATCGATCGGCCAGGGAGCCGTCACTGTTACTCCCCTGCAAATGGCCCGTCTCTATGCGGCGGTGGCCAACGGGGGTTGGCTGGTGACTCCCCACCTGGTGGAGCGTCCGGTGCAGCGGGTCTGGCTGGGGCTTAAGCCCGAGACCCTGAAGGTGTTACGCCAGGGCCTGCGGCAAGTGGTCACCGAGGGCACCGGCAAGGTGCTCAACGATCCCAGTCTGCCGCCCGTGGCCGGCAAGACGGGAACCGCTGAGGATCCCCCCCGCCCGGACCATGCCTGGTTCGGCGGCTATGCCCCCGCCGACCAACCCACCTTGGTGATCGTTGCCTTCGGCGAAAACAGCGGTGGCTACGGCGGCACGATCGCAGCCCCCATGGTGCGGGCCTTGATGACCACCTGGTTCCGGGGGGCGGCTGATGCGGCAGCCCAGCAGCGCCCCTAAGCCAAGGTTCAGGTGGTCAGTGGCACCCTTGCCTGGTTGAGGACCTTGCGGTAGTAGCCCCGCAGTTGGTCGGTGGCGCCGGCCCAGCCCCAACGTTCCGCCTCCTGCCGGGCCGCCTGCCGCAGGCAGGCCCGGGTCTGGGATTCGCCCAGCAGTCGCTGCACGGCAGCGGTGAGACTGTGGGGCTGGTCGGGATCGTAAAGGCAGCCGTTTTCGCCATCGCTGACGATGTCTGGGATGCCGCCCCGGTCGGCACCCACCACGGGACAGCCGGCAGCCATGGCCTCCAGCAATACCAGCCCCAGGGTTTCGGTGGAGGAAGGAAACAGAAAGGCATCGCCGCAGGCATAGGCCGAGGCCAGGTCTTGGCCCGCCAGATAACCCACAAACGTGGTGGGGGTGCCTTCGAAGCAGCGCTCCAGTTGTTGCCGGTGGGGTCCGTCGCCCACTAGGGCCAGGCGGGTCTGGGGCATGGCCTCCAGCACGGGGCGAATGCGTTCAATCTGCTTCTCGGCCGAGAGGCGACCGATATAAAGCAGCAAATTGCCGGTGTCCTCATAGGGACCGTGCAGCCGGGCGCGCATGCTGTCGTTGCGCCATTCAGGGCGGAATAAATCGGTATCCACACCGCGCTGCCAAAGGGCCGTGTGCTGGATGCCCTTGGCGGCCAGTTCGGCCACCATCGCCGTGGAGGTGCAAAGGTTGAGGCTGGCCTGGTTGTGGGCGGCCTTGAGCAGCTCCCAAAGCAGGGGCTCCAGCATGCCCATGCCGTAATGCTCCAGGTATTTGGGCAGGTGGGTGTGGTAGCTGGCCACCAGGGGCAGGTTGCGGCTCTTGGCGAGCCAGATGCCCCCCAGACCCAGCACCGCCGGGTTGACCACGTGCACCAGATCCGGGCGGAACTGCTCTAAGGCTTCGGAGACCGCCGGCCGGGGCAGGGCCAGTTTCAACTCGGGATAGAGGGGCAGGGGCAGGGCCGGCACCCCCACCACCTTGGCCCCCAGGTAGGAATCGGGGGCGCCCTCGGGACAGAAGATCAGTACTTCATCCCCCGCCGCGACCAGGTGCTCCAAGGTCTTGGTCAGCCGGGTGACGATGCCGTCCACCTTGGGCAAGAAGGTTTCGGTAAAGAAGGCAATCCGCACTGGCCGCCCTCGCTTAGGGGCGGGCGGCGATGGCCTCAGCCTGCCGCGTCGTCCAGGCGGAAAGGCAGGGAATGCGGGAGCGGTCGCAGCGGTCTGCCCAGCGGCGAGCCACATCCACCACCTCGGCAAGCAAGCCAACGTCGAGGGTGGTGGGTTTGAGTCCCAACTCCAGGAAGCAACTGTTGTCGACGATCAGGTCGTTTTCGATCGCTTCCTTGCGGGGATTGGCCTGGTAGTTGGTTTGGGCACCGGTAAGGGCGGCGACTTTCTCGGCCAGATCGGCGACCCGGTGGCTTTCGGTCATCTGGTTGAAGATCTTGACCTTTTCGCCGCTGCTGGGGGGATGGTCCAAGGCCAACTGCACGCAGCGCACCGAGTCGCGGATGTGGATGAAGGCCCGGGTTTGGCCGCCGGTGCCGTGGACTGTGAGCGGATAGCCGATGGCTGCCTGCATCAAGAAGCGATTGAGCACGGTGCCGTAGTCGCCGTCATAGTCAAAACGGTTGGTGAGACGGGGATCCTTTTCGGTCAGGGTGGTGTTGGTTCCCCAGACAATGCCTTGGTGCAGATCGGTGATGCGGATGCTGTCGTTCTTGTTGTAATAAAAAAACAACAACTGGTCGAGCGTCTTGGTCATGTGATAGACGCTGCCGGGATCCGTGGGGTGCAGGATTCTCTCAGTGAAGCGACTGCCGTCGGCTTGGGGCACCTCAACAGTCAGGTAACCCTCAGGGATGGTGGCCCCCCGATGGGAGCCATAGCCATAGACCCCCATGGTGCCCAGGTGGACGATATGGATGTCCAGCTCACTTTCGACAATGGCGGCCAGCAGGTTGTGGGTACCGTTGACGTTGTTGTCGACGGTGTAGCGCTTGGTGGCGCTCGACTTCATGGAGTAGGGCGCGGCCCGTTGCTCAGCGAAGTGGACCACCGCATCAGGCTTCTCGCTGCGCAGGAGGCCCAGCAGCCGGTCGTATTCCTTGGCGATGTCCAGGAGCACGAACTCAATCCGCTTACCGCCCACCTGTTCCCAGGCCTTAAGGCGGTCGCCGATGGTGGCGATGGGAGTGAGGGACTCGACCCCCAGATCGATGTCGATTTTGCGGCGACTCAGGTTGTCCACGATCATCACGTCGTGGCCAGCATCCGCGAGGTTCACCGCACAGGGCCAACCACAAAAGCCGTCACCGCCGAGAACGAGAACCTTCACCTCAGACTCCTGAACGAGCGGATGCTCAGATGGGCAAACTACTACAGGCCTTCATCGCCAGTCCCATTGCCCTGGTCCTGACTGGTTTAGGTGCCAACCACGCCGCTGGTTGGGGAGCTTGGACTGGCCTGGAGCCGCAGCGGCAGTCGTCCGGCCAGAAAGGCGGTGCGGCCCGCTTCGGTGGCCAGGGCCATGGCCCTGGCCATGGCCGGGGGATCGCCCGCCAGGGCGATGGCACTGTTGATGAGCAGGGCGTCGGCGCCCATTTCCATGGCCTGCGCCGCCTCACTCGGTACGCCGATGCCGGCGTCCACCACGACGGGGACGCCGGCGTTCTCGATGATCAGGGCGATGTTGGCGGCGTTGCGCAGACCCTGGCCGGAGCCGATCGGCGAGGCCAGGGGCATCACCGTGGCGCAGCCCACCTCCTCTAGTCGCCGGGCCAGCAAGGGATCGGCGTTGATGTATGGCAGCACCACGAAGCCTTCTTTAACCAGTTGCTCGGCCGCTTCCAAGGTGCCGAAGGGGTCGGGCAGCAGGTGCCGGGGGTCGGGAATGACTTCCAACTTGACGAAGTTGTTTTCCTCCTGGCCGGCGAGGCGGGCCAGCTCCCGACCCAGGCGCGCCACCCGGATCGCCTCCTCGGCGGTGGCGCAGCCGGCGGTGTTGGGCAGCATCCAGATCCGTTTCCAGTCGATTGCCTCCAACAGCCCCTCGTGACCCTGGGCCCTGCTCTGGACGCGCCGTACGGCCACGGTGACGATCTCGCAGCCGCTGGCGGCCAGGCTGGCCTGCATGGCCGCCAGGGAGGGGTACTTGCCGGTGCCGGTCATCAGCCGGCTGGCGAAGCGACGCCCGGCGATGACGAGGTCGGTGGGGGCGGTCTGGGTCACAGCCCAAGCAGGCGGTCGTTTCGACGTAGTCTGCGCTCTGGACCCGCGATCGCTGCTTTGGTGGCGGCCCCCATGCCCCTGCTGTTGCCCGTTTTGGTCGCCGCCACGCCTGTTGCGGTGCCCGCCCGCCCCTTCATGGCCCCGCCCAGCGCCTTTACGGCCCCCTTCAGCGCCCCTGCCGGAGCGTTCTCAGGTGGCAACCAGGTGCCCCTGCCATCGCCCCTCGCCCGGCCGCTGCCGGCGACCGAACCAGCCCCTGGCTCCCTGAATCCTGGCTCCCTGAATCCTGGGTTCCCGAATCCTGGGGTCAGCATGGCTGGGCTGATTTCGGTCGAACCCTTTGACCCGGAGGGTCGTGCCGCCCTGATTGCCCGGGTGATTCCCCGCCAATGGCGCGGCAGCTTCCAATCTTTCGTGGGTGGCGCGGCCCTACCTGCGGCACTTGAGCTTGGATCGGTGCGGGCCATGGGCCAGATGGTCGACCTGCGCGGCAATCTGCGGATCGGTGCTGCCGTGACGCCAGTGCAGGGAACCCTCAATGCCAAGTCCGACCAGCTCGACCTGCTGCTGCTGGGGGACATGGGCTCGGTGGGGATGGAACCCGGTGGCCAGATCCAGGGCCTGCAGTCGATGTCCCTGAGCAGTTGGCGAGCACCAAGATTGGTTAGTCCTGGAGGGCGACTGCTGCTGAACCCCGGACTGGCGCTAACTGGCCCAGAGCCGATTCGGGGCTTGTGGTGAGGGCGAGGCCCTTGTGGTCGATTTGAAATTCTGAATTAGGCCGACTTGCTGTCAATGCCGCTACGGCGCTTCAAGGTTTTGAGACCTTTACTGGCGGTTTTGTTGTCAGGTTCTAGATTGAGAACCTGTTCGTAGGTGGAGCGAGCCTCCTCGGGCCGTTGCAGTTTGCCCAGGGCAAAGGCGAGATTATTTAGTGCTACGGGGTAATCGGCCTTGCAACGGATGGCCGTTTGGTAGTGCTTGATGGCGGCGGGGTACTTGTTCTGGGCCGCCAAGGCAAAACCAAGGGCATTTTCAATCACGGCCCTAGCTTCTGGCGGCGCCTTTTCAGAATCAGCCAGCTTGACGGCCTGTTTGAGGGTGTCGGCGGCCTGGCTGTAGAGACGCTTGCGCAGCTGAACCGAGGCGAGTTCATAGAGCCCCGCCGCATCACTGGGCTTAGGTCCACCCTCGCCGCCAAGCCGGGAGAGGGACATCTCATCACGCCGCACTCGCAGGATCTGGCGGCCCACCACGAAGGCAGCACCAGCGAGCAGGGCAATCAGGCCTAGCAGGTAGGCCTGGGGAAGCAGGTCGCTCATAGGTTGCCGGCCTTAGGGGAAGTCAGTGGCTGGCCGCGCTCACCACGGTGGAGAAGCTGGTGGGATCGGCCAGGGCCAGCTGGGCCAGCATCTTGCGGTTGATGCGCACGTCGGCCTTTTTGAGGCCACCGATCAGGCGGCTATAGCTGAGTCCATTGAGGCGGGCGGCCGCGTTGATGCGAGCAATCCACAGGCGGCGAAAATCACGCTTGCGGCGGCGGCGGTCGCGGTAGGAATTGCAGAGGGCCTTCATCACCCGCTGGTTGGCGGTGCGGAACAGGCTGCCGTTGCTGCCCTGGAAGCCGCGGGCCAGGCGCAGAATTTTGTTACGGCGTTTGCGGGCGACATTGCCCCTCTTGACGCGGGTCATGTAGGTAACTAAAGGGAGAGTGGAAAAAAGGAGAGTGGTGTAGGTGGCTGAAAGGCGACTGGCGCCATAACTTCAGGCGTGGGGCAGCATCAGGGCCACGTTGCCCGCGTCCCGTTCGTCGACGCTGGCCATGGTGCCGAGATGGCGTTTGCGCTTCGGGCTCTTGTGGTCGAGCAGGTGGTTGAGGAAGGCGCGCCGGCGCATGAACTTGCCACTGCCGGTGACCTTGAACCGCTTGGCGGCCGCGCGGCGGGTCTTGAGCTTCGGCATGGCGTTCCTGGGCGCGGGCACAAACAAGCAGAGTACGACGTGACTTAACCCTTCTCCAACTACCAGGCCCATGCCCCTTCGCCAGCTGCGCCCGTCCCCGTCCGTGGCCCCAGGGGCTAACGCCCCGGCGACCGCCGGCAGGAGGGGGCGCCAGGCCAATCTGCGGGCACCGCTTTTGGGATTGGTGCTGCTGCTACTGCCCGGGGGGTGCCGGGCCTCAGACCAGCCCCTGGGCCTGGCGTCCCCGCCGCCCCCATTGCCCGCCTTGGCGCCCCAGAGCGGCGAAGCGTTGCGGCATTGGCCGGTGCCCGAACCTCCCCCACTGCGCTCGCAGGATCCGGTGCTGTGGGTGGCCTTGGCGGCCCATCTCGGCCCGGCTGGGGAAGCCGACCAGGCCCCTCCCTTGCGTTTGACGGCCGCAGCGGGCGAGCTCACCTTGGTGGATGGTTCAGGGCGCCGGATTAGCCGGCCTGAGCTGGTGCTGACCTGGCGATGGCAGCGCCTGTCCCAGCCCGAGCGCCTGCGGCGGAGGGTGCTGGGGCCCTTCGCCAGCTACGAAAGTGCCGAGGCGGCGGCCCGGCGGTGGCAGGCGATCGGGGTGCGACCTGAGATCGCCCGCAACAAAGACTGGGAGGTATGGGGGCCGGCCGAGGCGACGCCCCCTGCGGGCCAGGCTTCGCGCTTGTTCGAGCAGCGCCCCACCCGGCGCTTGGGCCTGCAACTGACCGCCAGCGAGGGCGCCCTGGAGCTGCGCCAACCCCTGCGCATCGAGGCCCCAGGCGGATTGCGCTGGAAGGGAGGGGTGTACGCCGGTCCCTTCCGCTTGCTGGCGGATGCCCATGGCACCTGGAGCCTGGTGGAGGAGGTCCCCCTGGAACGCTATTTAGAAGGGGTGGTGCCCCATGAAATCGGGGCCGGCTCCCCAGCGGCGGCCCTGGCCGTCCAAGCGGTGTTGGCCCGCACCTGGGCCGTGCGCAACCGAATGCGCTATCAGGTGGACGGGTACCACCTCTGCGCCGACACCCAATGCCAGGTGTATCAAGATCCGCGCCAGGCCAGCGCCGCCGTGCGGCGGGCTATCGCCAGCACCCGCGGCCAGGTGATGGCTGCCTCCGGTCAGCCCATCCATGCGGTGTATCACGCCAGTAATGGCGGAGTAGCCGCCGGACTAGAGGAGGCCTGGGATGTGGAGGCGGTGCCCTACTTGCGCGCCTTCGCCGATGGTCCAGCCCCCTTCGTCGCCCGCACCCCCCTGCCCCTTTCGCCCCCGGTCCTGGGCCAGTTGCTGCGCGACGGTGCGTTGGCCTATGGCTCCGACCATCCCCTGTTTCGTTGGCAGCGCCGCTTGAGTGGCGCTCGAATCCGGGCCGCTTTGGGGGCCCGGGCGGTGGATGTGGGCGAGGTTCGCAGCCTCAAAGTGCTGGAAAGGGGACCCAGCGGCCGGGTGCTGGCCCTGGAGATTGCCGGCGCCAACGGCAGCACGGTGTTAAGGCGCGATGCCATCCGCCGCACGCTGCGGGAGTTGCCCAGCACATTGTTTGTGCTGGTTCCATCGGGGCCGGGGGCCTGGCGGGTGGACGGTGGTGGCTTTGGCCATGGGGTTGGGTTGTCCCAGGCTGGCGCCATCGATTTGGGCCGCCAGGGCTGGAGTGTCGAGCGAATCCTTGGCCGTTACTATCCCGGCGCTGTTATGCAGCCTCTGACTGGGTTGGGAAACGCCCTTTAGAGTTTGTTTATTGAACGAAGCCAGGGGGGGAGTGCTGATGGTCGGTGGTAGTCCCAACGATCACCGCCGTGGCAAGGCAGCCCTCTATCTTTTGGTCTGCTTGATTTTAGGGGCCTTGCCCCACTGGCTGCCCCAGGGCAGCTGGGGTTTGGTCTTGCCGCTGCTGGCAGGGCTAATCGCCTCCTATGCATTGCGAACAGTTAGTTCTGGAGCCAGAGAGGCCCAGGCGGTGGCCGCCAAGGCGCCGGCGGATGGATCCCTGGCCCCGACGGATCTGCAGTCGGATCAGCAGACGGTTCAGCAGACAGAACAGCCCAGCCAAAAGCCGCCCCAGGCTGGGGTCGATGTGGTTGTGGCGGCTCGGGATGAGGAGGCGGTGATCGGGCGCCTGGTCGAGCGCCTCACTGCCCTGCGCTGGCCGCAGTCCCTGCTGCGGATCTGGATAATCGATGACGGCAGCGAGGACCGCACTGCGGCACGCTTGGTTGAGCTGCAACAACTCCACCCCCAGCTGCAAGTGTTGCGGCGCTCCAGGCAGGCCGGTGGGGGGAAATCGGCCGCCCTCAATGAAGTGCTGCAGCGATTGCAGGGTCGCTGGATGCTGGTGTTGGATGCCGATGCCGATATGGGACCAGACCTGCTGGAGCGGTTGATTCCCTTTGCCGAGGCAGGCGGGTGGGCGGCAGTGCAGTTGCGCAAGGCGGAAGTCAACAGTGATAAGAATTGGCTGACCCGGGGCCAGGCGATGGAAATGGCCTTCGACGCGGTGGTCCAGGAGGGACGCCTGGCCCTGGGAGGGGTGGTGGAGTTGCGCGGCAACGGCCAGTTGTTGCGCCGCGATGCGGTGCAAACAGCAGGGGGGTTCAACGAGGCCACCATCACCGACGATTTGGATCTCAGCTTCCGCTTTCTGCTTGCGGGCCTGCCGATTGGGGTGCTCTGGAATCCGCCCATCTGTGAGGAGGCAGTCCTCAGCCTGCCGGCCCTCTGGCGGCAGCGGCAGCGCTGGGCGGAGGGGGGGCTCCAGCGTTATCTCGACTATGGCCCCCAACTGGTTTCCAATCGCCTCAACGGAACTCAAAAACTTGATCTAATCGTTTATTTTCTCTTGCAGTATGTTCTGCCGGTGGTGGCGATCGCCGATGGAGCCGCCGCTGTGCTTACGTTGAGCCGTCCGGCCTTTTGGCCTTTCTCGCTGGTCGCTGTTGCCCTCACCTTGATCGGCATGGCTGCTGGTTGCCGCCGCGCCAGTGAAGGTCCTGCCATACCCCCTGCCAACCTTGGCAATCTGATGTTAGGCATCGTCCACATGATGCATTGGTTTGTGGTTATCCCATGGGTCACATTAAAAATGGCCCTGTTTCCCAAGAAGCTTGTATGGGCAAAGACGGCCCATGGCGAATTGATATCCAGTTCATCAAATTATGCCGAGTATGATCTTGCCACGCAAGTCCTGAATCGCACTCCCGAAGAAGAAACGATCATCGCTTCAGAAGGGGGAGGGCTTTGAACAGCCCAAGCTTAACTATATCCCTTCTGAATCTGCTGCCCAATCATCAACTGCGCAACCTTGCCAGTGGCCCATGAGACACCTCGGTCAACCCTGCGTCGGATCGAGCTCTCAGGGGTGCGAGACGCCTAGGGGAAAGAGAAAACCCTCTATTCATTGGTCGCTTTCGGATATTGATCTGCGATCAGTACTGCAGCAGCTGGAGGAGGTCCGTCGCCAATTTAGACTCAGTCTCGACACTGTTTAGTTACAGGTCAACCGTTTGATCTAGATTTTGAAAAGCTGTTGGCAAAAATCTGCTTGAACGAAGCAACTTGAGTCATCTACCGAAAAGTAATATATCGAAGAGCAGATTTTTGAGAATGCGAACCACAACCTGGGCGATAAAAATATCGCTCTTGATGGGTCAAAACTCCTTTCCTTCTAGACAGTCCCTCTAGCCTAACCCTGTCCCTGTCCCGCGAACGGCCGATTAAGAGCCGTGGATCGATTCTATTGGAGCTTCAGGAAGCTGCTCAGTCTCGCCTGAGTTGTCGATCGCATCCGCTTCGCTGGATTCGATCACCTCACCCTGGAAAAAATCCGCCAGCAGCCGCGTACTGGTTTCTAGGCGTCTCAGGATGGGAGGGGCTGAAGCTTGAGGGGCCCTGGTCGCTGGCTGCAGCGGCGGCTGTCGCTTGGGTTCGACGCGGGATTGGGGCTCGCTGCTGACCGCTGCGGCGGGGATCGCAAGTGCCGCCAGAGGCTGGTGGCTATTGATCTGCTGAGTGATCTGCTGAGGCACCACCGCAACCGTGGGCGGAGCAAGGGGGGGAGGGGAGGCCGGTGGCCCGACTGCGGCGCTACTGGCCGGGGGATGGTCGCTGCTGGGTTCCAGCATCACCTGCCTGGCAGAGCCGAGGGCCAGCAGCATCGCCTTCTCCAGCAAGGGCCTGCGGCCCTCCACCATGGTCAGCCAGTTGGCTGCGACCCGCACCACAGCGCGGCGCTCGTCGAGGCGGTGCAGGCTGGCCTGTTGGGACAACAACATGCGCGTTGAGGGCAGCTCCAGGCCCGCCAAGATCTGCTGCCAAATTTCGGCCAGATTCCCCCCGGCTGGCGCCGGCTCTGATGCTGTTTGGACCGGTTCTGGGGTGGTTGCCGGCGCGAGGGTCTCGCCGCTAGGCCCTTGGGGTTTGGTGGGATGGTCGGCAAGGGACCCTGCCTCCTGGACTGGAGTCGTCAAAGGCTGGGCTGCCGAGCGGGGCGCCCCTGGGGGTGTTTCCGTGGCCGTCTGCGGGGCAGACCCTGCTGCGACTCCTCTCGCCGACGAGCCTGGGGACGCCGGGGCGGCGGCAACGCTGGCACCCGCCGCAGGCGGCGCCCCGGTGCCCATGGGTTCAGCCAACAGCCCCAGCAGCAGCACCTCCAGCCAGAGGCGCGGCTGGACGCTGTGGCGCAGATGCTGTTCGCTGCCTTTGAGTTGGGCCTGCCAATGCAGCAGTCGGTTTTTGCCGATACGGCGGGCCACGGGGGGCAATTCTGGCCGTAGCTGGGGGGAGACGCTGGTGAGCTCCAGGCGATCGGGGGCGATGCCAGCTAGCAACAGATCACGCAGCAGGCTGGCCAGACCTTGCAATAGCGCCAGGGGTTCCCTGCCCCTCTCCAGCAGTTGCCGGCAGGTTTCGATTACCGCCAGGGGCTCGGCAGCGGCCATGGAGTCCGCCAAGCTCAGCAACTCCTGCTCGGGGACGGCCCCCAGTAGATCCCAGACGGCTGCCGCCTCAATGGGGGGGGCGAGCAGGCTGAGCTGGTCGAGCAGGCTTTCGGCATCCCGCAAGCCGCCCTGGGCCCGTTGGGCCACCAGATTGAGGGCTTCGGCGGAGATGGCGATGCTTTCCTGTGCGGCGATCCAGCCCAGGTGGCCCTCAAGATCTGCGAGGGGAATGCGGCGGAAATCAAAGCGCTGGCAGCGACTCAAGATGGTGGGCAGCACCCGCTGGGGGTCGGTGGTGGCCAGCACAAACACCACCCGCGGTGGCGGTTCTTCCAGGGTTTTGAGCAGGGCATTGAAGGCCGCCGTCGAGAGCATGTGGCACTCGTCGATCACGTAGACCTTCCAGCGGGCCTGCACCGGCGCAAAGCGGGAGCGCTCGATCAGCTCGCGGATGTTGTCGACGCCGGTGTTGGAGGCGGCGTCAATTTCGATGACATCGAGGGCATTACCGGCGGTGATGGCCACACACACCTCGCAATGGCCGCAGGGTTCCGGGGTCGGTGCGTCGCTGGTGATGCAGTTGAGCGAGCGGGCCAGGATGCGGGCGCTGGAGGTCTTGCCAGTGCCGCGGGGCCCGCAGAAGAGATAGGCGGGAGCGATGCGGCCGGTGCGCAGGGCATTGGCCAGGGTGGTGGCAATGGCCTGCTGCCCCACCAACTCAGCGAGCCTTTGGGGGCGGTATTTGTGGTGGAGGGGCTGGTAGGTCATGGGTCATGGAGCCATCTTCGGGGCTGGCTGTGCTGTATGACGACTCTGGCAGCAGCACAGCAATCCCCGCCAGCCAAAATGAACGTTGGCTTGGCTTGTGGATAGCGCCGACGCTTGCTGCGCTGGAAGCAAGGATTTAGGCCAAGGCTGAAAATATAGAGTACCGCATGGGATTCATGCCAAATAAAGCTCGGCATTGGACACGCGAGGAAAGGCTGTCCGAGGGGTTGCAGGAGTGCCGTGGTGTTGTCATGAGACCCGAAGCAGTGCTTCCGACCACTGCAAACTAGGGTTTAGGGTATATACACTCGCAGCCATAAGACTATTGTATTAGCCCCGCTAGAGTGCATCTACTCAGCTGGTACAGGGCCATGCAGCCAGGGTAGGCAACTGTCGTTGAGCCTGCAGGGAGTTCAGCAGACATGGGCTGCCGATTACCGCAATTGCTAATTTAATAATTAGACCATTCCAATCGATGGAAACCACCCTACCAGAATCATCGAGTTCCATAAATAAATCTTCTATATGGCCCTGATATAGTCATTCAGTTATATTAGCTCATGGCAATTTGGATCATCTAGTTCATTTTAAATAACCTTAATTAATTCGAGATATGAGCTTACTTTCCATGTTCACTTGCTGCCGCCATAGGCCGGCGTAGACACCGTGCTTCTCCAATAATTCTTGGTGATTGCCCTGCTCCACAATTTGCCCCTTATCCAGCACGCAAATCAGATCCGCCTTCACAATCGTGCTTAGTCGGTGGGCAATCACCAGTACGGTGTGTTGTCGTTCGAATTGGTCGATAGCATGCTGCACCAGCCTTTCGCTTTGTGTATCTAGGGCGCTGGTGGCTTCATCGAGAATTAGCAGCTCTGGATCGCGCAGGATGGCCCGGGCCAGGGAAAGCCGTTGTCGCTGGCCGCCGCTGAGTATGTAGCCCCTTTCGCCTATCAATGTGTCGTAGCCATCAGGTAGATCAGAAATGAATCCAGCTGCCTGGGCCTTTACTGCCGCCTCAACGATCTGGGCCCTGGTGGCGTTTGGGCTGCCATGGCTGATGTTTTCTGCGATCGTCGCATTGAATAGGAAGGTATCTTGACTCACCACGCCGAGCTGCTGCTGCCAGGAGATCAGATCGAAATCTGTGAGTGGTGTGCCATCGACCAGCATCTGGCCTTCAGTGGGCTCAAAGAGGCCGACAAGGAGATCGGCAAGGGAACTTTTACCGGCACCGCTACTTCCGACCAGGGCCACAGTGCTGCCACTGGGTATGTTCAGATTGATGTTGCGAAGGGCTGGCTGAAGTTCAGGGCCATACTGGAGCGTCAAATTGCGCAGGGTTATGCCTTGCTGCAGAGATTTGAACGTAAGTCCACTGCGGCGGCGGAATTGTTTGTCTGCTGGTTCCAGCAGTTTGTTGAGAAGATCCAGGAGCGCCGCATTCGTGTTAAGGGCGGCCAGGGATGTTGCAATCGTGCCGAAGGTACCGTTTAGGCGTTGTAAGGCCACCACGAAGGTCACCAGGCTGGGCAGCACACCGGAACTGCGAGAACCGAAGAGCAGCAGGCTGAGGCCGGCGATCCCAGCGATCATCAAGATGGGCAGGAAGGTGTTGATCGGCCCGGTTACGGAGTTCAGTCGGGTGGCGGCACGTTTATTGATCTCTAAGTCGCCGGTGCGGCCGTACACCCCTTGATCGGCCTCATCCAATTGTCCGCTGGTATGGAGCAACCGCAGCCCCTGGATGTTTTCAGTGATCCGGCTGGATAGATCGCGTTCAAGTTCCGTTCCGACGAATGAGCGTTGCCGGATACGAGGCAGCAATTGTTGCTGCACCAGGCTGAGCAACCCGCCCATCAACAGCGCTGAAACCAGCAGCCAGGGTGAGAGGCTCAGCAGTACCACCAGATACGTGAGCATCATCAACAACGTGAGCGTGATGGCACTCACATTGTTGATTTCGCTCATCACGGCACCGGGGCTGGCACCGGCCACATAAAGAAGATCACCTACCCGGTATCGACTGGCGCAGGCGAAGCTGAAGCCCAGGATGTGGGAGTGGATCATCGCCATCAGGCGAGAAGATGTGCGGGCGCTGTAATAGCCCATGGCCAGCGAGCCCAGGTACATCGCCAGGCTCTGCAGCAGCTTCAGTAGCACCGCCAGGCCCAGAAGCAAAAGAAAGAGTTCGTAGCGCGGCATGGCATTCAGGCCGGCAGCGAGCTGGGGCACCGAACCCAGAAACCCCTTACTGCTCCACTCAAGCGTCTGGCCCGCCGGTTTGGAGAGCAGATCCACGGCCAGGAACATCACCCCGAGGGTGGCACCTTCGGCGGCAGCCTGGAGCAGGTTGCAGAACATGCTGAGGCTCAGCATCTTCCATTCTTTGCGGGCGGTCTGGCGGATCAGCCGCGATGCGGGACGCGGATCGCGGAGGGGCGCCAGGCCATGGCGAACCAGGCGGCGAAGAAGGCGAATCGGATGGGCCAAGCAGTGACGGGGAAGAGGCTGGAATTTCAATCACCCAGGCCCTTTATACACCGGCTTTCTGGCGTCCATGAGCCGCAGCTGTCAGGCCAACATCCGTAACCAGTCAGCCGTTGGACAGGGGGTTTTGTCTTTCTGGACCAGCACTGGACTGTTATTAAGAGAAGGTTAGCCTAGGCGTAATTATAAGTTTTTTGTTTCTAACACTTGGATTATGTTATTATTTTTGGGTTTAAATAATGGGAAAATAATCTTCAAGCAAATTACCAAAAAATCGCCTTAGTCATGCTGAAAAGGCTTGGAATGTCAACGGCATTTGCTAATCGCCCCTGTTTTCTGATCAGGAGGCATCGCCGCGCCAACCAATCCCTCCTGCTCCTGGAACTGCCAGCCACCACTGCCCGTATGCCTGAATGTGGTGTGCAGCATGGATCAGTTTAAGCTCGCGCCAACCTCCCTCCCTGAGCGCCCATGCCCCCTGAGCCGACCGTGGCCGCCGTCTCCGAGGCCCCTGGCGACCGCAAGGCGGCCGAAAAGGCTGAGGTGCAAACCTATTTTGAGACCAAGGGTTTTGAGCGCTGGAACCGCATTTACAGCGACAGCGATGAAGTCAACAAGGTTCAGCGCAACATTCGCATCGGCCATCAAAAAACCGTTGATGCGGTGTTGGCCTGGGTGGCTCAGCAGGGCGACCTGGAGGGCCTAAGCGTCTGTGACGCTGGCTGTGGGGTCGGCAGCCTGGCCCTGCCCCTGGCCCAGCTCGGTGCCACCGTGGCCGCCAGCGATCTCTCCGCCGCCATGGTGGCCGAGGCGGCGCGGCGCGCCACGGAGGCCGGCATCAGCGCCGAACGGCTGCACTTTGAGGCCTCCGACCTGGAAAGCCTTTCCGGTCGCTACGACACCGTGATTTGTCTTGATGTCTTTATCCATTATCCCCAGGCCGCTGCCGAGGAGATGGTCACCCACCTGGCTGGGTTGGCCGAAAAGCGCCTGATCGTCAGTTTTGCCCCATACACCCCCCTGCTGGCGCTGCTGAAGGGCATCGGCCAGCTGTTTCCCGGCCCCAGCAAGACCACCCGCGCCTATCAACTGCGCGAAGCAGGCATCGTCGCCGCTGCCGCCGCCGCCGGCTTCACCCCCGTACACCGGGAACTGAACCAGGCTCCTTTCTATTTTTCGCGGTTGGTCTGCTTCGAGCGGGCCTGAACACCAAACCCAGTCACGGGGGGCCTGCAGCGGCGGCCTCAGTGACGGGTGTCCTCCCCTTGGGCTAGCGCCACCAGCAGGTCCGCCAGCCGCCGGTCCGCATCCCGCACCGCCAGTTGCTCCATGCCGGACCGCAGACTGTCGAGCGGATCGCCCCCCCCGGCCAAGCCCCGAAATGCTTCCGGGGCAGCCCCCCGCAGCCGCGGCCCCAGCAGTCGCCAGACGGTGCGCTCCAGGGTGGGCTCCTCCGGTGGGTGCTGGGCAACGATCACCGCCGCCCCCAGGGCCGCCGCCGCCTCCGCATTGGCATCCTGGTGCTTCTCAGCGGCCTGGGGGTAGGGCACCAGAATGGTCGGGGTGCCGCATACGGCCAGCTCGCTGAGGCTGCCGGCCCCCGCCCGGCTGATGGCCAGGTCAGCGTGCTGCAGCAGCCCCGGCAGTTCATCGCTGAAGGGACGCTCCACCGCCCCCTCCAGCCGCAGCTGACCCGCCTCCGGATCGTTGCTGCCGGTGAGATGGACCACCCGGCAGCCCGCCGCCACCAGCTTCGGCAGCAGCGGCCGCACCATGCGGTTCAATCCCACCGCCCCCTGGCTGCCACCCATGGCCAGCACCAAGGGCCCAGGGCCGCTGGGGACCCAGTCGGGTAAGGGGGCGGCTTCGAGGAAGGCGCGGCGCACCGGCGTACCGGTCAGCAGCGGCCGGCAACGGGGCAGCCGCTCGCTGGCCTGGGGCAGACCCACCGCCACATGGGTGCAGAACCGCCCCAACAGCCGTGTCACCTTGCCGGGGATGGCATTGCTTTCGTGCAACACCACCGGCACACCGCACCAGCGCGCCGCCAGGATCGCCGGTGCGGCGATATATCCACCGCTGCTGAACACGGCGGCCAGGCGGCGGCGGCGAATCAGGGCCCGCGCCACCCGGGTGGCGTTGAGCAATTGCGCCAGATTCCAAATCTGGCGCAGACCTCGGCCCTGCAGCCCGCCGGCCCGCACCGTATGCAGTGGATAGGTTTGCGGCACCAATTGCCGCTCCATGCGGTCCGGAACCCCCAGCCATTCCACCTGCCAATCAGTTGGTAGGGCTTGCGCCACCGCCAGCGCTGGAAAGAGGTGGCCACCCGTGCCGCTGGCGGCGATTAAGAGGGTTGGCATGGGATAGGGGGGCGCGCGCGCCTAACTTAAAAGCAGGGTTATGGCTCCTCTGCCCACCCGTCGCCGCCCCCATGCCGCCCGAGATGCGCCCCGCCCGGCCCTTGCCCCGTTTCTTCGCCGTCAAGGCGTTAGCTCCCCTCTGCCTGGCTCTGGCGACCCCTGCCTTCGCTGGCACCCCTTCGGCGGGGCAATTGCAGTCCCTAGAGACGGCCCTAAATAGTGCCGATGATGGGGCCCTCAACAGCCTGCTGCAGCCAGGCCCGGGTTTGGATCCAGGCCAGATTCGCGCACGCCGCCTGACCTTGCGCCAGCAGTTCCCCAATGCCCGTTGGCAGGTGCTGCCCGCCACGCCCCTGCGCGATGGCCGACCTACGGTCACCGTATCGGTAAGCGGCACCCGGACCACTGGCGGCGCCACCTACCGGCTCCAATCAGAACAACAGCTGGCCTTGAGCAGTGATGGCCAGCGCATCAACGGCCAGACCGTGCTGCGGGAGCTGTCCCTGCTGCGCAGTGGCGAGCAATCCCCCAGCATCACCGTGCAGATTCCAGATGTGGTGCTCACCGGCCAGCGTTACGACGTCGACGTGATCTTTGACGAACCACTTGATGGGGCCCTGCTCGCCGGCGGTCTGGCAGCGGTCAGCCCTGAGCAGGTCGCAACCCAGTCCAGCCCCAACCTTGAGCTATCCACCCTCTGGGGCGGCGGCCTGTTCAAGTCGGTCCAGGCCCCCCTCAGCCCAGGCTCCCAGACTTGGGCCGTACTGCTGGTCCATCCCAAGGGGGTGATCAGCGCCTCCAAGCTGGTGCGCGTCGTCTCAGATCGCCGCGCCCTGCAGCCCTAGTCGATGGCCGCTGCGCCACGGGTCTGGGTGGTGGATGACGATCCGGAACTGCGCCGCATGCTGGCCACCTACCTGGGTGATCTCGGCTACGAGGTGCGCACCCTCCAGGACGGAGCCCAGTTGCTGGCCCGCCTCCAGGGTCAACGCCCCGACCTGCTGGTGCTTGATCTGATGCTGCCCGGCGAAGACGGGCTCAGCCTGCTGCGGCGCCTGCGCGATGCCGGCGACAACCTGCCGGTGTTGATGCTGACCGCCCGGGCCGATGGCGTCGATCGCATCATCGGGTTGGAGCAGGGCGCCGACGATTACCTCGCCAAGCCCTTCCTGCCCCGCGAGCTCAGCGCCCGCATCGAGGCGGTGCTGCGACGCCGCAACCCCCTGCCCCCCGGCAGCCCGGAGGCCGCCGCCGCCCAACCACTTTGCTTTGGCGATTGCCGCCTTGATCTGGCCAGCCGCCAGCTCGAACGGGACGGCCTCCCGGTGCCGATCACCAGTGGCGAGTTCGCCCTGCTGGCCAGCTTCGTCCAGCACCCCCATCGCCCCCTCTCGCGGGAACGCTTGATCGAGCTGGCCCGCGGCCCCAGCAGCGAGACCGATAGCCGCAGCATGGATGTGCAGATTTCCCGGTTGCGCAAGTTGATCGAACCCGATCCGGCCCGCCCCCGCTTCGTGCAGACCGTCTGGGGGTATGGCTATGTCTTCGTGCCCGATGGCCAGCCCCGCACTGCCTGACATCACCCCTGATCTCGCCCCTGAGCCCCTGCCTGACGCCCCGCTGGCTGGCTGGCGGCGCCGGCTTGGCTATGGCGCCAGCACTGCCGGTTTCACGGCCCTGGCCCTGCTGCTCTTGCAATTGCTGCTGGCCCAGCGGCTGGAGCAGCAACAGCGCCGCCAGCTCGCCACCCAGGTGGCCGGCAGCGTTCTGCTGGCTGAACTGGGCCTCGAACGCTTCAGCCCGGCCGCCCTCGCC
>JBIIJV010000122.1:0-8300 GCA_044233545.1 Cyanobium sp.
ACCTGGCCGGCGGCCACCTGATCGTGGAGGCGCTCGTGGGGGGTGGGGGCGCTGCCGATCAGCACTAGGGCGCCCGGATGGGCCTGCAGGGCCTGGGCCAGGGCGGCGGCAGTGCGGGTGCCTTTGGGGGGGGCCACGGCCGGGGCCCACTCCAGCAGCGTGTGCACCGGGTTGGCGTAGGTGCGGCGGGCCATGGGGGCTACGGCGGCGGCGGCCATGGCGGTGTCGGTGAGGATCGGTGCCCCGGCCCGCAGGGCGGTGATGCCGGCAGCGCAGGCGCCGGGGCTGAAGCGCAGCTCGCTGGCCAGGCTGAGATCGCCGCCGCTGTGCACCAGGCGCTCCAGCACGTCCTGCTCCTTGGCCTCCAGGCCGGTGTCGCCTAGCCAGCCTTGGATCAGGCGGATACTTTCGGTGAAGATCGGGTGATCCAGGCCTGAGTCACCGGAGTCTCCTGAGCCACCGGAGCCTCCAGAGCCATCGATGGAATCAGCAGCCAGCGAGGACATGGGCCAACGATTGCGTTTGGGTTACCCCCTGAGACTCTCAGACCCCCCGCGCCTGCTGCCGGCCCTCCCCTGCTGACTGGCGCCCCAGCCCATCCGATGATCGCCCCACCGCCGCGGCCCGGCCATGCCCATCCACCTCTATTGGGGCGACGACGAGGCGGCCCGCAACCGGGCTGTGGAAGGCCTGGTGGCCAGCCTGCTGGATCCGGCCTGGGCCAGCCTCAACCTCAGCCGCCTCGATGGCAACGACCCCGCCCAGGCCCTGCGGGCGTTGGAGGAGGCGCGCACGCCACCATTCGGCGCTGGTGCCCGGGTGGTGCTGCTGCAACGCCAACCTTTCTGTGCTGCCGGCTCGGCCGAGTTGGCCCCAGCCCTGGAGGCCGGCCTGGCCCTGATCCCCCCCGACTGCCATCTGCTGCTGGTCAGCCCCGGCAAACCGGATGCCCGCCTGCGCAGCACCAAGGCGATCAAGGCGGTGGCCAAAGAGCAGAGTTTTGCCCTGCCCGCCATCTGGGATGGCGGCGGCCAGGTGGAACTGGTGGCCCGCACCGCCGCCGAACTGGGTCTCAAACTGGAGCCGGCGGCGGCAGCGGCCCTGGCAGAAGCCATCGGCAATGACAGCGCCCGCCTGGCCAACGAACTCGAAAAGCTGTCCCTCTATGTCGGAGATGGGGCCCCGATCACCAGCGGCGCCGTGGCGGCCCTGGTGGAGGGCCACAGCGGCAGCGGCCTGGCGGTGGGAGATGCGCTGCTGGCGGGACAGCCCGCCGAGGCCATCGCCCTGGTGGATGGCCTGTTGGCCGCCAACGAGCCCGCCCTGCGGCTGGTGGCGGGCCTCGCCAGCCAAATCCGCGGCTGGCTTTGGGTGGCGCTGCTGGAGAAAACCGGCGAGCAGGACGCCAACGTGATCGCCAAGGCGGCCGGCATCGCCAACCCCAAGCGGATCTACGTGATGCGCAAGCAGATCCGCGGCCGCTCCCCCGAGCGCCTGCTGACCCTGCTGGGCCAATTGCTGGAGGTGGAAACGGCCTTGAAGCGGGGCGTCGAGCCCGGCGCCGCCTTCCGCGACGGTTTTCTGCTGACGGCCGAAGCCCCGGCCCCGCCCCGCCGCGGGCCTGGATAATCGCATCCAAGTGCGTGCGGCGCTCAGCGATGGCCTTATTGGTGCAGAAATTCGGCGGTACCTCAGTGGCCGATGTGGAACGGATCGGCAACGTGGCCCGGCGCATCGCCCAGTGCCGCGAGGACGGTCACGATCTGGTGATCGTGGTGTCCGCCATGGGTCACACCACCGACGAACTCACGGCATTGGCCCGGGCCATCAGCCCCCAGCCTCCCCAACGGGAGATGGACATGCTGCTGGCCACCGGCGAGCAGGTGTCGATCGCCCTGCTGTCGATGGCCCTGCAGGCCCTGGGGGTGCCCGCCGTCGCCATGACCGGCACCCAGGCCGGCATCGTCACCGAATCCACCTTCGGGCGGGCCCGCATCCTCGAAATTCGCACCGACCGGCTGCGGCGCCTGCTCAATGACGGCCAGGTGGTGGTGGTCGCCGGCTTCCAGGGCACCAGCAGCGGCGTCGCCGGCACCCCGGAGATCACCACCCTGGGTCGCGGTGGCTCCGACACCTCGGCGGTGGCCCTGGCCGCCGCCCTCGGCGCCGACGCCTGCGAGATCTACACCGATGTGCCCGGCGTGCTCACCACCGATCCCCGCAAGGTGGCCGACGCCCAGCTGATGGAATCGGTGAGCTGCGACGAAATGCTGGAGCTGGCCAGCCTGGGGGCCGCCGTGCTGCATCCGCGCGCCGTTGAAATCGCCCGCAACTACGGCGTGCCGCTCTGGGTGCGCTCCAGCTGGAGCGACGGCCCAGGCACCCGGCTCACCAGCGGCCCCGCCCGGGCGATCGGCAGCGAGGGGCTGGAGCTGGGGCGGCCGGTGGACGGGGCCGAACTCCAAGACGGCCAGGCGGTGCTGGCCCTGGCCCATGTGCCCGACCGCCCCGGGGTCGCCGCCGACCTGTTCGAAGCCCTGGGGGCGGCCGGCCTCAACGTCGATCTGATCGTGCAATCCAGCCACGAGGCCGCCAGCAACGCGCCCGCCAGCAACGACATCGCCTTCACCGTGGCCGATGCCGAGCTGGAGGCCGCCCGGGGCATCTGCGAAGCCCTGCTGGCCTCGCTGCAGGCCGATGGCGCCACCCTCAGCAGCGAAGCGGGGATGGCCAAGATCAGCATCGCCGGCGCCGGCATCATGGGGCGCCCGGGCATGGCGGCCCGCCTGTTCGACACCCTGGCGCGCCTGGGCATCAACCTGCGCCTGATCGCCACCAGCGAGGTCAAGGTCAGCTGTGTGGTCGATCGCGAGCTGGGCGCCCGCGCCCTGCGGGCGACGGCGGCGGCCTTTGAATTGGGGGAGCAGCAACTACGCGACGGCCCCCTGCCGGCCGATCCCCTGGCGCCGGCGGTGCGGGGCGTGGCCCTGGACCGGGATCAGGCCCAACTGGTGGTGCGCCGCGTGCCGGACCGCCCCGGCTCGGCGGCCCTGGTCTGCCGGGCCCTGGCCGACGCCAGCATCAGCCTGGACGGCATCGTCCAGTCCGAGCGCACCCACGCCAGCGGCGACCAGCGCAGCCGGGACATCAGCTTCACCCTGCGGCGCGACGACCGGCCCGGCGCCGAACGGGCCCTGGCGCCGGTCCTGGCCCAATGGCCCGGCGCCTGGATCGAGGAGGGTCCCGCCATCGCCCGCATCAGTGCCGTGGGGGCGGGCATGGCCTGCACCGCCGGCACTGCGGCGCGCATGTTCCGGGCCCTGGCGGCGGCGGGCATCAACATCGAGATGATCGCCACCAGTGAAATCCGCACCAGCTGTGTGGTGGCGGAATCCGAGGGCATCCGTGCCCTGCAGGCGGTCCATGCCGCCTTCGAACTGGGGGGCGAGACGCTGCACCGGGCGGAGGGCAGCGAAGCGCCCTCCGCCGAAGCGCCCCCCGCCGGGGGGGCTTAGGGGAGGCGCCTTAGGCGAGGGCGAGCAGCGCTTCCGGCACCACGCCATTGCCCTCGGCGATTGCGGTAGCCAAGTCCTGCTCCAGCCCCCGGGCCCGATCCAGCAGATGGGCGGCAAAGATGTCTCGATTCACCGCCGTATTGCTGGCCTGGAAGTAAGAACCGTGGGCGCAGCCCAGGTCGTAACCCCAGAGTCGTTTGGGACAGGTGGTGGGCAGCAGGTTCAGGTATTCGCGGCTGACGGGGAAACGGCGGCTCAGGGAACCACCCACCAGATCTCCCTGGGCATCCAGGTTGACCCAGCTGTTGGCCAGGGATGGGAAAGGTGCCCGTCCCCCCTGGGGTGGCCGGTTGTCCGGGCGCAACGTTTCCTGCACCGGGCCGATCGAGAGGGCGCTGCCCACCGTGAAGAAGTGGGCCACCCGTCCCGCCCGAGGGCGAGCCTCCAGCTCCCGCAGGCCTTCGTAGGCAACCACCGTGCCCCAGCTATGGGACATCACATCCACCGTGACACCCGCATCCAGCAAGGGACCAACCTTGCTGGTGAAACGTTCCAGGATCTGGCGGCGCATGCCCTCATTGAGCATGTAGATCAAAAAGTCATCCAACCCGTCCAGGAAGCCCCGGGTGGCGGGGCGTTGCTCCATGCCAAGGCCGCGGGCGGCCTCGCGATCGCCGCGATCTTCAATCACCTCCAGGATCGAGGCGCGCAAAGCCTCAGCCCTGGCGGTCTGGCCCTCCAGGCCCTCGGCCCCGTGGGTCTGGGCCCCGGGGGCCTGGGCATCCGCCAGGCTGCGGCTGTTGACCAGATCGCTCCACACCACCTCAATGCGGCCCTGCCCCAGGGTGCTGGGTTCGAACAGCCCGCCGACATAGGGGCTCAGGGCATTCCACCAGTCATTCGAAAATCCTGGCCGGTGCTTGCCGATGCCGTGCACACTCACGAGCACCCGCTTCGCCGCACCAGGGCCGCGATCTGGCGCGGCGACCAGCTCCCCAGCCGCCTCGTCAGGCCCAGCCTGGGCGCTGGCTTCCAGGGCCAAGACGGTATCAAGCAACTTCATGTAGGCCTCAATCAAGCGCTCCTGCACCGGGGCGATGGAGCGGCCGGCCGCCACAGAGCCCGGCGCAACAGAAGCTGGCGCCGCCGTCACAATCGAAGCGACGGTCGTCGGTCCCAAGCCACCACCGCGGCCAAAGATTGGTCCGCTCAGGGCTCGGCCCTCATGAACCGGCACCTGCTCGTATCCGGATTTCAAGGAAGCAGCCACGGCTTTGATCAGGCTTTTGCTGTCCAGATCGGGATGGGCCCGCAGGGCCTGGCAGAGGTAATAGGTGAAGGCACCTTGAAAGGTGCCATTGATATAGGCGTCTGCCGCGGTCTGGGTCTCCTGGCAGGCCATCAAATTCAGGTTGAGATCCGCAGAGCTGCTTAGCTTGGATGGTTTCACAGACCTTGACACCACCGCCCGGGATCCATCTAAACCCAGGTCCGGAGGTATCAGGAAGCGATTGACGCTGACCTGGGTCTCAGGCACAGGCCCCTCCGACCCCAAGCTCCTGCTGGCCTGGGAGGGACTGACAAGCATCTCGTGGACCATGCCCCTGGAATCCCTGACTGGCATGGCGCGACTGCTGCCACCTGAATGGCAGGTGTCCTTAACGATGATCAAATTGGCATCACGCCGCACCTGGCGCATCCATTCGTACCACTCATCATCAAGAATATAAGTATTTGGATCATCAAAATCCATGTCATAGAGACAGGTGATTTCATCGCGACCATCGGTTTCATCGCCATTTTTATCGCGCACGTTGGAGCCGTGGCCGGAAAAATGGAACACCAGCGTGTCACCTGGAGCCGCGCCCGCTGTCAACCATTGCCATTCCTTTCTCACTCTTGACTTGACGCCCTCGGCATCCCGCAGCAAATGGATGTCCTCGGGGCGAAAATCAAATTGACGGACCAAGAGATCTCGCAGGGACTGCACATCATTCACGCAGCCACGAAGGGGCTGCTTAGAATAAGCATTAATGCCACAAAGAAGTGCTTTGCGTACCATGACCTAGGGCTTCAAGGGACAACTTTGTCCTAGGACAGTCGCCAGCCAGGCAATAGCGAAAACCGGCCATGCTTCGCAAGCCAAGCAAAGTTGCGCTTTATTGATTGACAACAACTCAGCCTGCCCCAGCGGAGCCTCTCCCCGTGATACGCGGCCAGGTCCACACCAGCAGCTCGGCCCTGGCCCTGTTCGACCAGCTCGCGCCCGTCACCCCAGCCGAGCTGCTGGGGGATTGGCGCGGCCAGGGCCTGGCCACGGGCCATCCCCTAGATGGGGTGCTGGAGGCCTGGCATTGGCACGGCAAACGCTTCCTCAGCGCCGAGGCCGTCCATCCCCTGATCTTCGCGGCGGCGGGCGTCCGGCGCATCAGCGTCGATCCGAACTGGGTGCCGATGGCCCTGCTGCGGGCCCCCTGGGTGGGGCGCCTGGCACCCCTGGGGGTACTGGCACCCTGGCTGCTGCCCCTGCTGGCGACTGAACAGCCCCGGGCGCGGCTGCGGCAGCTCTGCTACCGCGATCGCGTCAGCTGCGCAATGGTCTACGACAATCTCCCCATCATTGATGTCTTCAGGCGCCTGGATGCCAACAGCCTGCTGGGCTTGATGGACGCCCGGGGGCTGGAGCAACCCTTTTTCTTCACCCTGCAGCGGGAAGCCAGCGTCAAGGGGGATCCAGCTTCGGCTGCCGGCTCCTGACGGGTAGCTGACTGGCGCCCTGAGTAGGCTGAAATTCTTGAAACCGCCGCTCGGCCACCTGCACTGTGCCTCGATTCAGCCGTTGGTGGCTTCCTTTACTGGCCGCTGGCCTGCTGCCTTTCGGGGGGATGCTGGCTGGCTGTCAAGCGCAGCGCCAGCCCCCGTCCGCCACGGCCGTGGCGCCAAGGCGGGTTTCGGCCCTGGGCCGGATTGAGCCCGAAACCAAAATCCGCAAGGTGGCCATCTCCAACTCGCTCAGCGGCGATCGGGTGCAATCTCTGCTGGTGGAGGAAAACCAGCTCGTCAAAATGGGTCAGCCTTTGGCGATCTTGAACAGCCAGGGCAGCCTCAAAGCCGCCCTGGATGAGGCTGAAGGCCAGGTGGCCATTGCCCGCAGCAAATTGGACCAGGTGCGAGCGGGGGCCAAGCAGGGGGAAATCGATGCCCAGCGTTTCACAATTGAAAGCCTGCAGCGCAAACTTTCCGGTGAAAAGCTGGCCCAAGATCAGAACGTGGCCAGCAAGTTGGCCAAGCTCAACGAAGCCAGCATCGAGGCCAAGCGCTACGACCAGCTGTTCAGCGCCGGTGGCTCATCTGAGCTGGAAAGAGACCGCTATCGAACCAGGGCCACCACCAGCCGCGCCGAATACCAGCAGGCGCTGGAAACCCGCGAAGGCACCCTGAGCACCCTCAGATCCCAGATCGCCAGCGAACAACAAACCCTGGCCAAAATCACCGAGGTGCGCGGCGT
The DNA here is from genome assembly GCA_044233545.1 of Cyanobium sp. Classification (GTDB taxonomy): domain Bacteria; phylum Cyanobacteriota; class Cyanobacteriia; order PCC-6307; family Cyanobiaceae; genus Cyanobium. The sequence goes on from JBIIJV010000122.1 coordinate 7,024, forward strand.
TGATGTGGTGGCCGCCGAAAGTGAGCTCAAGAAGGCCATGGCCTCCCGTGACCGGGCCAAGCAAGAACTCTCCTACGCCACAGTCGTTGCGCCCCAAAATGGCCAGATCCTGAAAATCAACGCCCGCCCCGGAGACAAAGTCGGCGATGATGGCCTACTGGAAATGGCCGACACCAGCCGCATGGTGGTTGTGGCAGAGGTCTATCAAACAGACATGCGCGACATTCGCATCGGCCAGAAGGCGACCATCAGCGCCGATGGCTTCAAGGGAAGCGTCCAAGCCAATGTCTATCAAATTAACTCCCAAGTCCAACGCCAAAGTGTCTTCAGCGGCGAACCAGGTGAAAACCAAGACCAACGGGTCTTTGAAGTGAAGTTACGCATCGAATCGAGCCCAGAAATTGCCGATCGGATCCGCCATGCCTCAAACCTTCAGGTCAATGTGATCTTTGAACCCACCGATCAGCAAGCTGCCAAGCCATGATCAGCCCCCTGAAAAAATTCCTGAAGCGCACCCCGGTGGCCTGGTTGCAGACCACCAACAACCCGACAAAGTTACTGATCGGCGTTGCCGGAGTCAGCTTTTCCAACCTATTGATGTTCTTCCAGCTGGGGTTGATGGACAGCCTCTATAACAGCCAACGCAAACCAATCGACAAGTTTCAGGCCGACTTGGTGATGGTCAGCAGTAAATACAGCAATCTCGGGGCCCTCCAGGAATTTCAACGCAGCCAGCTGTATCAGGTTATGGGGGTTGCTGGCGTCGAATCGGTTGCACCCTTGCGCATCAGCCGCGCCAACTGGATTACTCCTTCCACACGTCAATCCTATGATATTTCCATATTCGGAGTGGACCTAGCCAAACCTTCCCTTGATTTTCCGGAGATCGAAAAAAACCGCAGCCAGCTCAGAATTCTGCGCAACGCCCTGTTCGATCGAAATTCCAAAAACCAATATGGTGACATCCAAAAAGTCGTTGGCACAGATGGCAAAGCATTGCTGGAAATCAGCGGCAAACAGATCCGCATCATAGATACCTTCAGCATGGGAGCCACCTTTGCCGCCGAAGCCAATCTGATCACATCCGATAATACCTATCTCTATTTATTCCCCAAGGCTGATCCACGCAAAATCCAGCTGGGCCTGATCAAGCTCAAACCCGGCGCCAACCCCCAGCTCGTCCAAAACACAATCCGTTCCTTCATCAGCAAGGACGTTCGCATTGAAACCCGAGAGGGGCTCTCCAAGCTGGAGGTTGACTATTGGCGACGCAATTC
>JBIIJV010000123.1:0-8243 GCA_044233545.1 Cyanobium sp.
GGGTGTTGGGGAGCTTGATTAACCCGAATGCTGGCGAACTCGATTTGCTAGTGGCTGGGTTTCTGGAACTACAGCCCTTGCTGGAGCAGGCGCTGGTGCAGGAAGCTAATGACGACATCGAACTTGAACTTGCAGTGACTGCGCGTGGCGTGGCCAAAGCGGCGGAAGTTCTTATAAGCAAATACACCATTGTTGCAACCAATGTCCCATACCTAGGACGTGGCAAACAGGGAGATAACCTCAAGAAATACTGCGATCAGATGCATCCCGAATCAAAGCCAGATCTCGCAACATGTTTTGTCGAGCGCTGTTTGGATTACTGTGCTAATGCAGGGACGACTGCACTTGTAACGCCGCAAAACTGGCTTTTCTTGACTAGCTACAAAAATTTTAGGACTAGACTAATTTGGCATAAAAAATGGAACCTTGTCGCTAAGCTTGGTCCTGCCGCGTTCAAGGATATGAATTTTTGGGCGGCTACTACAGGTATGACAGTTATATCCACGGACAACCCAGGCAAAGACAGCATGATATTTGGCTTTGATGCTTCAGCTACACGTGATCCGAGTCAAAAAGGCGAGCTGCTTCTGTTAGGAAACCCTAGGAAAGCACTTCAGTCTTCTCAGCTCTCGCACCCTGATGCAAGGGTAACCATCACCGCAGACGCCGATGGAGACCTTCTCTCAGACTACGTAAGTAGCATTGAAGGCCTTAGCACTGGTGACTCGGAACGATTTGTCTGCGCGTTCTGGCAATTCCCGAGAAAAAGCGAAGACTGGGAGTGGTTCATCCAAAATGTTGAGAGCACGTGTTGGCATGGTGGAAGAAGCGACCTGATTCTCTGGCAGGGCGGTCAAGGCTTTCTTCACGCAAGTCCAACGGCACATAACTTCCCGAGCGAGATAATGAATGGAAGAAGAATACTTGGAATGCTAGGAATACGCATAACTCAAATGGGCAACCTACCATGCACTTTGTATACAGGCGAATTATTTGGAAAAAGTGGGGCAACTATTGTTCCTCACGATCCAACCATGCTTCTGCCAATTTGGTCCTTCTGCGCTTCCGGAGACTATCTGAGGGCTGTCAGGGATATAGACCCTAAAGTAAATGTTACAAATGCTACCCTGGCAAAGGTTGCTTTTAATCTAGATAAATGGCAAAGGGCTGCTGATGAAGAATATCCGCACGGGTTGCCTTTGCCCTATTCCAATGACCCAACGCAATGGCTGTTCAACGGCCACCCTGCCGGTGCAGACAAGCCATTGCATGTGGCCGTGGCGCGTCTTGTTGGTTACAAGTGGCCGCGCCAAACCGGTTCAAGTTTTCCTGATTGCCCCGCCCTTGGACCCGATGGTCTGGAAATCCTGGCCGATGAAGATGGCATCGTCTGCCTTTCGTCCGTTCGCGGCGAAGCCTCCGCCGTAGAACGCCTACGCAAGCTGCTGGCCTCTGCATTGGGCGATGAGTGGTCGCCGATTAAAGAACGCGAGCTCCTGCTGGCCACAGCCGTGGACAATAACACCAAAAAACCTGAACCCGATTTGGAGAGTTGGCTACGCAACTCCTTCTTCAGCGAACACTGCAAGCTGTTCCATAGCCGGCCCTTCATCTGGCAAATTTGGGATGGCCATGTCAATGGCTTCAGCGCCCTGGTGAACTATCACAAGCTGGCAGCTCCCAATGGCCAGGGCCGCAAAACCCTGGATCAACTCACCTTCACCTACCTGGGCGACTGGATCGATCGCCAGAAGGATGATCAAGCCGAAGGCATCAACGGCGCCGATGATCGGCTCGCTGCCGCCCTAGATCTCCAGGGCCAGCTCAAAAAGATCCTCGCAGGTGAACCTCCCTACGACATTTTTGTGCGTTGGAAACCCCTGCACCAGCAAGCGATCGGCTGGGACCCTGACATCAACGACGGCGTGCGGCTGAACATTCGCCCGTTCCTGGCCGCCCAGCTGCGCAAAGGCGGCAAAACCGGCGCCGGCATCCTGCGCGCTAAGCCCGGCACCATTAAATGGGCCAAAGATCGCGGCAAGGAGCCACTGCGCACCAAAGATGAGTTCCCTTGGTTCTGGGGCTGGGATGAAAATGATCTAGGGATGAACCCCTCAGATCCGACTAGATGCGCCAACTTCGGTGCCCCAACTGACATCATGGTCGATGAAGGGCATAAACCCCGTTACGAACCAGTCCCAGCAGGGGACACCTATGACGGCAACCGCTGGAATGACCTGCACTACAGCCGGGCGGCTAAGGAAGCTGCAAGGGTGAGGCAGGAAGGAAAACAATCATGACTGCAGCGAACTTACCGCCTGATTACCTTGATGCAATGGAACGCCATTGGCTGGATGCAGAGCTACTGTTTCATCTCACTCCCGCCAGCCTTGCCAATGCTGACCAGCTCTATGGTCTTTCCGCCGAATGCGGCCTTAAAGCATTGATGCGCAAGTGGGGAATGCAGCTCAACCATAACAATATCCCGGTTGATTCCCTCGACCGCAAGCATGCCGATCACATCTGGGTTCGCTACGAAACATATCGTCAGGGCCGCTCAACCACTCTGGTTCTCCCCACAACGAACCCCTTTGATGATTGGAGTATTCATCATCGTTATGCCAACCGGAATTACTTTCATCAGACTGTCGTTGAGGGGCACATGAGAGGTGCTGCCTTGGTCAAGAGTCTTGTTGCACAGGCAAAACATGATGGTGAGTTGCCATGACAACCTTCGACGAACTATTACCAGCGCTCGCTGAGATAATCCATGACCGCTGGCCGGCGCTGGAACCCTTTTTGCCCATCTTAATCAACCGCGATCTTAATGGTCGTATTCGTTTAATCCTTGATTCTTCTCACCAGCCCACTCCCGGAGCACCCGCGAACCATCCTCTGCTTCAGCTTGCAGCAGCAATTCACACCAGGCTGGTGCCCCATGTGGGCGAAGTTGAGCAGATTCTGCTGTTTGAGGAGCAACTTACTGCCTTGACAAAAGCGAGCTTCCCCTTTCCGCTAGTAGGACGGGATGGCCAAGCCTTGCCGGGCGTGCATGTCGCCGATCGCCTCGCCCAGGAAGCCAGATGGGAAAGTATCGAAGATGAATCTACTGCTGTCCCACGTGTTGTCTACTACTCCATTAAGGGCGGTGTCGGTAGATCAACAGCATTAGCGGCCTCGGCCTGGGCACTGGCGGAAGCGGGCAAGCGTGTCCTGGTGCTCGATCTTGATCTGGAATCACCCGGTCTCTCTTCTTCATTGTTGCCTATAGACCGCCAACCCGCATTTGGCATCACCGACTGGCTTGTCGAAGACCTCTTGGGCAATGGTGATGCGGTTATCAAGGATCTCTTTGCCCTGAGCCCCCTATCCCGCAATGGCGAAATTCTTGTGGTGCCAGCCCATGGCCGTGATCCTGGCGAGTACATCAGCAAGCTGGGTCGAGTGTGGATGCCCTCTTTTCAAGCCGATGGTTCGCGCCAAATGTGGTCCGTACGTCTGAGCCGCCTGCTTGGTGAGCTTGAACATCGCCATCAGCCCGACATCGTGCTGATCGATTCTCGCGCCGGCATCGATGAAATCGCTTCAGCCTGCGTTACAGACTTGGGTGCCAATATCATCTACCTCTTTGCTCTGGATGGTCTACAGACATGGACCGGCTATCGGCTGTTGTTCCAGCATTGGCTACAGCATGGCGTTACCCAAAAGATCCGTGAACAATTTCAACTTGTTGGCGCATTGATGCCCACTTGGCATGATCAGCCACAGCAAGCAGAGTCAGAGTTGAAAGAGCAGTCATACAACCTGTTCTTGGAAAGCCTTTACGATGAACAACCTGCGGCAATCAGTACTTTCGATGATCTTTATCCCTTCAGTTTTGCTCTTGAAGATTCAAATGGACCCCATTTTCCGCTCTTCATCCCCTGGAATCAATCGTTCGCAGCCATTCAATCCCACCACGCACGTTTGGAAGGCGTTGATTCCCGACTGGTAGAATTGGTTTTTGGCGAGCTGATTGCTGATCTCAAAGAATTGCTTGAGAGCTGGGCACTATGACTGAGATTTCAGTAGAGAGCATACGGGAGGCCATCCTGGAAGCATTGCCTCAGGATGTGGCCCAGCATACTGATGAAATTGCGCCAACTCGCCTCTATCTTCCTCCAGCCCATGTAAGGGCCCTCCGTCTTGAGAGCAACCTAGTAATTGGTGACCGTGGTGTGGGTAAGTCGGTATGGAGCCAGGCCCTGCAGCAAAGCCCAGTCCTCCAAGGCAACGGTGCCCTGCCAAATACCTTATTTCCTTACCCGCTCACAGTGCTGCCCGGCTATGGGACAAATGCAGACTCTCGCTATCCCGATTCCGATACTTTTGAAGCCCTTCTCCAGAAAGGATTTACTCCCTATGCCATCTGGCGCGGGGTGCTATGCCGGGCGTTAGCAGAGATCACCGCACAGGCGATTCCCGTCGGACAATGGGAAGAAACAGTGCTCTGGGTTCAAGATCAACCAGAAGCTGTAGCAGCGTTGATCCAACAGGCTGACCACTTCAGCCAGAGCGCAGATATGGGCATACTGTTTGTGTTCGATGCGCTAGATCGTGTCAGCAGTTCTGGTCAGTGGAACCTGGTCGATCAGGCGATCCGCGACTTACTACGGCTTGTGCTTCAACTCAAGGGCACCAAGCGACTCCACGCCAAGGTGTTCCTGCGAACCGACCAGTATGAGCGAGGCAGTTTTTCGGGAATCCCTGATGTATCCAAACTGCAATCGACACGGATCGAATTGATCTGGTCGGTTATCGACTTACATGGATTGCTTTGGCAGTCATTAACGAATGGCCAATCTAACAAGACAAGAGATGCCTTTCGGGATTGGTGCGTTAAGGAGCGTTCTGGCTCCATTCTGGGTATGCTTGATACAATTGAGGCTCAAGCAATAGATCCCGCTTCCAATCGCTGGCCGCTTCCACCATCTCTGCAATGGGATGAAGGTGCCCAAAGAAGACTCTTTGAGCGTTTGGCAGGTCCTTGGATGGGAAAGCACCGGCGTCGTGGTGTTCCCTATATCTGGATTGTGAACCACCTCGCCGATGGCCGGGGCCAGACGTCACCACGTTCATTCTTGGAAGCCATCAAGAAGGCTGCCGAGGACTCCCAGCGCTATAGCGACTATCACTTGGCGCTTCATTTTGAAAGCCTCAAGCGTGGCGTACAGGTTGCTTCTGAAATTCGTATTAATGAATTAGCCGAAGACCATCCCTGGCTTAAAGAGTTAATGACTCCCTTGGCTGGTCTTACGGTTCCCTGTTCCGAGGAAGCCATCTACGAGAGATGGGTCGAAGAAATAATAACGAATCCCGATCAGGTTTTTGGTATCTCTAAAAGCCTGCCAAACAGCTTTCGAAATCAAGGAAGATTGGGTGTTTTTCGCTATCTAGAGCAATTAGGATTGATTACCTTTATGCGGGATGGTCGTATTAATATGCCCGATCTCTATCGCGTTGGCTTCCGTCTTGGTCGCAAGGGTGGCGTCAAACCTGCACTTCGTACATCTCAACAAGTCTGATGAAACATACGTTTGGTTGTCAACCTGAGTCAAAAACAAACGATCACCGTGGCGCCATAGCTGCGCAGCTGGCTGTCCGCAGTCAGCAGCAGCATCGGCTCCACCCTGCTCTGGCACACCAGCAAACGATCAAAGGGATCCCGGTGGACGCCATTAGTTTCCAGATCCCCCACGGCCAGCAAATGGGCGTTGCTGATCGGCAGCCAACGGAACCCCTGCAAGGGCACCTGCCGCTCCAATTCCGGCAGATCCACCTGCAGCCGGCCGATCGACAGCTTGATCGCCATCTCCCACAGCGACGCCTGGCTGACGAACACCTCCGCCTCCGGCGCCTGCACCCGCTCCAGCACCGGCTGCGGCAGCCGTGCATCGCCGTTCAGCCACCACAACACCAAATGGGTATCGAGCAGCAGCCGGGTCACGCCAACGCCTCAAACAGCCCATCCAGGGGCGCATCGAAATCATCCGCCAGCGCAATCTGGCCGCGCATCGCCCCGGGTGCTGCGACCGATAGGGCCGGAGCCTGCCAGGCCACCAGCCGCGCAATCGGCACCCCAGAGCGGGCGATCACCACCTCTTGCCCTTGCTCCACCTCCTGCAGCAGCTGGGAGAGATGGGTCTTGGCTTGGTGGACGTTCACCAGCTGTTGGCTTGCCATGGGGTGGTCGGCCTGGGGCCGATTCGTCAGGGGCTCCTTCGCGACGGCCATCAGACAGCGCCTTGAACTAAGTCTTAGCTTAGTTGCCCCGCAATGCCATGGCTGGGAAGCGCTGGAGCTGGACCGATGACCCCTACCTCCCCCCGCACACTGCTAATTGCACTGATCCAGAAGCTGCGCGGCTGCAACATCCACGGCGATGCCGAAGAGCCGCCTGTCGCCATCCTCTGGACCGATCCCCGCAGCGAATGGAGGCCCCTGATCCCCCTGCTGCGGCAGCAGCTGCCCGAACTGCTCTGCCTGGGCGATTACGACCCCGAGCACCAGCAGGGCCCCGCGCTGTGGCTGCGCTGCATCGTTGATGGCAGCCTGCCCGCTGCTGCGGCTGCAGCCGGCCGGCCGGCCGTGATCTATCTACCCGGCATCAGCCGGCAGGAATTACGGGCCGGTGAAGGCTGCCCCTGGACCCTGGAGCCCCTGATTGAATTGATGTTCCGCGGTTGCCTCTGGTTGCAGCGCAACGGTCGCGATTGGACCTTGGCCGCTTTCCTGGGCTCCGGCGATGCCTTGGGCCTTGATCTGGCCGGTGATCAAACCACCAAAGCCGCCCTAAGCCGCGCGCTGGCAGAAGTGGCCACCGTATCGCTCGATCAGTTGCGCGGCAAACGGCTGGAAGCAGACGATTTCGATGCCCTGCTGGCGGATGATCCCACCCGCGACCTGCTGCAGTGGCTGGCCGCTCCCCAGGCGTTCCAGCAACGCTGTGGCAGCGCGCGCTGGAGCGCCCTCAGCGCCATCTGGAAAAAGGATCTCAAGTTTGATCCCGCCAAGGACGGGGAGCTCGACGCCGCCGAGCGACTGGTCAAGAGCAAGGGTGCCTGGAGCAAGGTCTGGCAACGCTTTGCCGACAACCCCACCGCCTTTGCCGGCATCGCCGAGTTGTTGCGCCGCGCCGAGCCCGATCAGATGGGCCTATCAGTTGGGGCACCAGACCTCTGCCGCTGGCCTGCCCATAACGACACCCGCGAGCAGGACGTGCTCAATGCACTCAATGGCCTCGACAGCAAGACCCACGCCGAGGCCTGCCGCATCGTGCGCGAGCTGGAGGCCCAACATTGCCAAAGTCGCAGCTGGATCTGGGCCCAGCTCGGTCTCTCGCCCCTGGCGCTTTTGCTCGAACCGCTTGGCTTGCTGGCCCCACGCCCCTGATCGCTGACATCCAGGGCCAGGCCCTGCCGGAAGACTTCGCCCCAGCCTTCAGCTCCGGTAAACCCACCAGTGCCGCCGAGCTGCGCAAGGCCCTCGCCGCCCTGAGCTACACGATCCTCACCGACGGCGACCTCAACCTGCCGGCCAGTGCCGAAGCGCGGGGCTGGCTGGAGACCGGCGACCTCGATCACCGCGGCCACCAACTCCAAAACGACCTACCCCAAGTCATCCAGCCGGAAATCGCCCGGCTGGCCCAACGCATCCAGAATTTGCTGGCGGCCGGCTGGTGCTCCATCAAGGTCGTCATCGACCACGGCTGGTTGTTCTGCCCCGATGGCCTGCCCAGCGCCGAGCTGCCCAAACACCTCACCGCCAGCAAGTGGGCCCGCTGCGCCGCCATCAAGGGCGAATCCCGGGTGCCGGTTCCAACCGCCGCCTGGAGCTGGAACCCCAGCGAACAGTTCGCCACCCCCAACGGCGCCGCCTGCTTCAACACCGGCGGCAGTTACGCCTACGCCCTTGGCGGCATCAGCCTGCAGGAGTGTCTCACCCCCGTATTGGTTGTCTCCGGCAGTGCGAACAGCGTCCCGGCGGCGGTTATCACCGAGATCAGCTGGAAGGGTCTGCGCTGCAACCTGGAGATCAGCGGTGCCGCCGCAGGGTTAAAGGCCGACCTGCGCCGCGATGCCGCCGGCGGTCCCTCAGTGGTGACCAGCGCCAAACCCATCGACGCTGGCGGCGCCCGCCTGTTGGTGGAGGATGACGAGCTTGAAGGAGTAAGGGTGGTGGCAGTGCTGATCAGCCCTGATGAC
>JBIIJV010000014.1:0-27417 GCA_044233545.1 Cyanobium sp.
CACATCGCCAGGTTCCCACTCGTGAAGAATTTTTGTTGGTTCAATACCTGGTTTATTATGCGAGGCATCTTGCACATTTATATTTACCTGCCCAGTTAGGATGACGGCAGCGGCTAACCGTCGTGCACCTTGTTTTGCCTGCTCAAGATTAAGGGTTTGCTTCTGGGACCGGTCGGTATTGTGACTATCGTCTAGCCTTTTCTCGATAATAAAACGGAGTAGTTCGAGTCGTCCGACCAGACCTTGGCCTTTTTCCCATTTAGCCAGAATTGCTTCAAGATCAAAGGGGCGTTCGGCCAAGCTCCAAAGGTTGAGCCTTTCAATCTCATCTAGTAATTGATTGATATTTTCTACATTGCGTGTGTGACAGAAGTGCTGAATTTTTTCTCTATCCAACGGACGTAGAAGATAGATTGATGGTGCACCCTTATGTTTAGATTGCCCTGAACCATCATCTACCTCGGTTCCTCCTGCTATTGGATGAAATAATATACTTTTCATTAATTCACGATCTTCACCGGCTCTCCATGCGTAGGGTCGACTGGAGATATATATGTGAGCCCTATGCACTCCTTTGCTTATGGTCCTGGCAAAGTGGCGTAGCGCTTTTTCAAAGGTTTTCGGTTCTTTTAGCCTTGATTCATCTACCGAGTCAAGAAAGAACCATGCCTCTTGTGTGGACTCCAGCCAAGTTTGAAAATCTCCTTGATCACCTATTTCAAATGCAGTCTGGAAATCAGCTTCAATATCTTCTATACAAATAAAAAAAGCTGGCTTCCCTTGCTGCTTTAGAAATTCTGCCCTATATTTTAGCTCCGATGTCTTGCCCGCGCCTGCTTCGGCCAGAATAACGCAACGGAATTCCTGCTCAAGATCATGCCAAGACTTGGATTTGAGATGCCCCCAATCCGCTAAGATTTGATTTTCTTCCGCAGCTTCTTTGCTATTGGGGACTGGCGTAAACTGCCGGTTTAATTCGATATAGTCTTCGTTTGTAGTCATTGTTGTTGTTGCTTCACTCTCTGCCGGTTTGGTTGATCTGCCATGGGCCGGGTTGTGGGCACCTGCTAATGCTACCAGCCGGATACCGCCATCGTAGTCTACTCCTCATTCTGATCCCAGTTCTGTTGGTGATGGTGATCTGCAGCAGATGGCGCGGGAACGACAGGGGACAATCGCCAGCCAGATACACCATCATTTTCAGACAGGCCAGGGCGAACGAGCAGGAGCTGTAGACGTTAAGCCGATCACAGGAGTTCCAGTCCCCCAGGTTAAGTGCGGCTCCGTTGCCGCTGATTTCGTTTCCGTTCAGGTGCGGTCTTGGTTGGCGATGCGCTAGATGCAATCCGTCACGTTCACCGGAGACGCATCAAATGTTGGTGCTCGCCCCAATAGCGCCGACCAGGTTGGTAAGCAAGCCCTCGCCTTATGGGTTGTTCAGATAAAGCTCGGGGGCGGCGCCACCGAAAGCATGGTTTAGGCGGCGCAAACAGTAATCAACCCAGGCGACGGCATCGAACGGCTCGCATTTGCCCGACTCGCTTAGCAGCGTTTATACTTTATTGATCGTTCTGGTTATCATGGCCGTATTATCTGCGTCCACGCCCAGAGAATCCAGTTTGCCTGGCGCTGGCTTTTAGGTATTGGCCCTGGTATTCACCTGGGTTGTGGATTCAGTCGGTCTAATCTTCATCTATTTATGGCTCTAGAATTGTGTTACCTGCATCCTGACAACACCCTAGCTTCACGGTATGATAACGGTGCTACCATAGTTGCATGACTGTACGTAAGTTATCCATTGGGCTGCAGGAAGAGGTGGCGGCGGCTGCATCCCATGCCGCTGATCGCCATGGGATGAGTCATTCGGCTTGGCTTAACGCTGCCGCTGCTCGCGCTCTCGTGTTAGAGGAGGGCCTGGCTGCAATTCGTGCCTGGGAGGCTGAACATGGTGCGCTCAGTCACGGAGAACTGGCCTGGGCTGACGCAGTGCTCGATGGGGAGTGTGATTCCCTTTCTGCCTGAGCCATGGCTGGAATCACCTACGACACTGGCGTCTTGATCGCGGCCGAACGTGGAGATCGCCGGGTGTGGGCGTTGCACCGGCGGTCCCTTGAACGGGGGATGGTGCCCACAGTCCCAGCGGGGGTCCTGGCGCAGAGCTGGTGGGGAGGCCCCCAGCTTCAAATGTCCCGATGGCTCAACCAGCCCAAATCTCCTCAAGATCAATCACCAACCCGGGAAACTCCGCAGCCGCCTCCAACCGGGAGGTATCACTCAGGACATGGAAACGAGGAGCCCGAGTGGTGGGGTCTGCACTCCAAATCTCCACGCTTCGCTGGCGCGGCAGCAGCAACCAGCCGAGTTGGGCTCCATTGCTTATGTATGAAGCCATTTTCAGCCGCAATGCCTCCGGTTGATCCGACGGGCTGGCCAGCTCCACCACCAGATCGGGGCAGAGGGGCGGGAAGCTATCACGCTCGGCTTCGCTCAACGCTTGCCAGCGCTCCTGCCGCACCAGGCTGGCGTCGGGGCTGCGCACCGAGCCATCGGGGAGCAGGAAGCCCGTGGAGCTATCGAACACTTTGAAGCTGCCGCTGGAGCGTGCCCAGTTCTGGAGTCGGGCCAGCAGGCAGGTGTTGCGGGCCCCTGTTGTACCGCCAGTTGGGGTCATCTCGATGAGGGTGCCATCGGCATCAAGCTCCAGCACCGCCTCCGGGTTGGCCGCACACACTTCAGCGAACTGGGAAGGCGTGAGGCTGAGCGTGCGGGGCAGGGTGAGCATGGGGCCCTGCGGGAAGGGTGAGTTCAGGTTAAGGGGTTTAGATGAGGGTGGGGCAGCCATTGCGGAGGAGAAGGCGAAGAGTGGATACCTGGCGACGACAATCTGCGTTTGCAAATATTCTCAGGGGAGACCAAATGCCTAAGTCCAGCCTGGGCAGCGTGATTGATGAATTGATGCTAAAGATCAAGAACAAAGCCCATGTTGATGCCCGCAACTGCCATGAACCTGCTCTTCACGAAACAGCTGAACAACTGTTTTTGGGGCTGTTGCCTGATCCTTGCCAGCCTGATCGGATCGCTGCGACAGGCAAGAGCGGCGGCAAATCTGCAGATCGGCTACTCGGGGGGTTGTCATGAGTCGATCGGGGTGACAACGGTCGACCGATCGGCCGTCATGGCGTTCCTGCCTGCAGACTATGGGCCTCGCTACGGATTTGGTGGTTTCGGTTCGACGCCAGGCCCCACCGAAGCCCAAATCATCATCCGCAGTGTGGTTTGTGGCAATGCCAGCCTCGACAGCATGGCGCTGGGGCCCGTGGTTAATTCGCAAATCGGCGTGATCAGCGCCCGCCGCGACGCCGAAGATTTTGATGCTATCGCCGGCAACGGCATCGACAATTTTCAACTGGATTTTGTCACCACGTCCCCCCAGATAGCCGCTGCCATGGCTGCCTTTGGCATGCCCGCCACGTTGGATGTCGATTTATCCCTGGTCTTCAGCGGCGACAACGTGAGCAACGATAGTTCCCCTTTGTTCACAGCGACAGGCAGCCATGCCGGACCCTCCGTGGCATGGCCAGGGGGATTCATCGCTAATTGGTGGAGCCCCAATGCCGCTGGCGATATCCGATCGCGCCAAGTGATCCAGGCGATCGATTTTCGTTTCGACGGCGGTATAACGATCACTGCCGGCAGCTCCGGCCCGCTGCTGGCCCTGCTCGGACCAGATCCGGTGGTGGTCCAGGTGCCCCTTGGCGGCAGCTTCGCAGACGGACCGGTGACCCTTTCGGTTCCCGCCGCACCAGGCCCCATCCCGATCGCCGGGGCCGCTGCCGCCCTGGCCTGGAGCCGCCGCCTGCGCCGCCGACTGGCAAAGCCAATGCTGAACGATGCGAGCGAGGCCAAGGCGGGGGGATGGGCATCCACCTGGCCCATGTAGGCACTCCAACCTTGTTAAGGGGTTTATTGAAGGCGGGGCACTGAGGGCGGCGGATCAGGCTTGCCCACCTCGGCAATCTTGCCTTGGGCGCACCTGCCTGCATTGGGGTAAGGACAGCTAGCTGAGCGATTCTGCCAAGCTCAGGAGTGCTTAAGGCCAGGAATGAAACTTAATCGGTTCGTATTTAGCGATCGTGATTCGCCAGGCCCTTAGCGAAAGCCCCGCAAGACTGGCCAGCAACTTTGCCGTCTCCCCTCCCGCCAACCAGTTGGCCTTGATGACCGGCAACTTTTCACTCATCACCTCCATCGGGATCTCCAGCAACAGCAAACTCTCCTCACCAGCGATTCGTTGCAGTGCGCCTGCATCACTGCGTTGCCAAAGGCGTAGCAGTAGTTCGAGGGCCAGGGTGCGGCCATTATCGCCAGGTTCGCTGGCCTCCAGGGCGGCTGCCGTCTGGGACTTTCCGTTTAATGGCAGGGCCCGCTGACCCTGGATTTCCACCAGCGCCAGGGCTACGAGATAGGGAGTGTCGGCCATGGATCCATCTTGAGCACTGCCCCACCCTGAAGGGCTGACCGCCCGAGCCGGGAGCCCGGGGAGAGAAGATAAGTAGAAATACAGAGCGGCTAGGCTTGCCCCCTGAGGACTAAATTCGCGCCGCTGATCCAAGCCCCCGATCGGGGGGTGTGCCATGGCTTCGATTGCAGACCAGCTGGATGCCTACCGCCAATCGCTTGCCGCAGCCCAAAGCAATAACGACCAGGCCATCGCCCGCAAGATCGAGCAGCAGATCAAGGAACTGGAGGAGTTTCAGCTGCGTCACCCCGAAGAGGCCGACGCCCCTTCCCCTTTCGAGGTGTTCTGTGATCTCAACCCCTCCGACGTCAACTGCCGGGTCTACGACGACTGAGGTGCCCATTAGGTCACTTCGCCCCTCTGGCACCCCCTACACCCTTACCCCCCACCCATGGCCCTCCAGCAGCGTCAAACCCCCTATCCCCATTGGGAGTTCAGCGATCCTGCCAGCGGTGATCTGCTGCGGGTGGTGCCCGAACGGGGCGGCCTGATCAGCGGTTGGCGTAGTGGCGGCCACGAGCTGGTGTATCTCGATGAAGCGCGGTTTCTCGATCCCAGTCAGTCGGTGCGGGGTGGCTTCCCGGTGTTGTTTCCGATCACCGGTGGCTTGCCCGATAACCGCCTGCCCCTGCCCCAGGGCGATTTCAGCCTGGGCCAGCATGGTTTTGCCCGCCAACTGCCCTGGCAGCTCCAGCCCCTTGCAGATGGGGGCGGCTTGGTGCTTGAGCTCACGGACACCCCCCAAACCCTGGCGGCCTACCCCTTCCCCTTCCGCCTGACCATGGAGATCCGGCTGGCTGCTGGGGTATTGGACATCAGCACCCGGGTGGAGAACCGGGGCGATCAGCCGATGCCCTTCAGCTTTGGTTTGCACCCCTATTTCAATATTTCCAGCCTCGACGGCGTGCGCTTTGAAGGCCTGCCCGACAGCTGCCTCAACCACCTGACCATGGCCGAGGCCGCCACGGCGGGCCAGATCGAGGCCATGGCAGCGGGCATCGACCTGCTGGTGCGGCCAGCGGGGCCGGTGCGGATGGTGGATGGGGCCGCAGGCCGCAGCCTGGAGTTGCAGCTCAGCCACCCCCTTGATCTGGTGGTGATCTGGACCGAACCCCCCCGGCCGATGGTCTGCCTGGAGCCCTGGACCGGCCCGCGTCAGGCCCTGATCAGTGGCGACCGCAAGCTGGTGATTGAACCAGGGGCCAGCACCCTGCTGCATACCCGCTACGCAGTCAGCCAAACCCCCACCTGAAACCGACCCTTTGCCCCCAAATGGGGGCATCGCCATTGGCGGCCGGGGGTTGAGATTGGGGGGGCATCAAAGATGCCTACGGCCATGAGCCAGACCACCTTCAGCAGCCAATTGACGATCGGAGAGCTGGAAGCCAGTTATCCCATGTACTGCAAGGCCCTGCGGATCTTGATTCGCGAGGACAAATCAATGGCGGCGATCCAGCGCAGCGTCTGCTGGCATCGCCTCACCACCCTGCACCATTCCCTGCCCCAACACTACAAAGATCCCCAACACCTCTATTTCCTGCTGCGGCGTGAGCTGCAATCGCCCGTCGCCAAGGGCTAGCTAAGACCTGGCCAAGCGCTAGGCCGTGTTGGGCTGGGCGGCCACCACTTCCAGCATGCCCCGCACCATGTTCATGCCGCAGTGGAAGGGGTATAGACCCGGCTTTGCTGGCAGTAAATCAATGCTCGTGGAGGCCTCCAGGGGCAGATCCAGGCGGCGCTGGAAATCGGGAAAGATCACCTGGGCCACGCAGCTGCTCGGATCGATCCTGTGGAAGGTCAAGCGCAAGGGCTGGCCCGCCACCACTCGTATCCGGGCTGGATCGTAGCCGCCGTCAACCGTGATGGTCACCTGCTGCCGACCCTCCGCTCCTTGGCGGGCCGCCACCCCGGGGCCATGGGGGCCAAGGAACCACCAAAGCTCGCCGACGATCAAGGCCAGCCCCAACGCGGCCACCAGCAGCTTCAGGGCCGGGTGTTGCTCGATCGTGCGCCAGAGCGGGGCGGTCACAATTGCCAAGCAGGAACAGGTCATCGGCTGGCAAGTGGCAAAGGGGTAGGGCGGTAACGCCGCAGGCGCAGGGCATTGGTCAGCACCGAAACCGAGCTGAAGGCCATGGCGGCACCGGCGATCATCGGGTTCAACAACCAGCCGGTGAAGGGAAACAACATTCCGGCGGCGATGGGAATGCCAGCGACGTTGTAGGCGAAGGCAAAAAACAGGTTCTGGCGGATGTTGGCCATCGTCCGGCGGCTGAGCTCGATCGCCGCTGCCACCCCCGCCAGGTTGCCCGAAATCAAAGTGACGTCGCTGGCGGCGATCGCCACGGCGGTGCCGGTGCCCATGGCGATGCCGACATCGGCCTGGGCCAGGGCCGGGGCGTCGTTGATGCCGTCGCCCACCATGGCCACGGGGCCCTCCCCCTGTTGCTGCAGTTGCATCACAGCCGCAGCTTTATCGGCGGGGCGCACTTCGGCGATGACGCGCTCGATCCCCACCTGGCCGGCCACCACCTCGGCGGTGCGGCGGGCATCACCGCTGAGCATCACCACCTGCAGACCCAGGCGCCGCAGGGCGGCCACGGCAGCCGCTGAAGTGGGCTTGAGGGGATCGGCCACGCCGAAGCAGCCCTCCACCCGCCCGTCTACCACCACCACAGCCACGCTGCAGGCGGCAACCTCCAGTCGCTCCACCAGGGGCTTGAGGGTTGCGGTGTTGATGCCGAGCTCCTCGAACCAGCGGGGGGTGCCGACCCGCACCTGCTGGCCGCCGATCGATCCTTGAACCCCCCGTCCTGCCACCGCCTCAAAACCCTCCACCGCCGGGAGTTCACTGCCCTTTAACCGGCTATGGAAAAGGGCTAACTGGCTGCGGGCATAGGCCACGATCGCTTCGGCCAGGGGGTGTTCGGAGCGGGATTCCAGCGCAGCCGTGAGGGCCAGCAGGGTGGCGGCTGGCAGCACGCCACCGGCAAGTCGCTCGAAATCGGTCACCTCCGGCTGGCCGCGGGTGAGGGTGCCGGTCTTGTCGATCACGATGGTGCGCAGTTTGCCGGCCGTTTCCAGGGCCTCGGCAGTGCGGAAGATCAGGCCGTTTTCGGCCCCCTTGCCGGAGGCCACCATGATTGAGGTGGGGGTGGCCAACCCCAGGGCGCAGGGGCAGGCGATCACCAGCACACTCACCAGAAACAGCATCGCCAGCACGGGATTGCCGCTGATCAGGAACCACACCACAAAAGCGCTGATGGCCAGGGCGATCACCACCGGCACGAACCAGCCGATCACCTGATCGGCCAGGCGCTGCACCCTGGTGCGGGAACTCTGGGCCTGACGCACCAGTGCCACGATCTGGGCCAGCACCGTGTCCCCGCCCACCCGGCTGACACGGAAGCAGAAACTGCCACTGCGGTTGATCGAGGCGCCGATGACACTGTCGCCGGCGGCTTTGGCGACGGGGGTCGGTTCCCCGGTGAGCATCGATTCCTCCACCCAGGAACTGCCTTCAAATACCACCCCATCGGTGGGGATCTTTTCGCCCGGTCGCACCTGCACCAGGTCTGCTACCACCACCTGCGACACCGGGATCTCAATCGGCTGGCCCTCCCGCAGCACCCGGGCGGTGGGGGGCTGCAGTTGTAGAAGCCTGCGGATGGCTGCAGAGGTTTGGCCGCGGGCCCGGGCCTCCAGCAAACGGCCCAGCAGCACCAGGGTGAGGATCACCGCGGCGGATTCGTAATACACATCGGCCGGTAGGCCTTCGGCGATCAACACCTGGGGGAACAGGGTGGTGAACAGCGAGGTGAGCCAGGCGATGCCGGTGCCGGCCGCAACAAGAGTGTTCATGTCGGCGGAGTGCTGCCGAAATGCCGAGATGGCACCTTTAAAGAAGTCAGCCCCGCACCAGAACAGCACCGGGGTGGTGAGGAGCAGCTGGGTCCAGGGGCTGGTGAACCATCGCGGCAACAAGGAGTGGTGCCCGCCACCCAGCATGTGGGGCAGGCTGGAGAGCACCACCAGCGCGGTGAGCAGGGCAGCCACGTTGACCTTGCGGCGCAGCAGGGTGAGCTCCCGGGCCAGTTCGCGCTCCATCGCCTCCACCGAGTCAGTACCAGCGTCGTGGTGGCAGCAGGGGGAGGTGTGGAGTTCGATCGTAATCCGGGATTGGCCCAACACGATCGGACGGTTTCCAGCCTATGGCGCCTGGCTTGGCCAAAAGCGCCCAGAAGCCCCCCCACGCACTGATAAGCGGGGCTTGGCAGGGTGATGGGGGATGGCAATGTAAAGGCTCCCCCCGACGGCCTGATCGGCTCTTTATTGTTCCTGGTCACGACGTCCCGGTTGTCGTGATCTTCCTGGAGCCATGACGCTTATCTTCGCCCAAACGGCCTGGCTGATTCCCCTCTATCCCCTGCTGGCGGCCGTCCTTTCGTTGTGTTGGGCCCCTGGGGGTCTGGCTCGCACCGGGCCAAGGCCCTGTGGCTATCTCAATCTCCTGATGGTGGCGGTCGCCTTTGTCCATAGCGCAGTGGCTTTCATCACCCTGCATCAGGCTAGCGGCGGAGCTACTCCTCCCTCTTTACCCCTGCATTTCAACTGGGTCTGGCTAGAGACTTCCGGCCTGCATTTGAGCTTTGATGGCATTGTCAACGAAGCGATCTTGATAGCGATGACCGTGATAACTGGGCTGCACATGCTGACCCAGATCTATGCGATTGGCTACATGGAAATGGATTGGGGTTGGCCGCGCTTTTTTGGCTCCTTAAGTTTGTTTGAAGCCGGGCTCTGCGCCTTAGTACTAACCGACTCCCTGTTCTTCAGTTACGCGATTCTCGAACTGCTCACCCTGGGCACCTATTTGATCGTCGGCACCTGGTACAACCAGCCCCTGGTTGTTAAAGGTGCGCGGGATGCCTTTTTGACCAAACGGATCGGCGACCTGGTGCTGTTGGCGGGCCTGGTGGCCCTGTTGCCGGTGACGGGTACCTGGAATCTCCATGGCTTGGAGGCCTGGGCTGCCGACCAGGCCCGCCAGGGCACCAGCTTGCCGCTGGGCACCAGCCTGATATTGCTGGCCCTGATTGCCGGTCCGATGGGCAAATGCGCCCAGATCCCCCTGCATCTCTGGCTGGATGAAGCGATGGAAAGCCCCCTGCCCTCCACGGTGCTGCGCAATTCGGTGGTGGTGGCCGGCGGCGCCTGGGTGCTGCTGCGGCTGGAGCCCCTGATCGCCCTTAGCCCCCTGGTGCAGGCCGTGCTCGTGGCTGTCGGTGGCACCACGGCCCTGGTGGCTTCCTTGATTGCCCTGGCCCAGATCGACGTCAAGCGGGCCCTCTCTTTTCTGGTTAGCAGCTGGTTCGGTTTTCTGTTCATGGCGGTGGGCCTGGGGGGCCGTGAGGTCGCCGATCACCTGTTGCTCGTCTACCCCTTGCCGATGGCGTTGATCCTGATGGCGATCGGCACGATCATGATTGGCAATGTCAGCCAAAACCTCAACCAACTTGGCGGGCTCTGGCGCCGCCGCCCCCTGATTGGTCTCGCCTTTTTGACCGGTGCCGCCGGTTTGATGGGTCTGCCTCCCTTCGCTGGATTTGCCGCCCTGGGCGAATTGCTGACCCTTGCTGCCCAAAGCAGCGCCCCGGCGTTGCTCATCCCCCTGGTGCTGCTCGCCAACACGCTGATATGCGCAGGCCTGGTGAGGGTGTTCGCCCTGACCTGGGGCGGGACGACCACCCCCTTCAGCCACCGCTCGGCGGAGGTGTTGTGGCTGATGTCCCTGCCGACCCTGTTGTTAGCGGGCCTGGTTCTGCACCTGCCCATACTGCTGGTGCACCTAGGTGTGCTGGCCCCGACCCCCTTGCCCGGCTGGGGAGCCATGGCTTGGCCCCTGCTGATCTCCACCCTGGTGGGGATCGGCGTGGCGGCAGGCCTCTATTTGGGAGACAGGCCCCTGGCCCGGCCGATTCCCTCCCTGGGCGGTTTGCAGGATTGGCTGGCCCACGACATGCAAACCGAGCGCTTTTATCACCGCACCGTTGTGTCCGTGGTGCTGGCCCTCTCCCGCTTGGCAGCCTGGTCGGAGTTGCGAGTGATTGATGGCTTCAGCGGCTCCTCCGGTGGGGCCGCCCTGGCCGGCGCCCGGCGTCTCAGCTTCACCACCTCAGGCCGCTCCCAGGGGTATGCCCTGACGCTGCTGCTTGGGGTGCTGGTGATGGCCGCCTGGTTGCTGGTGGCCCGCCCCTGATCTGCCTTGACGTCAGCCCTTACCCGTTTGATTCCTGCGCGACGCAGATGACCACTCCCTTGCTGTTGATTATTCCCGGCATTGCCCTGGCCATGGCGCTGCTGCTGCCGCTGCTGCCTCAGCAGCGGCCGGATCTGCTTCGGCTTGCGGCCGCCTTGGCGCCGCTGTTGCAACTGCTGCTGGGGCTGTTTTGTTGGCGGAATCCCCCCAGCGACCTGCACCAGGCCTGGCTGCCGAAACTGGGGCTGACTCTGGATCTGGGCCTGGACGGCTTGAGCCTGCCGCTGGTGTTGTTGGCGGCCCTGTTGACCACGCTGGCGATTTTCGTCACCCCGATCGACCAAAGCCGCCCCCGATTGTTCTTCTGTCTGCTGCTGGCCACCAACCTGGGGGTGGTGGGGGCCTTCCTGGCCCGCAATGCCCTGCTGTTTGTGCTGGCCTTCGAGTTGGTGTTGATTCCCACGACCTTGCTGGTGGCCATTTGGGGCGGAAGGCGGCGGGCCGGGGCCGCTATCCGACTCGTGCTCTACGGCGCCGTCTCCGGGCTCTGCCTGCTGGCCGCTGTCCTGGCCCTGGGCTGGTTCAACAGCAACGGCGTCGATTTCAGTTACGAGTCGTTGGCCCAGGCCCAGCTCAGTGCCGGGCAGAGTCGCTGGATCCTGGCGTTGCTGCTGCTGGCCTGCGGCCTCAAGTTGCCGATCGCCCCCTTGCATGGCTGGCAGCCCTTCAGCTACGCCGAGTCCCCGATTCCCGTGGTGATGCTGCTCAGCGGCGTGGTCTCCAAACTCGGGGCCTACGGTTTGCTGCGCTTTGGGGTGGGCTTTCTGGGCGACACCTGGGTGGCCTGGTCCCCCTGGATTGCCGCTGCTGGTGCCTTGAGTGCCATTTACGGAGCCCTCAATGCCATCGGCCAGGCCGATATTCGCCGCCTGATGGCCTACAGCTCCCTGGGACACATGGGTCTGCTGGTGCTGGGATTAGCGGCGGCCACCCCCTTGAGTCTGCAGGGATCGGTCGCCCAGATGCTTGCCCACGGCCTGATTGTGGCCCTGCTCTTCGCCTGTGTGGGACTGATCGAACGCAAGACTGGCACCAGCACGATTGCTGAGCTTTCTGGCCTGCTTAATCCCCTGCGGGGCCTGCCCTTGACCATGGCCCTGCTGCTTTTGGCCCTGATGGCGGCGGCCGGCATTCCTGGCCTGGCCGCTTTCCCCGCCGAGTTGCTGGTTTTTGTCGGCAGCTGGAGCGCCTTTCCCCAGGCCACCCTTGTGGCGCTGGTCGCTTCGGGCTTTACGGCGGTCTATGCGGTGCGGCTGTTCAACCGCGTCGGCTTCGGGCGCCTAGACAACCAGCGCGCCGATTGGCCCCTCACCAGCTGGGCGGAGCGGGCGCCGGTGCTGCTGCTGGCGGTCCTGGTGGTGGCCTCGGGCCTCTGGCCCAGGGCCCTCACCGGCTGGAGCGAAACCACCACCGCTTCCCTGGCCCTGCGCACCATGCCCCCTTCCCCCTGGAGCATTTCCTCTTCCCTTTCCTCTGCTTCTCCTAACGCCGCCCCCACCTTTGAGGTCCTGGCTTCATGACTCCCACCACCCTTGTCGAGCCCACCGCCCCGGCCCCAAGCCCGATTCCGCCCTCCGAGCATCGTTTTGCCGAGATAATCCACCGGCTGGAGGCCGGCGGCTCGATGCTGCCGGACACGCCGGAGAACCTCAAGCAGATCATCGGAATCTACAAGGCCTATGCGGTGCCGATGGATTTCTATTGGCGCGATCTGCTCTATATCGCCGAGCAGGTGTTTCTTGAACCGCTGCCGGCTTTCAAATACTTTTTGCCCCAGGAGTATCTGGATCGGCCCAATACTTATGCCGGCGATGGGTCTAGTCTCAGGGTTTGGCGCGGAGCGGCCACGGCCCATCCCGAGCTGCTGGAGTTTATGGAGAAGGGCGAAACCGGGGCCATGCCCAAGTTGTGGCACCACCTCTGGCATGACCGCATCAACATGGAGTTTGCCGAGGCCTGCATGCAGGCCATGTTCTGGCACCAGGACATGGGGGGGCGTTTCAACGAATATCTTGATTCGGAGGCCTACCGCGCCAATGCCGATCGGGCAATTAAGGCCTATTTCCGCCACAATCCGCTGATGCTGGGGCTCTATGGGGTTTTCCCGGAGATGTTCCTTGAGAAGGTGAAACAACTCAGCTACTACGCCAACCTTGGCCTGTTCTGGGAGGTGATGGCGCCGGTGTTCTTTGAGATGTCCGATCTCTATGATGAGGGTGCTCTCACCAGCGTCCAGCAGGCGATGGAGTTTCTGGTTAACGGCATCTTTGCTGTGGCAGGCCAGCCCATCTACCACCAGGTGCAAATTGCTGGCGAGTGGTTTGAGATTGTGCCCAAGGCTGAGGGCATGACCTGGTTGCATGAAGCGGCCCTTCCCTATGTGGAAGCAGTTTTCTATCGCGGTTTTCCTTTTAGGGGTACCAAGAGCTATAATGCCCAGGTGCACCAGATTCCAGATAAACAGGCTGATTTCCATTACGGCATTCTCTACGCCGACATCTTCCCTGTCGGTTCTGCTGGGATACCCCCCACCCTGTTGATGCAGGACATGCTGCATTTTCTGCCTTCCTATCTGGAAGCGGACTATGCCGTGCACCGCCGCGGTGACCACGACAAACTTATCCAGCTCGGGGTTACTTTCCAGCGCTCCATGTATAACGTCACTTCCGCCGTGCTCCAGGCCCTGCGGGCCGTGTTGCACCATCCCCTCGACGACCCCGATCCCGACCATCTACTGGCCAATCGCCGTTTCTTTGAGAATCAAATGGATCGCTTCCTTAGACCCGAAGCCCGCCTTGACGCCATCCAGGACCCCAACTACCGCTGATGCGGTTGCTCCACACCTCCGATTGGCACCTGGGCCGCAGTTTCCATGGCACTTCCCTGCTGGATGAGCAGGCCGAGGCCCTCAATCGGATTGTGGAGCTCGCCCAGCAAAAGGACGTGGATCTGGTGGTGATCGCCGGCGACCTATACGACCGCGCCATTCCCCCCGCCGAAGCGGTCCAGCTGTTCACCGCCACCCTCGCCCGCCTGCGCCGTGCCGACATCGCCGTGGTCGCCATCGCCGGTAACCACGACTCCCACGTACGGGTTTCGGTCTACGACCCGTTGCTGTCCGCCCTGGGGGTGACGATCCGTGGTGAAGTGGGGCGCCTGCGGGAGCCGGTGCTGGTGCAGCCCAAGGATGGCGGCCAGGTGGTGGCTGTCTATCCGCTGCCCTACCTCGAACCCAGCCTGCATGGGCCGTTGCTGCGCCAGGAGTTGGAGGTCAAGCTTGAGCAAGGGCCTTTAGCAGAAGCTGAGCCCAGCGGGCGCCTCAGCCACGAGGCTGTCACCCGACTGGCCTTGGAGGCCATCCGGCGGGATCTGGCCACGCGGGCCGGCTGCCGCTCGGTGCTGGTGGCCCACGCCTTTGTGGCCGGCGGTCAGAGCTCCGACTCGGAGCGGGAACTGAGCGTCGGCCAACTGGATCGGGTCAGTGTCGAGGCCTTTGCCGGCTTCGATTACGTGGCCCTGGGCCACCTGCACGGCTCCCAGCAGCTGGATGGTCCGCGCCTGGCCTACAGCGGCACCCCGTTGCCCTATTCCTTTTCCGAAGAGCGCCAGCGCAAGTCGGTGCGGTTGGTGCAACTGGGCGCCGATGGCACCCCCAGCGTCGAACTGCTGCCCCTGGATGTGGGTCGCCCCCTCCAGACCATTGAAGGCACCCTGGAATGCCTCTGCCGTGATCCGGCCTATGAGGGGTCCCGCGATGCGCGGCTGCGGGCGATCCTCACCGATGAAACCCTGCCCCTGCAGGCCATGGCCCGGCTGCGCCAACGCTTTCCCCATGCCGTCGAGCTGCGCCATCAGCCCCCCGAAGTGCAACGCTCCAGCGCCAGCCAACGCAGCCAGACCATCCGCCAGGCCCGCTCACCCCTGGAACTGGCCACCTCTTTTTTTGCTGATCAACAGGGCCGCGACGCCACCGCAACCGAAGCAGAGCTGCTGCGCCAGGCGCTAGTGCAAGCCCGCCGCAGCGGCGAGCGATGAAGCCCCACCAGCTCACCATCGAAGCCTTTGGGCCCTACGCCGAGCGGGTGGCCATTGATTTCGATGCCCTCAGCGGCGAGGGATTGTTTTTGATTCACGGCAGCACCGGCGCCGGCAAGACCTTTCTGCTGGATGCCATCTGCTTTGCCCTTTATGGCGAGGTGTCGGGCGATCGCAATGTCAAAGGCCTGCGCTCGGACCACGCCGGTCCCCTGGCGGTGCCCAGGGTGGAGCTGGAATTTTCAGCCGGCGGCTGCCGCTATCGGGTGCAACGCAGCCCGGCCCACACGGCCGCCAAGGCCCGGGGCCAGGGCAGCACCGAAAAAGTACCCACGGCGGTGCTGCAGCGGCTGGTGGGGCCAGATAGCCAGGCCATCGCCAGCAAGGTCACCGAGGTGACCCGAGAGGTGGAGCAGATCGTGGGCCTCAATGCCGCCCAGTTTCGCCAGGTGATCCTGCTGCCCCAGGGACGCTTTGCCGAGGTGCTGCGTGCCAAGGCCGAGGAGCGCGAGGCGCTGCTCAAGACGTTGTTCGAAACGGTGCTGCACGAGCGAGCCAGTGACTGGCTGGAGGAGCAGGCGAAAGCGGCCCGCCTCGCCGTGTTGGAGCACAACCGGGCCCTGGCGGTGTTGCGCCAGCAGGCGGCCCAGGAATGGCAGCCCTATGCCCTGGCCGAGAACTTGTCCCAAGACCTGCCCGAAGACCTGGCCAGCGACCTGGCCATTCCCGCCGACCAGGCCGGCCTCGATCGGCTGGTGGAACGCATTTCCCGGGTGGTGGACGCCAGTCGCCTGGCCCTGGAGCAGGCCAGCAGCGCCTGGGCCGCCGCCCAGGCCCATCGGGCTGAGGTCAGCCAGCAGGCCGAACGCTTCGATCGCCGCGCCGCCGGCCGCGCCCGCCTGGCCGAATTGGAGCAGCAGACCCCGGCCATCGAGGCGCTCGTCTCCCAGTTGGCCGAGGCCACCCGGGCCGAGGCCGCCCGGGCCAGCCTGGAGGCGGCCCAGCAGGCAGGCCAGGAATGGCAAAACCTCCAGGCTCCTCTTCAGCGAGATCTGGGCCGGGCGGCGACCGCCCGGGAGCGGGCCCAGGCCCTGCCCGATGGGGCGATGGCCCTGGGGTTGCTGCAGCTGCCGGCGGCAGCCGACCTGCAGCGGGCCCGCACGGCCCTGGCGGCGCGGCGGGTGGAGTTGGAGCGGCTGGACAAGCAGGCCCGCGAAGCGGACCTCTGCCGCCAGCGGGCCGAGCAGGCGGACCAGCAGCAACAGCAGGCCGAGGCCCGGCGCCAACAGGCCGAACGGCAACGGCAGGAGCTGCAGCAGCGGCTCCAGGCCGCTGAGGCGGCCCTGCAGGCGGCCCGCTCCGCCGCCGACCGGCTGGAGGGATTGCAACAGGTGGCCAAGGCGGCCCACCAGCGCGCCAATGCCGCCGGCGAGCTGGCGGCGGGGCAGGCCGCCGAAACCGCCGCGGTGCAGGCCTGCCAGCGGGCCGAAAGCCAAGGCGCGGCGGCGAAAACAGTGCTGCAGCAGCTGCGCCAGCGCCAGCTCACCGGCATGGCCGCCCGCCTGGCCAGCGCCCTGGAGCCCGGATCCCCCTGCCCCGTATGCGGATCTGGCCACCATCCCCAGCCCGCCCGTGCCGCCGCCGATGCGGTGGCCCCCGGCGACCTGGAGGCCGCTGAGGCGAGCGAGCAGCAGGCCAGCACGGCCCTGCAGCAGGCGGCTTTGGCCCTAGTCGCCCTTCAGGCCCAAAACATGGCCTTGGCGCAGCAAGCCGGCGAGGCCGCCGCCGATGCCAGCGCCGCTCGGGCCTCGGCCTTGGAGGCCCTGCAAGCCTTCACTAACGCCAGGGACCAGGCCGCCCAGCGGCCCCAGCTGGAGCAGGCCATGGCGCAGCAGGCCGAGCAGATCCGCCAAAACGAGGCCTCCCTTGCCGAGGCCACCACCAGCAGCGCGCTGCTGGCCCAGACCAGGGCCGCCGAGCGCCAGCGGGCCCAGGTCCTGACGGCCGAGCTGGCGGCTGAACTGGGCGAGCACATCGCCTCCCCCCGCCAGGTGTTGGCCGGCTGGGAGCCCCTGGAGCAGGCCCTGGAAGCCCTGGCCAAAACGGCTGAAGCCAGGGACCGGCTGGCGAGCCGCCTGGAGCAGGCCGAGCAGCGCCTGGCCCAGGACTTGCTGGCCGCTGGTTTTGACGATCGATCCGCCCTGGCAGTGGCCCTGCGGTCCGCCGAACAACGCCAGAGCTGGAGCCAGCAAATCAACGCCTACCAGGAGGCGTTGCAGAGCCAGCGGGCCCTGCTGGCGGCCCCCGAACTGGCGACAGTGGCCGAGCAACGGCCCGATACGGCGGCGGCCGAGGCGGCGGCAACCGCCGCCGACCAGGCCCGCACCGCCGCCCTGGAGCGCCACAGTGAGGCCCGCTGCAGCCACGACGACCTCAGCCGCCTCAGCGACGAGCACCGCCGCCAGGCCGCAGCCCTGGCCGATCAACAACAGCAGGCCCAAAGTCTCAGCACCATCGCCGACCGCTGCAACGGCAAATTGCCTCCCTACATCTCCCTGCAGCGCTGGGTGCTTTCGGCCTACCTCGCCGAGATCTGCCAGTACGCCAACCAGCGGCTCGACATGATGACCTCCGGCCGCTACCAGCTGCGCCTCAGCGATGGCGGCGGCCGGGGCGGTCGCCAGGCCGGCCTGGGCCTGCGGGTGCTGGATGCCTTCACCGGCGAAGAGCGGGAGGTGAGCAGCCTCTCGGGCGGCGAAACCTTCCAGGCCTCGCTGGCCTTGGCCCTGGGGGTGGCCGATACGGTGCAGGCCCACAGCGGCGGCGTTCACCTCGATGCTTTGTTTGTCGATGAAGGCTTCGGCAGCCTCGACCCCGACAACTTGCAACTAGCTATGGACGAACTAGACCGCCTGCGGGAAGGCGGCCGCCTGATCGGCATCATCAGCCACGTGGGCGCCCTGCGCGAACGCATCCGCGCCGGGATTGAAGTCATCGGCGGCGACCAGGGCTCGCGGGTGCGCCTGGGGGCGACGTTGATGCCGTAGCTCACTGGAGGCCTGCATTGACCTCTTTGCCTTAGCCGCTCAGGACCGCCCCCGCCCCCCTGGTCACGCTGATGTGGCTCGATGAAAGCCAGGCGCCGCTGGCGTCATAGCGACGGATCAGCCGTTCCAGCCGGTCTGGCTCCGGCAGCCAACCGGCTTCCACCGCAAAGGCTTGGCGATGACTCAGCCGCACTGGCGCCAGACAGTAACCGGCGTCGGGCTGCAGCAACAGGCGCTGATCTGCGCCGCCGCTTGCGCTTACATCAGCACCAGATTGGCTGCGGATGTGGAACTGCTGGCCTGGGCCGCCTTCGATCTGCAGCGCACAGCTGGTGATTTCAGGTTCGGACCAGTCCGCCGTGATCGTGGCCACCTGGCCAGACCAGGGGCCGAGCAGGCTCTCCAATTGCAGCTCTGGGCGTTCGCTGGCGCCGCTGCCGGATCGAAACTCCCGAATCAGCACCAAGCTCTCCAGGGCCCCGTCCGGGTTGTGCAGTTGCACCAGCCGGTGGCGGCGATCGCCCGCAATGAAGCCAAATTCGGCGCCAAAGGGTGTGCCCGGCGCCACCTGCAGCGACCCCTTACTAAATGATCCCGAGTCGAAGAACACCACCTGCCGGCCCAGACTGCGGTACTCCTGGTTCATTTCCCGGCTGGGCACACCGTCCTCGTCGCCGGGGCTAAATCGGCGCAGCCGGAAATGCACCAGCCGCTCTTCCTCGCCCCGCTCCAAGGTGAGGATAGAGGCTGTGCTCTCGCCGATCTCGCCGTCGGCATTTAGGGCCGTAAACGATCCACGCCACTCGCCGAGGTTGGCAAGAAAGTTATCCCACTGGGACCCCATGGTTGCCGTGATCTTGCTTGGTCCGCTGGGAGATTCTAAGTAAACAGGTTGGTGCTTGGGCCCGGTGGGGTCTCCCTTTGACAAAGGGCGACGCCTGTTTGAGCCACCCAGGGGCCTTGACTGATGATCAAATCCTCAGGCTGGCGTTTGCGATCGCATTGGCTTCTGGCTGGTTGGCGGTCCCTGGCTCAGCAGTCTGCAGGGCGAGTTGCTCGGTGATCACCTGCAGGCTCAACAACTGGTGCTCTCCGAAGGAACGCAGGAACGGCACATCGGCGGCATCGCGACCCCGGGCGATCAGCACCCGGCCGCTGCGGGGGAAGTTGTGGCGGGCATCGAAGATGTACCAGCGATCGGCCAGAAAGGCCTCGAACCAAGCGGAAAAATCAACGGGGGCCTCACCTATGGGAATGCCGGTATAGCCGAGGTAACCGGTGCAGTAGCGGGCCGGAATATTGAGGCAGCGGCATAGGGTTATGGCCAGATGGGCAAAGTCGCGGCAGACACCAGCTCCATCGGCGAGGGCACCGCTGGCGGTCTTGTGGGGTCGCACCGCTTCGTAATCAAAGCGAATCTGGCCATGCACCCAATCACAGATGGCCTGCACCAGCGGCCAGCCAGGGGCGACGCCGCCAAAGGTGGCCCAGGCCAGTTGCATCAACTCGGCGGTGTCGCAATAGGGGCTCGGGTTGAGAAAGCGGTAGGTATCGATCGGCAGGGCTTGAATCGGACACTGGCGCACCGAGGGCAGCACCGGATCCGGGCTGTCCGAGCAGATCACGGTGGTGCTGTACTGCAGCTTCGTGGAGCCACTGGGTGCCAGCCAGCGACTCCAGCGATTACCGCTCTGATCAGCTAGCACCTCCATGGTGCGGTCCGGGACCAGCCGCAGGTTCTCAGGGGCCTGGAGATCGGCCGTCAGGCTGCTGTGGGTATGGACCAAGGCCAGCAGCGGCGTGGGGGCCTGACAGCTAATTTCGATTTGGCAGCCAACTCTCAGGTGCACGGGAAAAGCAAGGGTCAGAAAGTGGTATTCGCAAATCTTCTCTGAAGCAGGCGGCCCCCTGTGGCCTGGGTCAGGATACAAACGTCAAAGCTGCGGGTTTTCAACTCGGTGGCGCCCGTGGGCTGGAGTTAAAGATATAGAGGATTTTTCTGTAATTGCTTAAATTTGATATTTATCTGGCCTGCAATCGAGCCGGTGTCATTTAACTGTATAAATCTTGTTAGCCAACTGACGCTTGACTTGCTCCAATTATGACAATATTTCCATGTTGCTATCTGCTGCCAAAGGTTTTAAGCCGCATCCCTCCCAGTCCTGCCCCCTTTTTCTTCGCCATGACCAGCCCTCAACCATCTGAATTGCCGATCACTTTTGTCATCCCTGGCAGCCGGCGCGATGGGGTCAGCCGGGGAGGGGCAGCTGACACCGGGCTGCCCTTGCTGGCTGGACTGGGAGGGGAGCTGAAGGCATCGGTGCAGGTGGAAAGACGGCGTGCCGGAGGCGATGCCCATCGCATCCAGGCCCAGCCGGGAGAAGATGTGGTGGTGCTTCATCTCCACCAAGGTCCCCCATTGGTGCTGCACCCGAGCACGGCCAGGGATCTGCTGCTGGCTCAATCGAAGCAGCTACGGGCTGTCAGCCGCGGATCGGCAGGCGAACCCGAGCTGGAGGTGGGTCCGCAGGAAGTGGAAGTCTCCCCCGAACTGGGGTGGAACGGCATGGAGAGCGCTGCGCTGGTGAACCCCGGCACCAAGCGTGGGGGGCTGGGGGACGTGATGCTCAAAGTTATCGAGGTCGTTGGCCTCAAGGGTCGGGCCCAGGAGCTGGTCGCCCTCAAGCTGGCCCAACAGCTGGATGACCGCGTCAACGAAGGGGTCTATGCCTTGCAACCGGAGAGGTTGACACCCCTCAAGGGTCAGACCCCTGTCCACACCATGGAGATGGCTAAACCCGGGGCTGCGGTGTTGGTGTTCGTGCATGGCACCTTCTCCACCACCTGCGAGAGCGGTTTCGCCAATCTCTGGTCACGGCACCCCCAACTGGTGGCCTCCCTTTTCGGCCACTACAACAACCTTGTTTATGGCCTCGACCACGCCACCTTGGGCAAAACGCCGATCGAAAATGCCCTCACCCTGGTGCGAGCCTGCCCCCCCGACACCCGGTTGCACCTGATCACCCACTCCCGCGGTGGTCTGGTGGCCGAAGTGTTGGCCCGTTCAGCTGCCCTGACACAACTGGATGATGCCGGCGAAGAGCTGTTTTGCCAGCAGGGCTGGCAGACGCAGCGCGATCACCTCAAGGAGTTGATCCAACTGATGCAAGCAAGGCGCATCAGCGTCGATCGCACGCTGCGGGTCGCCTGTCCGGCCAGGGGCACTCTGCTGGCCAGCCAACGGCTGGATGCCTACGTTTCGATCCTGCGTTGGGCCCTCACCCTGGCTGGCGTCCCAGTGGTGGCGGAATTGCTGGAGTTTCTCGCCGGGGTGGCCCGGGAACGCACCGACCCCAACACCATGCCTGGCCTGGCCGTGATGGCTCCCGACAGCCCCCTGATCAGCTGGCTGCATGCGGCCAAGGAGGTAGTGCCTGGAGAACTTCGGGTGGTGGCAGGCGATCTGCAAGGGGACTCGATTGGTTCCTGGACCAAAACCCTGATGGCCGATAGCTTCTTTTGGACGGATAACGATCTTGTTGTTCAGACCCGCTCAATGTATGGCGGAGCCCCTCGCAAAGCTATTGCCTGCTTCCGCCTCGATCGCAGCGGTGATTCCAGCCATTTCAATTACTTCACCAATGCCAAAACAGCCAATGCCATCGTCAGCGGCCTGATCGAAAACAACCCCTCGGACTGGAGCGTGATCGGACCCTTGTCCTTTGCCGGTCTATCCAGTGATGGCAGCCGGGGCGCCTCGCTGCCGCCAGTCGATCGCCTTGCGGCAGCCGAGAAGCCGGCGGTGATTGTTTTGCCAGGCATCCTCGGCAGTCACTTGAAGGTGGGTGAACGTCGCGTCTGGCTCAGCTGGAGCCTGTTCAACGGTTTCAAACTGCTCGATTACCCCGACGGCAAACGCAGCGTCAAACCCGATGGCCCGATCGGTATCACCTACGACGGCTTGATCAATTTTCTGGCGTCGAGCCATGAGGTCATCCCCTTCAGTTACGACTGGCGTAAACCAATGGAAGAGGAGGCCCGGCGGCTCGGCGTCGTGGTTGATGCCGCCCTGGAGGCACGGGCGAAGTCTGGCCAACCTGTGCGCCTGCTGGCCCACTCCATGGGCGGGTTGCTGGCCCGTGCCCTGCAGATCGAATGTGGCTCAATCTGGGATCGCATGATGGCCCACAAAGACGCCCGGCTGCTGATGCTGGGCACGCCGAATGAGGGCTCCTGGGCACCGATGCAGGTGCTCTCGGGAGACGACAGCTTCGGCAACACAATCACGGCCGTTGGCGCCCCATTTCAGGACGAGATCGCCCGCGCCACGATGGCCCGCTTCCCTGGATTTTTGCAGTTGCAGGCCAGCCTGCTGGATAGTCCCCAGGGCCTCAACACCCAGGAGGGCTGGCAAAAACTGGCCGATGGCGATTTCAACCAGATCAGCGCCTGCAGCTGGTGGCACCAGGATCGGCGCCAACTTGACAACGCCCGCTGGGGAGTCCCCAATAACCAGGTGCTGGCCCAGGCCGTGCGCTTCTGGGAGAAGCTCCGCAAGCAGCGTGATCAGGATTTGCCCCGTTGGCGAGACAAGTTGGCCATAGTTGTGGGTTCTGCCCGCTACACCGCCGATGGCTTTGTTATTGATGAGCAAGGCGAATTTGCTTACCAGGAAACCGAAGACAGCGGCGATGGTCGGGTGACCCATGCCAGCGCCATGCTGCCGGAGGTGCGAACTTGGCAACTCGATGCGGACCACGGCGCCTTGCCGGCCAAAAAGGGTGCCTACGCTGCCTTCAAGGAGCTGCTTGAAAACGGCCAAACCAACCTGCTGTCCCCTTTCCAGACGCCTGGCGGCAGTCGGGGTCTGGAAGAACCCTCGTTGCCGAATCACCGACGCAGTCGCCCCTCAAGGCAGGGGGGTAGCAGCTTGCCGCGCGGCAATGACGATAATCTTTATGACCTAGGGGCTGATGACAGTTTTGATCTACTTGCATCCGGCGAACAGCCCTTGGCGATCAAAGTACGCAACGGCAATTTGAAATTTGTTCGCCATGCCTTGCTGATTGGTCACTACACCTCAAGCACTCTCACCGGTAGCGAGGCCGTGGTTGATCGGTTAATCGGCGGTACCCTGGCAGATGCCCTGGCTATGGGTTGTTATCCGGATTGGCCTGGCAGCAATCAGGTGTTTACCAACTGCAGCGTTAATCGGGACAATCCACTCCAGCCGGCGAGACCCGAGGCTGTTGTGGTTGTGGGCTTGGGGGAAGAGGGTAAGCTGTCCTCTGCCAATCTCGTCTCTTCGGTGCAAAAGGCGGTCATCGCCTATGCCCAGCAATGCATGGAACGATCAGACGGTGGAGCAGAGCCATTTGTTCTATCAGCAACTTTGTTGGGTAGTGGTGGTTCGGGAATCGATGCCGGACAGTCAGCCCAGTTGATTGCCCAGGGCGTCAAGGAGGCTAACAAATTGTTGAAAATACATAAGAATAGACTCTGGCCAAGTGTCTCGGCCCTCGAAATTGTCGAACTTTATTTGGATCGGGCCAGCATCGCTCTGAATGCCTTGCAACTTCAGGCAGAGGCTCAGCCGGGTATCTATACGATCACCCCCACGGTACGGCCTGGTGTAGGGGGAGAGCGCCGTCCCCCGGACTGGGGATATAGGGGAACTGAGCATGATTTAATCAGTGCCTTGACAAGCAGAAGCATTGGAGCGGGTACTAACAGTAATGAAATTACCTATACCATTGACAGTAAGCGTGCCCGCACCGAGATCCGCGCCCAAAGCACCCAACGGCGTCTGGTGGAGCAGCTTGTGGCCAAGGCTAGTAACGAGCGAGGCTCAGATATTGGCATTGGTCGTACTCTTTTCAAGTTACTTGTGCCTTTAGAAATGGAACCCATCATGGCTGGCACCTCTGCCATGGTAATTGAGTTGGATCAAGGCAGTGCGCCGATTCCCTGGGAGATGCTCGACACCGATAGTGGAAAAAGTAATCGTAGCGATCAACGGCCTTGGGCAATTCGCACCAAATTGTTGCGCAAGCTCCAACTGGCTGATTTCCGCCAACAGCCTAAGGATTCGAGGCAGTCAAGCCCATCGCTGATCATCGGCGAACCTTTATGTGATGCTGCCTGGCCGAGGTTACCGGGGGCCCGCCAAGAAGCCCGGTCCGTGTTCGAAAAGCTTAAAGTTGGATTGGGTGAAGAGAAAGTTGTTTCTTTGATCAGTTCTGAAGACAGCGATCGCGATCGGCCGGATGCCATCCAAGTTATCAATACCTTAATGGCAGAGGATTGGCGCATCATCCACATCAGTGGCCATGGTGACCTGCCAAATAATGACGATCCCCGTGGGGTAGTTCTTTCTGATGGTCTTTATTTAGGACCTAGGGAGATTCAAACAATGCGAGTGGTTCCAGAGCTTGTTTTTGTTAATTGTTGCCATTTGGCGGCCACTGGATCGGATCAAGTGTTTAATTCGTATAACCGTACTAAATTTGCTGCCAGTGTGGCTGAACAGCTGATCAAAAATGGTGTCCGCTGTGTCGTAGCTGCTGGCTGGGCGGTTGGAGACAGAGCTTCTGAGACTTTTGCGGAAAAATTCTATGATGCTTTGCTAAATGGACAACGCTTTATTGAAGCTATCGCCCAGGCCCGGGAGGCTGTCTGGGCAAATTATGGCAAGCAGGATAAAACTTGGGCTGCATATCAATGTTATGGAGATCCAGATTGGGTTTTGAAATCAGGCGAGGAAGATCCCCAAACGGTATCAAATACAAGTTTTAGTAATGAACCAAGTATATTATCCGCTAACTCTTTAATTTTGGTACTTGAATCATTAAAGAATAAAGTGAGCTCTCAGGGGGATGAGAACAAATCTATTCACCAGCAATTAGAGAAGCTAGAATCAAAATACGCCAATCTTTGGGTAAACCAAGGTGAAGTGGCCAGAGCCTTTGCCATCGCCTGGGATGCGGCAAATCATAAGGATAGGGCAATTGAATGGTTTCAAATAGCAATTAGTGCTGAAGATGGCGGCGCATCGTTAAATAATCTAGCCCAAATGTCCAACATCAAGGTGCGTCAAGCTCTAAAGAAATTGGATCATGCTAAGGAGGGACTTTCACCTGAGGATCCTGGTTCTATAAGCAATGAGAAGTATAAGCAACTGCTGCACGAAATCCGTGAGATTATTCAACATGAGACCCATTCTTTACAGCACTTAGTAACGATTGCTCCAACCATGGATTTGCTCTGTCTCTGTGGATCGGCCCAGAAACGGCGAGCTATGTTGGAAAGGAAGGCCGGCGATCCTGTTGCCGAAAGGGAGGCTCTTGAGGCAATGAAAGGCTGGTATTTGAAAGCGGAAGAATTTGGCCTAAAAGCTGGTTTAAATAAAGTTTTCTATGCCAGTCTCAATCGTATGGCTTCCGATTGTGTCCTGAAGGTCGGAGCGTCCGGCTGGAGTGGATTCGAGCCTGGGGACTTGAGTAGCATCAGACAGATACTATCAAATAAAGTACAAGATGATCCTGATTTTTGGGGACTCTGCGGTGTTATCGAACTTGAAATATATGAATCATTGGCCAACTGCAATTTAAAGCTAGCTGATAGAATCGTAAATATTACGTCTGATTTCCGCAATCTCTACAGTCGGGTAAAGGACCCTGGCCAATGGCAATCCCTAAGTGATCAAATGGAGTTGGTATTACAGCCTTACATCATTATTAAATCACCAGTGGATCCGGCCGAAGCCGATTCGGCGAAATCACTGTTGGAAATGATCAATTCCTATGCTTCTTAGCAGACCCAGCAGAGGCCTATCGCTTGGTGCGTAGCAGCGTGTAGGCGATGGCCAGGCAGACGATCACGACACCTGCACCCACTAGGGCCATGGGATCCTTGTCAGGGCCCGGGGGCATCACGATCAATTTACGGGCAACGGCGGTGAGGGCCGTCAAGACCACTAATTCGGTATGAATCGAATGATCCCGTAGATAGGCAGCCAGGTTTTGGAGTACCTCCAGGCCGATCAACAGCAGCAGCAGTTGGTCCAGCAGGGCGAGCATTCCACCTGCGAGCCAATTCTGGTCCATGCGCCCCAGCGCTTGGGCGGTGCCCAGGCAGA
This sequence comes from Cyanobium sp., assembly GCA_044233545.1. Lineage (GTDB taxonomy): Bacteria > Cyanobacteriota > Cyanobacteriia > PCC-6307 > Cyanobiaceae > Cyanobium. The sequence continues at coordinate 26,058 of JBIIJV010000014.1, forward strand.
GCTGGGCGGTGCCGACGGTCAGCACCACAATTAGCAGGGCTGCCAGCACCCTGGCCAGGCTGCGTTCGAACCGTTCGATCAAGATCAGGAAACCAGGGGGCTGGGGAATGGGCATTGGCGCTTGCCTTGGGTGGACCTGGTTTGAAGCCTGCCACGGCTGCTTTGGTTGGCAGCTGTGGTAGGGCTTCAAGAGCTGTCTTCACTCTTAAATTACGAAGCCAGCGGCAGGAACAGTAAGCAGCACCGCTTTGCCATTGCGTGGTTCGACCTTGGTCTCTTGCCCCACTTGCCTGCTGTCAGTGGAGTAGATGCAGGTGAGCAGCAGAAGCTGAACCAATGTATCGCCGTGGCCTGGAGATTCTGATTGGACTGATGCCACAGGGCTATCAGCCAACAACGTCAACCACTGGGACCAGGTAATGGCAGGCGTTAGAATGATGAGTTGATGGCCACACTATGGCGCGGTTAGATTGAATTGGCCAGATTACCAATCAATCACCACTTTCGTGCAAAATTTCACCAATCAATCCCATGGCTAACACAAACCAGTATTGGGATTTCAAACCCGAAGTCTTTGTTTCTAAAGACCAAGGCCAAATTGAACTGTTTGTCAGGGGTGAGGGCCCACCGCTGATTCTGCTCCATGAGCTGCCAGGCCTAGCCGATAAAACCTTTGAACTTGGCGACTATTTCGTCAAGGCAGGTTTTAAGGTGATTTTGCCCCTGCTGTTTGGCAGGGCTGGTGATGACAACGTCTGGTTTGGCCTCGCCAGAGTATGCATCCGCCAAGAACTGCGGGATCTCTGGCTGGGCAAAGACACCAGGATTGTGCATCTGATTCAAGAGTTGGCTACCCGCGAAAGCCAGGCCGCCAACAATGCTGGCGTTGGGGTCGTTGGCATGTGTTTAACAGGCAACATGGTCTTGGCGCTGTTACTCAATGATCACGGCACCCGATCTCCAATAAAAGCACCTGTGCTGGCGCAACCCTCCTCCTGTTACTCAGCTCCTGCCCTTGCAGCCGCAAAAAAAGGAGACATTGGCAGACCTGTAATGGCACTTCGCTTTGAAAAGGACAGGATTTGCAAACGGAGTAGCTTCAACAAGCTAGAGCAGGCCTTTGGGCCCTGCCCCGCTGCGAATGGCCAACGTTTGATAGTTCGTGAACTTGAAGGCAAGGGCCATTCCACACTTACTTATCAATATGATCCAGGTGGTGTGGACGCCCGTACTAAAGAAGAAGTAGATGCCCGTAAAGAGGTAGTTTCATTTTTGAAACAGCAGATTTGACTGACTAAAACAGCTCAAATCAGACAAACCTGCTCAGATCCAGAAGCGCAAAAGCTCAGAAGCAGAACGG
>JBIIJV010000011.1:0-29129 GCA_044233545.1 Cyanobium sp.
CAAGGACAGAGCCTCCGCCCCGAGGAGGTGGCAGCCCGTGCAGGCAGCATTCCCTACGAGTTGCTTGTCAATGTCGACAGCCGGCGGGTGCAGCGCATCTTCCGCAACGACTGAGGCGAGCGGCCCCGCTGAGCAAGCTGGACGTTCAGGTACAGTTGCTTAGCCGCTGGAGAGGTGGCTGAGTGGTCGAAAGCGGCTCCCTGCTAAGGAGTTACAGGAGGCAACTTCTGTCGAGGGTTCGAATCCCTCCCTCTCCGTTGACATACACCGATGACATTCACCTCATTGGTTGGTAGTCCATGAGTCTGCCGGCAATCTCCGGCAGCAATCCTTCTTCACTTGGGCAGGTTTCCCCTTCGCTCAAGACAATGAGAAGCATCGGCGCCCCTAGATCTTTTTCCAAGTAGGCGGCACCGTGCCTTGGCTCACCTATCCAGCTCGCCTTGCCCCAAATGCGTGGATTGGGGGCAATACCTGGGTTTATAAATTCAGCCAGCTCGCTGATCTCCGCCGTGTTCGTGGAGCTATGCCCTAAGGGTCGTTCCAGCAGGCTTTGCAGCCTGCGACAGGCAGGCGGAGAGATAATTGATCCTGCCATCACGGCCTCCAGCAACCTGGCTGTGCCGTCCGTGGTCAGGAGGTTGCGGTGGCCCTGATCGGCTCTATGGAACTCCAGCTCCCGACCGTAGGGTCCGTCCGCCCAGGTTTTCTGACAGGCTTGCCACCCCACCAGCTCGGGCCAGCCCAGGCTTTCGAGCCAATGGTTGACCAGTTCTCGTTGGCTCTTCCAGGTGATGAAACGGTCCTCGGGGAGGGACGGCCCGCTGGTGGTGCCGCTCAGGAGATCCACAATCAGGCCTGTGGCCCCATGGGCTGAGAGGGCTGGCTTAACCATGGCCGCCATGGCACGCCTTAATTCCGGTTCATCCCTTAACAACTGCCGTTGAAGCCAGGCCTCGCAGGCCACCAGGTAGATGAGGTTGACCAGGCTCCCCGGTTGCCGCAGTTGACCTCCCCGCCAGCTTGCCCCCGATCCGGCCTGCAGGGGAGAGGCCTCTCGTGCCTCTCGGTTGCACAGGGATTTGGCGTAGCGCAACCAGGTGATTGATAACCGCCCCCCCAGTCCAGGCCGGCCTTCCTGTTCCAAGGCATGGACCAGATCAGCGAGCTTGTGGCCCATGGCCGGATTCGCGCTGTAGAACGCCATGACCATTGGCTCAGCAGCGACGCTGAGATTAGACATGCGCGGTTCAACGCCCAGGCTTGCGAACGGAGCGATCTGGCAAATCACCGAACCCTTGCCCGGCTGGAGTCGCCCACGGGGGGATGGTCTGGCCACCGAATTGGCCATTGGGCGCCGGTTGCGGCTGCTTGAAGCGGCCCCATGGCCCCCAGCAGAGGCAGGGGGCCTGCGCTGGCGTGTGCGACTCCTGGAGGACGGGTACCCCTGTTGGTTGGATACCCAGGCGCTGTTGAACCATGCTCAACCTTCTGACCCTCCGGTGCTGCCCCGCTTGGATCGCAGCAGCATCAAAGCCCGCCTGCCCCAAGTGTTGAGCTTTGCCAAAGAGTCCTTATCCGCAAAGAACTGTTACCGATGGGGAGGCACGATAGGGCCTAATTATGATTGCTCCGGTTTTGTTCAGCGCTCCTTTGCCCAGGCGGGCATCTGGTTGCCGCGGGATGCCTACCTTCAGGAACGGTTCTGCCAGGCTGTGGCGGTAAGACCTGACGATGTGGGCCTTCTGCAGAGCGGCGACCTGATTTTTTTCGGGTCGCCACAACGGTGCACCCATGTGGCGCTGCATCTGGGCCAGGGTCGCTATCTACATAGTTCTGGCCGTGACCACGGCCGCAATGGATTGGGTGTGGATGACCTGTTCTCCGCGAATCACGATCCAGTGGCTTGCCATTACAGGGCAGAACTGCGGGGAGCTGGTCGGGTCATGCATAGCCATGACGGCAGTCCCTTGCCCCCTTAAGGTCGGTTTCCACCCAAGATCACATGGTTGCCATGGCGGATCCAGTTCTTCCCGCCGCCTCCCCAGCCCCGGTTATTGGGTTGATCGGAGCGGATCCAGCCGACCCGCTGCAGCTCTCAGTTGTTGTACCTCTTTACAATGAAGAGGGGAGTCTTCCCCAACTGGTTGATCAGTTATTGAACGCACTTCGCCCCCTCGGACAGAAATTTGAGTTGATATTAGTTGACGATGGTTCTAAGGATGGTACGCCAGCTTTGCTGCGGGACTTAGTCAATCATGTCCCGGAACTTGTGGCAGTTCTGCTCCGCAGAAACTACGGGCAGACTGCAGCTATGGCAGCCGGCTTTGATGCCAGTAGGGCACCTGTGATTGTGACGCTTGATGGTGATCTACAAAATGATCCGGCGGATATTCCCTTGCTACTTGAGCGCCTCGATCAGGGCTATGACCTGGTCAGTGGTTGGAGGCACCAGCGGCAGGATGCGGCCCTATCCAGGTTGCTGCCTTCCCTTTTGGCTAATCGCTTGATTGCCAGAGTCACTGGGGTGAAATTACACGACTATGGCTGCTCACTAAAGGCCTACCGCCGAGAAGTGGTCGCCGACATGAATCTTTACGGTGAGTTGCATCGTTTTTTGCCAGCACTTGCTTTTATAGAAGGGGCACGTATTGGCGAGGTGCAAGTCAATCATCATCCAAGGCAATTTGGCCAAAGTAAGTATGGAATTGACCGTACTTTTCGCGTTCTGATGGATTTACTTACGGTCTGGTTTATGAAGCGTTTTTTGACCAGGCCCATGCATGTTTTTGGTTTTGTTGGCCTGTTAACCCTGGGCATTGGTTTGCTGATTGCCCTAGGTTTGGTGGTCCAGAAACTAATGTTTGGAACCAATATTGGCTCCAGGCCACTACTGTTGATGGCGGTCCTTGCGATCCTGAGCGGCGTGCAGCTATTTTGTTTCGGGCTTCTTGCTGAAATGCAGATGCGTACCTATCATGAAAGTCAGGGCCGACCGATTTACCGCACTCGGGCGACGTTGCGTGGTAAAGCTGCGGCATAAAGCATGGCGATCAGCCGTTTCTTGGGCCAGTACAGATTCATCACCGTAGCGGGCACCTGGAGTGCTTAGCTCAACTTTTATGTCGTCGCTCCAGACCTGTTGCAAGTAAGCATCCAGGTCTTCGTACAGTGCCTCCGGTTGTTCCTGGCCTAAGCCATGACTGGAGAATTTGCAGCTGCCTGGTTGCCGTCGGTGCTCGTGCCTTTGGTGGGCATCCTTGCCCCTGCCGTGGCCATGGCTCTGCTGTTCAACGTGATTGAGGCCCGCGACTGAGCCCTACAACGGTCTCAGCCCCCTCTGCTTACGTCTTTCTGAATCCCCGCCGCTCAGCCCATCCCATGACCGTGACTCCTGTCGCCGACCCCACTGTCGGCAATCTGGCCACACCGGTGAACAGCAGCTATTTCACCAAGGCATTTATCAATGCCCTCCCGGCCTATCGCCCTTCCCTCTCGCCGAATCGTCGCGGCCTTGAGGTAGGCATGGCCCATGGTTTCTTCCTCTTTGGTCCTTTTGCCCTCACCGGTCCCCTGCGCCATACCGAATACGGTGGAACCGCAGGACTACTGGCGACCATTGGTCTGATCTCGATTCTGACCGTCTGCCTTTCCATTTATGGCACCGCTGGTCGTGGTCCAAATGTTCAGCCCCCTGACGCCACCGTTGACTACCCTCCTGCTGATCTGTTCACCAAAGCTGGCTGGGCTGAGTTCGCCAGTGGATTTTGGCTGGGTGGATGCGGTGGTGCCGCTTTTGCTTGGTTCCTCTGCAGCACGGCGATTGTTGCCCCCTTGGTCAAGATTGCCGGTGGTGCCTGGAGTGTCAACTAAGGTTAGATGAATCAAGAGACTTAGCTTTCTACGTTTCTCGTTCAGAATCCCTCTCTTTGATTAGAGAGGGTTTTTTTGTGCCCTTACTGACTTTTATGCTTGACCAAGCCAGTTGCCGATCGACCGTGATGGCAGGTGTGCTCCATTCTCACAAGTCTTCTTAGGCTTGCCGGACCGGATTCTTGCTTAACCATTTGGCTATTTTAGGGGCTTGGGGGAGAAGTTTGATGTTCGGTGACGTAACCACCAATAGCTAGCCTTTGTAGATTTTGCACGTACACAATTAAAAACCCCCAGCTTAAGCCGGGGGAAAATTCGTCCCTCAAGGAGACAGGTATGAAACGGTGTTATCCGAATTTACCTGACGTGGAGGCGATCAAGAAGGCTGCATAGGTTAGGAAGAAGCCCACGGTGAAGTGAGCCAGACCAACAACACGAGCTTGAACGATAGAGAGGGCCACGGGCTTGTCACGCCAGCCCACCAAGTTGGCGAGAGGAGTGCGTTGATGGGCCCAAACAATGGTTTCAATCAGTTCCTGCCAATACCCACGCCAGGAGATGAGGAACATGAAACCTGTGGCCCATACCAGGTGACCAAAGAGGAACATCCAGGCCCAGACAGCCAGATTGTTGGTGCCTGAGGGGTTGTATCCATTGATCAGCTGGGAGCTGTTAAGCCAGAGGTAGTCCCGGAACCAGCCCATCAAATAGGTGCTGGATTCATTGAACTGGGCAACATTGCCTTGCCAGATGGCAAGGTGTTTCCAGTGCCAGTAAAAGGTGAGCCAGGCCACCGTGTTTAGAGCCCAGAAGACTGCCAGGTAGAAGGCATCCCACGCGGAGATATCGCAGGTGCCACCGCGGCCAGGACCATCACAGGGGAAGGAATAGCCGAAGTCCTTTTTGTCGGGCATCAACTTTGAACCTCGGGCATCCAGGGCACCCTTGACAAGGATCAAGGTGGTGGTATGCAGTCCCAGGGCGATGGCATGGTGAACAAGGAAGTCACCAGGACCAATCTGCAGGAACAGGGAGTTGTTGCCAGCATTGATGGCGTCTAACCAGCCTGGGAGCCAGACGGCTCCGGGGCCAGGGGCGTTGCTGACCAGGCTGTTGGGATTAGCAAGCAGCACGTCCATGCCATATAGAGCTTTGCCGCTGGCCGCCTGCACGAATTGGGCAAAAACGGGTTCAACCAGAATTTGCTTTTCAGGCGTTCCGAAGGCGACGACCACATCGTTGTGGACATAGAGGCCGAGGGTGTGGAAGCCAAGGAACAGAGAAACCCAACTCAGGTGACTGATGATGGCTTCTTTGTGCTCAAGCATCCGAGCAAGAACGTTGTTCTTGTTGGCCTCGGGATCGTAGTCACGGATGAAGAAGATGGCCCCGTGGGCAAAGGCACCGCACATCAGGAAGATGGCGATGTACTGGTGGTGCGTGTAAAGGGCAGCCTGGGTGGTGTAATCCCGCGCGATGAATGCGTAGGACGGCAGCGCATACATGTGCTGCGCCACCAGGCTTGTAACCACCCCAAGGGAGGCCAGAGCTAGGCCAAGTTGGAAGTGAAGGGAATTGTTGATCGTGTCGTAGAGGCCCTTATGGCCGGCGCCGAGGGCGCCTCCGAAGGGGGTGCCTTTGGGAGGGTTGTGGGCCTCAAGGATCTCGCGGATCGAGTGACCGATACCGAAGTTGGTCCGGTACATGTGGCCAGCGATCACAAACAGACAGCCAATCGCCAGATGGTGATGGGCAATGTCCGTTAGCCAAAGAGCTTCGGTCTGGGGATGGAAGCCGCCAAGGAACGTCAGAATTGCTGTTCCGGCACCTTCAGTTGTGTTGAACACCTGCTGGGCGGAATCTGGATTCTGGGCATAAACACCCCAGTTTCCTGTGAAGAAGGGACCAAGACCGGCTGGGTGGGGAGATACCGAGAGGAAATTGTCCCAACCAACATGAACACCGCGGGATTCAGGGATGGCTACGTGAACCAGATGTCCGGTCCAGGCGATGGAACTGAATCCGAAAAGTACGGCGAGATGGTGGTTTAATCGGGATTCGGCGTTCTTGAACCAGGCCAGCGAGGGCAGGAACTTTGGCTGTAAATGGAGCCAACCAGCGAACAGTGCCCAGGCTGAAAGGATCATCATGAAGATGGACCCTTGGTAAAGCTCGGCATTGCTGCGCATACCAATCGTGTACCACCAGTGGTACAGACCGGAATAGGCAATGTTCACTGGTGAAGAGGCACCGGCCTGGGTGAAGGCAGCGATGGCTCCCTGGCCGAAGTGGGGATCCCAAATCGCATGGGCGATGGGACGGGTATGCAGAGGATCGGCGACCCACTGCTCGAAGTTGCCCTGCCAGGCGATATGGAACAGGTTTCCCGAAACCCAAAGGCCGATGATCGCCAGGTGACCGAAATGGGTAGAGAACAGCTTTTGATAAAGCCGTTCTTCAGTCATTCCGTCATGGCTCTCGAAGTCGTGAGCCGTGGCGATCCCGTACCAAATACGACGGGTTGTCGGGTCCTGTGCCAACCCCTGGCTGAAATTAGGAAATTTCGTTGCCATTGGGAAAGGTCAGGTGGAGGTCAGCCGACCGCAATGATGCGGGCCAGGAAGAAGGACCAGGTGGTAGCGATACCGCCCAGCAGATAGTGGGCAACACCAACCGCACGTCCTTGGGTGATCGAAAGGGCACGGGGCTGGATGGCCGGAGCCACTTTCAGCTTGTTGTGGGCCCAGACGATGGACTCGATCAATTCTTGCCAGTAGCCGCGGCCGCTGAACAAGAACATCAGACTGAAGGCCCAGATGAAGTGGGCACCCAGGAACATCAGGCCATAGGCACTGCTGCTCGAGCCGTAGCTGTTGATCACCTGGGCGGCTTGAGCCCAAAGGAAATCGCGCAGCCATCCATTAATGGTGATCGCGCTCTGGGCGAAATTCCCATTGGTGATGTGCTGGACAGTCCCGTCTGCATTGACTGTTCCCCAGACGTCGCTCTGCATTTTCCAACTGAAGTGGAAGATGACGATCGACAGGGAGTTGTACATCCAGAACAGACCCAGGAACACGTGGTCCCAAGCGGACACCTGGCAAGTACCGCCACGGCCGGGACCGTCGCAGGGGAATCGGAAGCCGAGGTTGGCCTTGTCGGGGACGAGGCGGGAGCTGCGGCTGTAAAGCACACCCTTCAGAAGGATCAGCACGGTGACGTGGATCGTGAAGGCGTGGATGTGGTGGACCATGAAATCGGCCGTTCCCAAGGGGATCGGCGCTGCGGCAACTTTGCCGCCTACAGCGATAACTGAGCCGTTGAAGACCTCGCTGACACTTGCCAGGGCGTTTGGAGCGGTGGTTCCAGCAGCAGCAGCATGAAGTCCTTGAACCCACTGGGCGAAGATCGGCTTCAGCTGAATTGCGGTGTCGCTGAACATGTCCTGGGGGCGACCCAGGGCACGCATTGTGTCGTTGTGGATGTAAAGGCCGAAGCTGTGGAAGCCAAGCCAGATGCACACCCAGTTGAGATGGCTGATGAGAGCATCGCGAGCCTTGAGGACCCGATCAAGAACGTTGTCGACGTTTTTGGCTGGGTCGTAATCGCGGATCATCGCGATGGCGGCATGGGCACCAGCGCCAACGATCAAGAAGCCACCAATCCACATGTGATGGGTGAACAATGAAAGCTGCGTGGCGTAGGAGATGCCGATGTAGGGATACGGCGGCATCGCATACATGTGGTGCGCGATGATAATTGTCAACGAACCGAGCATGGCCAGGTTGATACCTAGCTGGGCATGCCAAGACGTTGTTAAAAATTCGAAGAGTCCGTTGTGCCCGTTAGTTGCGGGGAACAAGAGAGGATCGCCTTTTTGACCCTCAAGGATCTCCTTGATGCTGTGTCCAATTCCCCAGTTGGTCCGGTACATGTGACCGGCAACGATGAAGAGAACGGCAATCGCCAAATGGTGATGGGCGATGTCAGTCATCCAGAGGCTGCCGGTAACCGGATTCAGGCCTCCTTTGAAGGTCAGAAAATCGCTGTAGGCCGCCCAGTTTCCAGTGAAGAAAGCTGAGATACCTGCCCCGAAACCAGGGTACAGCTGAGCTAGGAGATCTTGGTTTAAGAACTCGTGGGGAAGCGGAATGTCCGCAACTGATGCGATCGTTCGACCATTGAGAACCAGCGGATTGCCGGCATCAATGGCATCCATCAATTGGGTTGTGGGCAGGGAAACATGGAGGAGGTGCCCTGTCCAGGAAAGGGAACCCAAGCCCAGCAGGCCAGCCAGATGGTGGTTGAGCATCGACTCAACGTTCTGGAACCACTCCAGTTTCGGAGCTGCCTTGTGATAGTGAAAAACCCCAGCATTGAGCATGAGGCCGGCCATGACCAAGGAGCCAATGGCCAAGCAAAGAAGTTGAAACTCGCTGGTGATTCCCCAGGCTCTCCATACGTGGAAGAGACCTGAAGTGATTTGAATGCCGTGGAAGCCAGCTCCCACATCACCATTGAGGATTTCTTGGCCAAAGATCGGCCAAACCACCTGCGCACTTGGTTTGACGTGCAGGGGGTCGGCGAGCCAGCCGGTGTAATTGGAAAAACGAGCACCGTGGTAGAAGGCGCCGCTTAACCAGATGAAAATGACGGCCAGATGGCCGAAGTGAGCGCTGAAGATCTTTCGTGAGACTTCTTCGAGATCGCTCGTGTGGCTGTCGAAGTCGTGAGCGTTGGCGTGGAGGTTCCAAATCCAGGTTGTGGTTTTGGGACCCTTGGCGAGGGTGCGATCGAAAAAGCCGGGTTTTTCGAAAAGCTCGAATGTCGCCGGAACGGTGTTCCGATCGACTAGATCCTGCGCCTTTTTCCCACGCTCTGGTGGGCTGATGGTCATCGAGAGGTTCCTCGAGGGACGGAATCGAGGTGGAGGTCCACCCCTTGGGCCTGCCGGGAAGTCCGGGGCCGTTGGGCCCCATGACGTGGTTGGGGTGCATTGGCATGCCAGGCACTGAACCCTCGCCATGGGCGCCAGCCGGACAAGGGGAGTGAATCCTTGCCATGACTGGGGCATTGGGCCCCAAAGGGGACCGCTGGCGGAACTATAGGGGCCAAAAACATGCCCAATCCGCATCCAGTTACAAAGGTTCAATCCCCGCCATTCCCTGGCTGGGACTGGGGTCTACTGGGCGTTGTTTTGCATTGAAAGGGGCTTTTGTGCGGGGATGTAACTATAATTAATATGACTCGCGGCCCTCTTTCCTGTTCTGGGCTGCCGGCTTGGCTTAAACGCCAATACGCCCTTCAGCAGAATGGCGGCAGTTGGAATTGGTGTGTTGATGCCGAAAAGGTTCTTCGGGCTGAGGCGGTGGTGGTCGGCCTTGGTTAGCGTCGCTTTGCTAGCCGTTATTAGTTTTGGCAGCCCTGCGGTCAGCCAGGCGGCTTGGCGGCTGCCTAAGCGCCAGGTCCCTGCACCCAAGCCCATGGGTCCAGCCGCCCGGGCTGGTTCAGGACAACTGCAGGAGGTGTCGCCGCCTGCGGCGGTTCATCAGTTCAAGGATGCGCTCGGCGAGAAGCTTCCCCAATTGAAGATTCTGGAGCCTGCCAACGGCGCCATGGTGGCGGATGGAGCTTGGACCTTGCGGGTCAAAGTTTCTGACTGGCCTTTAATTGATGCTGGTTCGTTGGGGTTGGGCCCCCACCTGTTGGCCATGCTCGATGGGGAGCCCCCACGGGTCCTCACGGCAACTCAGACCGAGATGCCGCCCCTGAGCCCTGGCAGTCATCGTTTGACGGTGACCGCAGCTTGGCCTTGGGGAGAGGTCATCAAGAGCCATGGTGCTTATGATCAAATTCGTCTGCATCGCGCTGCGGCTAATCCTTTGGCAGTGCCTCCCCTTGGGAGCGCCCAGTTGTTCGTTACATCTCCGAGCTCAAATTCCAAGAATATGGCTCAGCCTGTATTGGTGGACTGGCTTTTAATCGATGCCCCTTTGCAAAATCTGCGCCAAGATGATGCCGGTTGGCGTCTGAGAATCACTGTGAACGGTGAGAGTTTTCTTGTGGATCAACAGACTCCTCTCTGGCTCAGCGGTTGGCGTTCTGGGGCCAATGCCTTGTTATGGGAGCTGGTTGATGGAAGGGGTGAGCCACTTAACCCTCCTTATAATAGTATCGTCACTGATTTTTACTTGGAAGATTCAAAAGCGTCCAAGCCGTTAAATTTGCCTTGGCTGAGTAGCCAAATTGATTCTGATGATCTAGCCGTATTGTTGGGAAATGCACCCCCACTGACTCCTGTTGCCGAGGTGCAGGAAGAGTCATTATCTTCAGTGGCAGTACAGCCAAAAAATATTACTTATTTGCCGCAAGATAAAGATAGCATTGGCAATGGCAACGAAATTCAATTTGAAGAAGACAAAGCGTTGCTAGAGCCTCCTGCTGAGGGGGTTGCCAATGGTGAATCGCCTGGAGATCTTGGCCATGGGCTAGAGGAAGCCCAGCCGAATAGTGGCTCAGACCCTTCAGCTCCAGCTGAGCCGATTAACCCCATTGCAGATGGGCTGAGCCTTGGGGTACCCAATCTCGAAACGCCTTCTAGCAACCCGCTGCCTGATGGCCCTGCCAAGCCCGAGCCCTCGTTGGCTGAGGCCGGTTCGATGGGCACTACGGCAGAGCGGCGCGAGCGGGATCGGCCCGCGACCGCATTGCCAGACACCGCTCCGCCTAAGGATTTCGGGTTGGAGGACATCAAGGATGTCCTCCCCAGCAGCGGGCAGGACATCAAGGATGTCCTGCCCGCTGCTGGGGAGGGTGGGGATCTTGATCCAATCATGGTTCCTTCTCCTTCAGGGGGGGGCCTGGCTCGCCTGGGCCAGGGACTTCGCCGCCGACTGGGGCATTCCTGAGATGCCGTTGACGCCGTCGAGGGTGGTGGGTCTCGCCCTTTCCAAGGAGGCCAATCCCCTGTTGCTACGCCTGAAGCAGGCAGGATTGCTTGCCGAGATCCGCTGGCCAGACGATCCGATCTCCCCTGCCGATTGGCTGGCCCGGGAATGGCCCCTTGCATCAGCTGTTGTTGCCGTGGCGGCTGTGGGGCTCGTGACCCGCCTCGTGGCACCGCTGCTGGTCAGTAAGCACACCGATCCGGCCATCGTTGTTCTCGATCCTGAGGGTCGTTTTGCCGTGCCAATGCTTGGTGGCCATGGGGCGGGTGGCGAGGCGTTGGCGCGCCAGTTAGCCGCACTCCTCGGTGGACAGGCCGTGATTACTGGCAGCAGCTCGGCTACGGGGCGATTGTGCCTCGATAGCTTTGGCAGCGACTGGGGCTGGATTCGGGGCGCCGGCGACTGGCAAGCCCTGATGTTGGCGGCTCGCCAAGATCTCGATCGCCCCCCCCTACGGGTGCTTCAGGAGAGCGGCACGGCCCTTTGGCAGGAGGGCGAGGCGGCCCAAGTTATGGGCCTGGTCCAATTGCCAGGCCCTGACCTTGAACCAGATGGCAAGGAACCAGATCTGGTGATTGGCCCTCGCCTGGGGAGCGGCTGTCGTTGGCATCCCCCTTCCCTTTGGCTCGGTATGGGATGTGAAAGAGACACCACATTGTCGGTTCTGGAACGGCTTGTCGACGAAGCCTTGTCCAAGCATGGTTTGGCCATTCAGGCTGTTGCTGGCCTGGCAACCGTCGATCGCAAGGCCGACGAGCCGGCCCTTCAAGCTCTGTGCGAACGGCATGGCTGGAGGCTGGTTTGTTTCTCCGCCCCTGCCTTGGCTGACGTGCCAGTCCCCAATCCCTCCAGGGTTGTGCAACAGGAGATGGGCACCGCCAGCGTCGCCGAGGCGGCTGCCCTGCTCGCGGCGGCTGGACGTGATGGGACAGAGGCGACCTTGTTGGTAGCCAAAACGGTGGCCCATGCCGCAGCAGGGGAAAGGGGCGCCGCCACCCTGGCGGTGGCCGAGGCAGTTGAACAATGGGGGCCGGCCCGTGGTGAGCTTCACCTGGTCGGCAGCGGTCCAGGCTGCTTGGATCTCCTGACCGGCACTGGCCGCTGGGCGCTGGCTCGATGCGGCGTTTGGGTGGGATACAGCCTCTATCTGGATCTGGTGGAGCCCCTGCGCCGGCCGGATCAGGTGCGACGGGAGGGACGACTTACCGAGGAATCGGGCCGTTGCGCCGAGGCTCTTGCCCTGGCAGCCCAGGGTCTGCGTGTTGCCCTGATCTCATCAGGGGACAGTGGCATTTATGGGATGGCTGGCCTGGCCCTAGAGCAATGGCTTGGCCTGGCGGCAAAGGATCGACCCGTCTTTCAGGTGCATCCCGGAATCTCTGCGCTGCAGCTAGCGGCAGCAAGGGCGGGGGCCCCGCTGATGCACGATTTCTGCACGATCAGCTTGAGTGATCGACTCACACCCTGGCCCGTGATTGAAGACCGACTAAGGGGAGCTGCGGCTGGTGATTTCGTGGTGGCCTTATACAACCCCCGTTCGCAGGGTCGTGATTGGCAGCTGGGTCGTGCCCTTGAACTTTTGATGCAGCATCGCCAGCTCTCCACGCCTGTGCTGATCGCCCGCCAGCTTGGTCGCCAAGGGGAAGCTGTGACGCTCACCACCCTGGAGGACTTGCCCATCGCGCAGATCGACATGTTGACCCTGGTGCTCGTCGGCAACAGCACCAGCTATGTCAAAGATGGCCACTTCGTAACGCCAAGGGGATATCCAGGCGCCGAACTGGGTTGAGGAGGGTTGGGTTTCAGCCGTGGCCCTTGAGTAATCGGGATGACAGGATTCGAACCTGCGGCCCCTTCGTCCCGAACGAAGTGCGCTACCAAGCTGCGCCACATCCCGATGGTTGAACTCTAAAGGATCGAACGATCCTCCTATTGCCCTGACCCGAGCTGGTAGGGGTGGAACCAAAGCCAGGCCACTGCCTTGCCTAGAGTTTGTTCCCCCGTGGCAAAGCATGGGGCACCGTTTCGGCGGCTTTTTCCCTCTGCCTGGATTTCCATGGCTTCGGTCGTGCCCAAACCGCCTTGGTTACGCGTTAAAGCCCCCCAGCGGCAGCGCATTGGGGCCGTTGCCGATTTGCTGCTTGATCTGCAGCTGAACACGGTTTGCCAGGAGGCCAGTTGTCCCAATATCGGTGAATGTTTTGCCAGCGGCACGGCCACATTCTTAATCATGGGCCCAGGCTGCACCCGGGCCTGTCCCTACTGCGACATCGACTTTGACAAGAGCGTGCGGGCCCTTGACCCCAGCGAACCGGAGCGGCTGGGGGAAGCGGTGTCCCGGCTGGGCTTGCGTCATGTTGTAATCACATCGGTCAACCGAGATGATTTGGCCGATGGGGGTGCCGGCCATTTTGTCGCCTGCGTCAATGCCGTGCGGCAGCGCTCTGCCGGCACAACGATTGAATTGCTGATTCCTGATTTCTGCGGTAACTGGGATGCCCTAGGGGTCGTAATGGAGGCCGCACCTGAGGTCCTCAATCACAACATCGAAACGGTACCGAGCCTGTATCGAAAGGCCAGACCGCAAGCAATTTACAGCCGTTCGCTTGAACTCCTGCAGAGGGTTCACCTGGGGTGGCCCCGTACCTATACGAAGTCAGGTCTGATGGTGGGACTGGGGGAAACCGACACTCAGGTGATGCAGGTACTTGCTGACCTGCGACGAAATTGGGTAGATATCGTGACAATCGGCCAATATCTTTCGCCAGGACCCAAGCATTTGCCTGTTGACCGGTTCGTCAGCCCTGAACAATTTGATGCCTATCGGCACCAAGGTGAGCATGAGCTTGGCTTCTTGCAAGTAATCAGCAGCCCATTGACCCGCAGCAGCTATCACGCCGGTGAGGTTCAAGCTCTAATGCGCCAAAATCCTCGCTGAACTAGAGGCACAGCGAGGCTGAACTAGAGGCACAGCGAGGCCGTTAAACCGCCACGGGTTCAAGGGTGGCCAAACCAACCAGTGCTTTCTCACTGGGGGGCACGATCACTTTGAAACGGGTTTTCCAATTGGCCCAGTCCGCCAGTATGGTGGCTGCCCTGGCACTGCCCGTGTGGGCTAGGTGGGCTTCAAGCAGGGGTTTCAGTAGGGCCTCCTGTTCGATTGTGCTGAGTGGCTGAAGACTCACCGTGCCGGGATTGAGGTGTTGCTGTACACCGTCGGCTTCATCCAGCAGGAAAGCGACACCGCCTGTCATGCCCGCAGCAACATTGCGGCCGGTGGTTCCCAGCACAACAACTACCCCGCCGGTCATGTATTCGCAGCAGTGGTCCCCGGCCCCCTCAACCACCGTGCGGGCGCCACTGTTACGCACCGCAAACCGCTCACCGGCGCGGCCAAGGGCATAAAGCTCGCCACCGGTGGCACCGTAAAGGCAGGTATTGCCTAGGATGACTTTTTCGCCTGGATTGATGCAGGCGGGTGGGGGAATCACTGTGATCCGACCCCCGTTGATTCCTTTGCCGACATAATCGTTCGCCTCACCGATAAGGCGCAGGTTCAGGCCCTGCAACAGGAAGGCCCCAAAGCTCTGGCCAGCGGCACCCTCGAACTGAAGATTGATCTCCCCAGCGAAGCCTCTATTGCCATGTAGCTCGGCAATTTCGCCAGCCAGCCGGGCTCCGACGCTGCGGTCTGTGTTGAGGATGCTCAGAGTCCTGTTCAGTTGCCCGTGGCCCTTGATAGCCTCAGTAACAGCGGGATCGGCCAGGAGTTGATCTTCGAGAATCACCCCATTGCCATGGGCTTCGCCATCGTGCTTCAGCCAGGAACGATCCATGGCTTGGGGGATTGGGCTCAGCAGGCAGCTGAGGTCCACCCGGCTGGTTTTAGTGAGCTTGACTGATCTGGGACGCAGCAATTCGGTGCGGCCAATCAAATCTTCGAGACGGGCGACGCCGAGCACGCTGAGAAGTTGGCGTACCTCCTGGGCGACAAAAAGGAAGAAATTAACCACATGATCTGGTAGGCCTGTGAACCGCTTGCGCAGGGATTCTTTCTGCGTGGCTATGCCGACAGGACAATTATTGGTGTGGCAAACCCTGGCCATGATGCAGCCTTCGGCAATCATTGCCACTGAACCGAAACCGTATTCCTCGGCGCCAAGCAGGGCCGCCATCAACACATCCCAGCCGGTTTTGAGGCCACCATCGGCCCGCAGCAGCACCCGATCCCGAAGTCCGTTGACCAGCAAGCTGCGATGTACCTCGCTTAGACCTAACTCCCAGGGGCTGCCGGCATGTTTTATGGAGCTCAGGGGTGAGGCCCCTGTGCCACCATCGTGGCCGGAAATTTGGATGACATCGGCATTGGCTTTGGCAACGCCGGCAGCAATCGTACCGATGCCGATCTCGGCAACCAGTTTCACCGAAACCTTCGCTTTGGGATGAACTTGGTGCAAGTCATGGATCAGCTGGGCCAGATCTTCGATGGAATAAATATCGTGGTGGGGAGGAGGCGATATCAGGGCCACCCCAGGTTTGCTATTGCGCAGCCAGGCGATGTAGGCATCTACTTTGGGTCCCGGTAATTGGCCCCCTTCTCCAGGCTTGGCTCCCTGGGCGACCTTGATCTCCAGCTGCTTGCCACTTCGGAGGTAAGCCGGGGTGACACCGAAACGACCAGAGGCAATTTGCTTGATGGCTGAGCAGGCGCTGTCGCCATTGCGCAGGCCAGCGATGCTGGGCAACGTCGCCGAGCGGCCCTCGGCATCGACATCGTGGAGAGGGTGATAGCGGGCAGGATCCTCACCCCCTTCGCCGCTATTGCTCTTGCCGCCGATGCGATTCATGGCGACAGCCAGTACCTCGTGTGCCTCTCGGGATAGGGCACCGAGGCTCATGCCGCCCGTGCAAAAGCGGCTGCAGATGCTTTCGACACTCTCAACTTCGTTCAGCGGCAATGGGGTTGGGGCGGGCGTCAGTTCCAGCAGATCCCGCAGGGCCGTTACCGGTCGATGTTCTAGGAGTTGGCGGTAGGTGTTGAAGTGGTCGTAACCCGGACCCGCTGCCACGGCAGCATGCAGGGCCTTGGCCATTTCGGGGCTGTTCAGGTGGAATTCACCACCGCTTCGGTACTGCACAAAACCCATGAACTCCAGCTTGGTGCGGTTGAGTTCGGGATAGGCCTTGGTATGGAAGGCGAGGGTTTCGCTGGCAAGTTCTTCGAGGCTGAGACCAGCCACCCGGCTGGTGGTGCCGGAAAAGGCCAGATCAATCAGATCAGCGCCGATACCGATCGCCTCAAATATTTGGGCGCCATGATAACTTGCAAGCATCGAAATGCCGATTTTAGAGAGAATTTTTCGTAGACCGTCTTCAAGGGCCTGACGCACGTTTTGTTGAACCTTGATAGGTGTCAAGGCAGGTAACTTGCCCCTTTCGATCAGGGATTGGGTCTTGGGATGGGCTAACCAGTGCCGGCTGGTTTCCCAGGCCATCCAGGGGCAGACCGCACTGGCGCCGTAGCCGATCAGACAGGCCAGATGGTGGGTGGTCCAGCATTGGCCGGTTTCAATCACGATGGAGGCCTGCAGGCGCAGACCAAGCCTCAAGAGGTGGTGGTGGACAGCCCCAATGGCCAGTAGGGGTGGAACAGCCATGGAGGCAGCTCCGATGCCACCGCTGCAGCGATCGGAGAGGAGCAGGATCTGGCTGTCGGCGCGAACGGCCGCCTCCGCCTCAAAGCAGAGGCGTCTCAAGGCTGCTTCCAGGCCCGAGGGACCCGCCTCTACCGCCAGCAGGGTTGAAAGGGTGGTCATGCGCAGACCCTTGGAGCCCAAGCTCTGCAATTCAGGTTCACTGAGTACGGGGCTGACCAGATGCAAGACGGCGGCTCCGGCGGCGTCCGGCCGCAAGGCGGATCCGCGCCGTCCCAGATGCATCTCCAGATCCATGACCAGTTTTTCGCGCAACGGGTCAATCGGAGGGTTGGTGACCTGGGCGAAGCGTTGTTTGAAATAGTCGTAGAGGAGGTGGGGCTTGCTTGAGAGAACCGCCAGGGGGATGTCATCACCCATGCAATAGGTGGGTTCTTTGCCGGCGCCGGCCATGTCATCCATCACCAGTTCCAAATCCTCAGCAGTAAAACCAAATGCGGTTTGCTGTTGTAGAAGCTCGAGATCGCTAAGGATGGTTTGTTCTTGCCAGACTCCGTCCTCCAACTCGCGGCGATGTTCCGCTAACCAACTGCTGTAGGGATGGCGTGCAGCCGCTTCTTCCTTCACATCCCAGTTGCGCAGAATGCGATGGTGGACCAGATCTACGGCCAGCATCTGCCCAGGACCCAGCCTTCCTTTTTCCAGAATGCGATCTTCTTCAAGTTCAACGACACCGGTTTCTGAACCCATCACCACATAACCATCGCTGGTGATGCAATAACGGGCCGGCCGTAGACCATTGCGATCTAGAGTGGCCCCTACCGTCTTGCCATCACTGAAGACCAACAGAGCGGGGCCATCCCAGGGCTCCTGCAGGCAAGCGTTGTATTCATAAAATGCTTTGATGTCGGGTCTGTCTTCTAGTTCTGGTTGATCGCGGAACGCCTCTGGAACAAGGGTAAGCAGGCTATCTGTAATCGGACGACCACTGCGCACCATAAGCTCAAGTGTCGCATCAAGATTGGCCGAATCGCTGAAGGTTGGATTAACCAATGGCCGCAGGTCACTGGCAGCTTCACCCCATACAGCTTCGAGATTGGCTTCGGCCGCACTGGCCCAATTGATGTTGCCGAGCAACGTATTGATTTCGCCGTTGTGGCCAAGCAAGCGCATGGGCTGGGCCAGGGGCCAGCGGGGCAGTGTGTTGGTACTGAATCGCCTGTGGTAAACAGCAAAATGCACCGCAAAACGCTCATCCCGCAAGTCGGCGTAAAAGAGGTCGAGTACCGCCGAGCGGACCATGCCTTTGTAGACGACGGTACGGGAACTGATCGAGGCGAAATAGAGGTTGGCACTCTCGGCACCGAGATGTTCCCGGGCCCGGTCGACGGCCCGTCGTCGCAGTCGGAAGAGCAGGGATTCGACCGCGTCAACCTCCTCGCTGACCTCGGCATTGGCCTGGGGTTCCAGCAGCAACCATTGCTCAATGGCGGGCGCCGACTGGCGGGCCATGGTGCCCAACACGGAGGGGTCTACCGGTACCGCCCGCCAGCCCAGGCTCACGAGGCCCAGTCGGGTGGCTTCCTGCTCGCAGAGCTGGCGGACCGTTTCGCGCTGGGCAGGATCCTGGGGCAGAAAGACCATGCCGAGGCCCCTGACACCCTTGTTCAGGCCTGTGGCGGCGGGCCAGACAGCCTCAAGCAGGCCCCAGGGAATGGCGCTGAGAATACCTGCTCCATCTCCGGAATCTCCATCACCACCGCAACCGCCGCGATGTTCCATGCAGCGGAGGCCCTGCAGGGCCTGTTGCAACACCCAGTGGCTGGCTACTCCTTGGAGATGGGCCAGGAAGCCAACCCCGCAGGCATCTTTCTCGCCGGCCACCGCCTCCGGGGCGGCACTGTCGCGATGGGGCCAGACGGGAGGGGTGCGAAGGTACATGGCCGGGGGGACAGGCGGCGGATTCTGGGCCCGAGCGGGTCGGGATGGCCTCGAAGCAAGTGAGGCGGCGATTTTTTTCAGCTGGGAGTACGAACCCCCCTCTGAGCAGAATTGTGATCCTAGGGATCCGTTCTCCCGTCCACTGATCAGGGCTAACTTTCTCGCCATCGCCCTAGATGCGGTTAGGGGAGGATCGGTCGATGGACATTCGTACCTGGCGGCTTGGCGCTGCCTTGGTCTTTGTGGGCGCTCTCCTGCCTGTGCAGGCGGCCCCTCCCCCTTTACCGCCGCTTCCGGCGGCACTCCCCGGGGGGCGTGACCTGACCAGGCCTGCGGCCCCTGGCGGCCTGGATCAGCGCCGGGCGATTGCAGGCGAGCGCCGGGGTGATCAGATCTTGATCAATGGCAGGCCGCAGCGGGTGGCCTGGATCTGGCGCCCTGGGGTCGGGGGTGCGCGCGCCCAGATCTGGTTGCCCCTTGATGTACTTCAAGGCCAGCTGGGTTTAAGTAGCAATGGTCGCCCCGATGGCGGTCTCGACCTGCAGTGGTTTGGCACGACCTTGACGGTTCCAAGGCAGTCCCAGCTGTCCTTGGCTGATGAGGTGGGGGTCGATGCGGTCCCGTTCCTGGAGGCGGCTGGGGTTCGCGTCACGTTCGCAGGGCCCCAGTTGCAGCTGGCTCTGCCGGGGGCACGGTTGATGCGAGTGCGACGCAGTTCTGCCCCAGTAGGCACCGCTCGTTTTGTTCTGGACCTGAGTGGACCCCTTTTGGTTCGCCAGAGCGAAGCCGGCCTGCAGATCGGTTTGCAGCCGGGGCTGGGGTCCGAAGAACGCTTGCGAGCCAGTGGCCTTGGGGCCCAGGCGGTTGGTGATGATCTGCTGCTGGCTGGCCCTGGCGGCCGCCCCCTGCGGCAAGTCTTCAGCCTTGGGGCTCCCGCCCGCTTGGTGATCGACTGGGCGGACGGCCCGCCTGGGGCGGTTACCCCAGGGGAGGTTGGCGTCGATGGGGCGTCCCCAGCGGGGCTGGATCGACGTCTGCAATCCCTGCTGGGGTCCCAACTGCGATGGGACCGGCAGGTACGGGTGCAGGATGGGCGCCGCGTGCGACTAAACGCCGTCCGCCTTGATCCCCGTTTCGGTCCCGTTGCCTTGCGACCCCTCAGTCGAGGAGGGGGGATGGAGGGGCTGAGCCTGCTGCCCCAGTTGGCCCGTCGTTACGACGCTGTTGTGGCAATCAACGGAGGCTTCTTCAATCGGGTGCGTCGCCTGCCCCTCGGGGCCATCAAGGATCAGGGGCGTTGGCTTTCAGGGCCGATCCTGAATCGCGGCGTGGTGGCCTGGGATCCCCGCCAGCTGCCTCGCTTCGGCCGGTTGCAATTGCAGGAATGGGTGGGCGATTCCAGGGGGCCATCGGTGCGGCTGCAAACCCTCAACAGTGGCTATGTCCAGCGGGGACTTTCCCGTTACACAGCTGATTGGGGACCGGTTTATCGCCCTATAAACGCCCATGAATCCGCAGTGTTGATCCGTCAGGGCGTTGTGGTTCAACGGTTGGAAGCGGCGACCTTGGTGGATGGCGTCAAACTGGGCCCCCTTGACACGATCTTGGTTGCCAGGGGCAGTCCGTTGCCCTGGAGAGAGGGGGATCGATTGACGATCAATAGCCGGCCGAATTCCGACCTGGGCTTGGCAGCCAATGTGATTGGAGGTGGCCCTTTGCTGCTTCAGCAAGGACAGCTGGTGCTGGATGGGGCAGCCGAGGGCTTTGCTGCCGCCTTCCTCTCCCAGGGTGCACCGCGCACGGTGATCGGTAGTGATGGCCGCCTGCTTTGGCTGGTGACTTTGGAAGGGGTCGATGACAGCGGTCCCACCCTGGCGGAGGCGGCACGACTGCTTCAGGCCATGGGGCTCCAGGAGGCCCTCAACCTGGATGGGGGAAGCTCCACCGGCCTGGTGATGGGTGGCACCCAGACCGTGCGGGGGCGGGGGGTGACGGCGGCAATCCATAACGGTCTTGGCTTGGTGCCCATGGAGCCGGATCGTGCCGCGCCAAATGGCTCCTAAGGCTGCTTCCTGCCAGATTGGAGATCCCAAACCAGAACATCGTGCCCCGGGGCCACAGTTTGCGCATCACCGCCGCCGCCGCCGCTGAACTTTGTCGCCAGGCGGCTGTGGCCGGTACTCCAGGCTTGATGCATCTCGATCTGCTCGAAGGCCGCTGCGCTGCCTGGACCATTCGCTTGCGGCCCGGTCAACTAGCTGGAATTCCCCTGGCCAGGGCGGATGGCATCACCCTCTATGCGCCAGGTGATCAAGTTGCCCTTCTGAACGGCTTGCGGCTCGATTACCGAGGCGATCTCAGCGGCGGAGGCTTTTTGGTGCGATCCGGAGATGGGGTAAGCGGCTGTGCCTGTGGGGCTTCGTTTGATCGAACAGGGGTTCGCGGGCCCATGGGGTCGTAGGGTGTCGGATTGTCGAAAACGGTCGGACGTCCGACCAATGTCCTCCGAGCAGCACTCCGGCCCTAGATGCCCACGATTCAGCAGCTGATCCGCACCGAACGGCAGCGCCTCACCCGCAAAACCAAGTCGCCGGCTCTGCGCGCCTGCCCGGAACGCCGTGGCGTCTGCACCCGCGTCTACACCTCAACTCCCAAAAAGCCGAACTCGGCCCTGCGCAAAGTGGCACGGGTCCGCCTCACCTCAGGGTTTGAGGTGACTGCTTACATCCCAGGCATCGGCCACAACCTGCAAGAGCACTCAGTTGTGCTCATTCGCGGTGGTCGCGTCAAGGATCTCCCGGGAGTTCGCTATCACATCATCCGCGGCACCCTTGACACCTCTGGTGTGAAGGATCGGCGCCAGTCCCGTTCGAAGTACGGCGCCAAAACTCCCAAGGCCTGAGCTTTATTCATCGGGTGTAAGCAGCGCGGTTCCGCCGCGACTCCAAGCAACCGCCCTCCCCATCGCCCGTTTCCCCAACCCGCCCCCATGTCCCGCCGCAACGCCGCCGAAAAGCGACCTGTCCTGCCGGATCCACAGTTCAACAGCCGTTTGGCCTCGATGATTGTGGCCAGGCTGATGAAGCATGGCAAGAAGTCCACAGCCCAGAGAATTCTCTCCGATGCTTTTTCGCTGATCAACGACCGGACCGGATCCGATCCCCTCGAGTTATTCGAGACCGCCGTTCGTAATGCAACCCCCCTTGTTGAGGTCCGGGCCCGTCGGGTCGGGGGCGCCACTTATCAGGTGCCCATGGAAGTGCGACAGGAGCGGGGGACAGCGATGGCCCTGCGGTGGTTGGTTAATTTCTCCCGGGCCCGCAACGGCCGCAGCATGGCCCAGAAGCTGGCTGGTGAACTGATGGATGCCGCCAATGAGGCCGGCAGTGCCGTCCGCAAGCGTGAGGAAACCCACAAGATGGCCGAAGCCAATAAGGCTTTCGCCCATTACCGCTACTGATCAAGTGGCCCCAAGAATCCGGAGCCAGGGCTCTCCGGATTTTGTTCCCTACAGCCGGTCTGTAGACTAATGCCCGCTTATTTCTCGACCCCACCTCGGAGACGACCCCCGTGGCCCGCGCCTATCCTCTTGACCGAGTTAGAAATATCGGTATTGCAGCGCATATTGATGCGGGCAAGACTACGACGACAGAACGGATCCTTTTCTATTCTGGGGTAGTCCACAAGATGGGTGAGGTGCACGATGGTGCTGCCGTCACTGATTGGATGGAGCAGGAACGGGAGCGAGGCATCACCATCACCGCTGCGGCTATTTCCACAAGCTGGAAAGATAACCGAATCAATATAATTGATACTCCTGGTCACGTCGATTTCACTATTGAAGTCGAACGCTCCATGCGGGTGCTGGATGGGGTGATTGCGGTGTTTTGTGCCGTGGGCGGTGTGCAGCCCCAGTCCGAAACGGTTTGGCGGCAAGCGGATCGCTACAACGTGCCGCGGATCGTGTTCGTCAACAAGATGGATCGCACCGGGGCCAATTTCCTCAAGGTCTATGAGCAGATTAAGGACCGACTCAAGGCGAATGCCGCTCCTATCCAGTTGCCAATAGGTGCCGAAGGTGAACTGAAGGGCATTGTAGATTTGGTTCGCAACAAGGCCATCGTTTACACCAACGATCTTGGCACCGACATTCTTGAACAGCCCATCCCTGCCGATATGGTGGAAGAAGTGGCTAAATGGCGTGGCAAGTTAATGGAGACTGTGGCCGAAAGCGATGAGGAATTGATTGAGGCCTACCTAGAAAACGGCGAACTTACCGAAGAGCAGCTCATCAAGGGAATCCGCCAAGGCGTTGTTAAGCACGGCCTCGTTCCCATCCTTTGTGGTTCGGCCTTTAAGAACAAGGGTGTGCAACTTGTGCTAGACGCTGTGGTCGATTATCTTCCGGCTCCAGTTGATGTTCCTCCCATTACGGGACTTCTGCCTGACGGCACAGAGTCGATTCGTCCCTGTGACGACAATGCTCCGTTTAGTGCGTTGGCATTCAAGGTGATGGCCGACCCCTACGGCAAACTCACCTTTGTGCGGATGTATAGCGGCGTACTCCAAAAAGGCAGTTACGTTTTGAACTCCACCAAGGATAAGAAGGAAAGAATTTCCCGCCTTATTCTGTTGAAGGCTGATGACCGTGAAGAAGTTGATGAGCTGCGTGCCGGCGATTTGGGAGCGGTTTTGGGTCTGAAGGACACCACTACCGGAGACACTCTCTGTGTAGATTCTGATCCAATTATCCTTGAATCCCTTTACATTCCCGATCCGGTCATCTCCGTTGCGGTTGAGCCTAAGACAAAGGGTGACATGGAGAAGTTATCCAAGGCACTTCAATCCCTTGCTGAAGAAGATCCCACTTTCCGAGTTTCTACTAATCCCGAAACCAGCCAGACAGTGATTGCTGGCATGGGTGAACTGCACTTGGAAATTCTTGTTGATCGGATGCTGAGGGAGTTCAAGGTGGAGGCCAATATTGGCGCCCCACAGGTTTCCTATCGTGAAACCATACGCAGTAGTTCTAAAGGCGAGGGCAAGTTTGCTCGCCAAACTGGCGGTAAGGGTCAGTATGGCCATGTGGTTATCGAGATGGAACCTGGTGAACCTGGTTCAGGCTTTGAGTTTGTCAACAAGATTGTCGGCGGCATCGTTCCCAAGGAATACATCGGCCCCGCCGAAGCTGGCATGAAAGAAACCTGCCAATCAGGTGTGATTGCTGGATTCCCGATGATTGATGTCAAGGTCACGATGATCGACGGGTCGTATCACGACGTAGACTCATCGGAAATGGCGTTTAAAATCGCCGGCTCCATGGCCTTCAAAGATGGGGTCAAGAAGTGCAATCCTGTGCTGCTTGAGCCGATGATGAAGGTTGAAGTGGAGGTTCCTGAGGATTACCTCGGCTCGGTCATCGGGGACCTTTCCTCCCGTCGTGGCCAGGTTGAAGGGCAGTCCGTTGAAAACGGCCAATCCAAAGTGCAGTCCAAGGTTCCCTTGGCCGAGATGTTTGGCTACGCCACCCAGCTCCGATCCATGACCCAGGGTCGGGGTATCTTCTCGATGGAGTTCAGTCACTACGAGGAAGTTCCTCGCAATGTTGCTGAAGCCATCATCTCCAAGAATCAGGGCAATTCCTGATCTTCATTCCCAACCCAAAAACCCACCCCTCGATTCTTTCCTTCCATGGCACGCGAGAAGTTCGAAAGGAACAAGCCCCACGTCAACATTGGCACCATTGGCCACGTTGATCACGGCAAGACCACTCTCACCGCGGCGATCACCAACGTCCTCGCATCCCAAGGCATGGCCAAGGCCCAAGCCTACGATGAAATCGATGGTGCTCCGGAAGAAAAGGAGCGTGGCATCACCATCAATACGGCTCACGTCGAGTACGAAACCGAGAAGCGCCACTATGCCCACGTGGATTGTCCCGGTCACGCGGACTATGTAAAAAACATGATTACTGGCGCGGCCCAAATGGATGGCGCCATTCTGGTAGTCGCAGCCACGGATGGTCCGATGGCCCAAACCAAGGAACATATCCTTTTGGCAAAACAGGTGGGTGTTCCAGCATTGGTTGTGTTCCTCAACAAAAAGGACATGGTCGATGACGAGGAAATCCTTGAGTTGGTAGAACTGGAAATGCGCGAGCTGCTCAGCAGCTATGACTTCCCAGGCGATGACATCCCCGTTGTGGCCGGTTCTGCCCTCAAGGCACTTGAATATATTCAAGCTGGCAATAAGGCCGTGCGTGGAGAAGATGAATGGGTCGATAAGATCCTGGATCTGATGGATGCTGTTGATGAGGCGATTCCCCAGCCGGAACGGGAAATTGACAAGCCCTTCTTGATGGCCATTGAAGATGTTTTCTCCATCACTGGTCGCGGCACCGTAGCTACTGGTCGGATTGAGCGCGGTAAGGTGAAGGTTGGTGAGACTGTTCAGGTTGTCGGTATTCGTGACACCCGGGAAACTACCGTTACTGGGGTAGAAATGTTCCGCAAGCTTCTCGATGAAGGCATGGCCGGAGACAACGTCGGTCTTCTGCTTCGCGGCATCCAGAAGGAAGACATCGAGCGCGGCATGGTTTTGGTCAAGCCAAACTCCATTAAGCCCCACACCAAATTCGAAGGTGAGGTTTATGTTCTGAAGAAAGAAGAAGGTGGTCGCCACACTCCTTTCTTTGCTGGCTATCGTCCTCAGTTCTACATCCGTACCACGGATGTAACCGGTCAAATCACCGCTTTCACGGCAGACGATGGCAGCAACGTTGAGATGGTCATGCCCGGTGACCGCATCAAGATGAGTGCCGAGTTGATTTGCCCAGTTGCCATCGAACAAGGCATGCGCTTCGCTATTCGCGAAGGTGGCCGTACGATCGGCGCCGGCGTAGTCTCCAAGATCGTTGAGTGAGTCGACACTGACCGACTAGGTGTTTTTCACCTAGTCGGTCGACTTTGTTTGGAAGCAGTTTAATTTTGCCTGCCTCCTACTTAAAGCAACTAGAAAACCCATTTCTTTTGGTGTACTACACCCTTTCATCTGATGACGAGTTCCATTCCCCAACAAAAGATTCGTATCCGTCTCAAGGCATTTGACCGCAGAATGCTTGATCTCTCCTGTGAGAAGATCATCGAAACGGCTGATCACACTGCCGCCACTGCAATTGGGCCGATTCCGCTGCCAACCAAGCGCAAAATCTATTGTGTTCTTCGCTCTCCACACGTAGATAAAGATTCCCGAGAGCATTTTGAGACTCGCACCCATCGTCGCATTATTGATATTTACAGCCCGAGTTCCAAGACGATCGATGCCCTCATGAAGCTGGATTTACCCAGTGGTGTCGATATTGAAGTCAAGCTTTGATGCCTAAACCAGTTTCCGCAGGATGGACCCCTTCCCCTGCTTGGTTTTGATGGGACTGGTTGTTGTGGGAGCTCTTTGATTGCGTTGTGACAATCAGAGGCTCCTATGGCCCTTGTTCTGACTAGGATTGAGTGGCTGTTGCATCCGTGCCGCCCATTTCTTCTATTATTTTTACCGTGAGTACCCCTACGGCTTCCTTGCATGTCACCCTGCCGCTGACCCTAGGGCTCAGCCATAAAGCGTGACCGAATTAGCCGTTAGGGAACTGCCGCTTTTCCCCCTTCCTGATGTGGTGCTTTTCCCACAGGAGGTGCTACCGCTGCACATCTTTGAGTCCCGTTATCGCATGATGTTGCGGACGGTCATGGCTGAAGATCGTCGTTTTGGCGTGGTTCGTTGGGATCCCCAGCGTCAAAAGATGGCGGAAGTGGGATGTTGTGCCGAGATTCTTCATTGGCAGTCCCAAGAAGATGACCGCAGCAATATTGTGACGATGGGGCAGCAACGTTTTCGTGTTCTCAGCATTTTGCGTGAGACTCCCTATCGCGTGGCCATGGTCAGTTGGATCGAAGACGATACCTCCGATTCGCGTGACGATTTGGTTGCGCTAACTACCAATGTCAGTCAAGCCTTGAGAGATGTGGTTGAGTTGACCGGCAAGCTAATAGGCAAGCCAGCTGTTCTTCCTCCTGATCTACCTGATCTTCCTCGCGAACTTTCCTATTGGATCGGCGCTCACCTGGGTGGGCCAGTGGCTGATCACCAGCAGGCCTTGCTTGAGATCACCGACACGGGTGAGCGCCTGAGGCAAGAGTATGAACTTCTTGATCAGACTCGCCGTCAGCTGGCTGCAAGGACTGTGCTTAAAGATACCTTTGATTCGGGTGATTCCCAGGCTGATTATGACGATTTGAATAGCGGCGAAATCTAAAATGCCAATGCAAAGCCTGGTCGGATCTCTGGCCTTGGTTTTATTGTTAGTAGTTACAGTTTTTGTTTGTGTCCGCCTTTGGCTCTCATCAAATCGTAGCTATCAAGGTTCAACTAGTGTTGCCGAAGCCTATAATCGATGGACGAATGATGCGCTGTTAGAGCGTCTTTGGGGTGACCATGTTCACCTTGGTTTTTATGGTAATCCAGCCAGGCGCCGTGATTTTCGTTTGGCCAAAGATGACTTCGTCCATGAGCTTGTTCGTTGGAGTGGTCTTGATCGCTTGCCCCCAGGCAGTCGGATTCTGGATGTGGGATGCGGTATTGGCGGCAGTGCTCGGCTGCTGGCTCTTCACTATGGTTTTGATGTGCTGGCAATCAGTATCAGTCCGGCCCAAATTGCCCGGGCTCGCGCCCTGACCCCCCCGGAATTAGCGGATCATTGTCGGTTTGCGGTCATGGATGCCTTGGCGCTTGATTTGCCGGATCGGAGCTTTGATGCGGTTTGGAGCGTGGAGGCCGCACCCCACATGCCTGATAAACAGCGCTATGTAGATGAATTGTTGCGTGTGCTGCGGCCCCATGGCCGATTGGCGATGGCAGATTGGAATCGCCGCGATCCAGCTGAAGGGGCGATGGATCGTTTGGAGCGCTGGGTGATGCGCCAGTTACTAGACCAATGGGCCCACCCTGAATTTGCCAGTATTGCTGCGATGTGCCGCGATTTTAATTTCAGTCCTTGGGCTGAGGGTTTACAGGTTGACAGTGCTGATTGGACTGTGGCCACGGTGCCTTCCTGGCGGGACTCGATTCTCGAGGGCTTCAGGAGACCCGGTGCGATTTTAGGGCTGGGGCCAAAGGCCGTTTTGCAGGGACTGCGCGAAACTCCCACCTTGCTTTTGATGGACTGGGCTTTCCGCCATGGTTTGATGCAGTTTGGTGTCTTTCGTGGCCAGAAGCAATAGGCTTCAAGTAAAGAGTGTATTTAGTTGTTTGCAGCGTTGATATTATCTTCCGGCGTATTCAGTATGGTCAAGGGATAGACTCCGAACAGGACCAGCTGTTCACAGTGGGGCTTTAAGGCAGCCATGGCGCGATCTAGGGGTTCCACACCTTGGCTGAGGTCAAGATCTACAAAGAAGATGTACTCGCCCATGGAGCGTTTCGAGGGTCGGGACTCGATGCGGCTCATGTTGAGACCTTCGCTGGCAAAGCAAGTCAGGGCTGCGAGCAGGGCGCCGGGGCGGTTGGCCTGGAGCGAAAAAGCCAAGCTGGCATGGGGTCCATTGCCAGCGGCGCAGGGTTGACGGCGCAAGAGCAGAAAGCGTGTGCAATTGCCTGCTACGTCGTTGATCGGATAGGCGATTACCTCCAGCCCGTGCTCCTTGGCGGCCTCCAGGGAGGCGATGGCGGCACGGAAGCGGCTGCCGCGCACCAGGCGGGCTGCTTCGGCGGTGGAGCTGGTAGGTAACTGCAGGGCCCCGCTCAGATGCTGGGCCAACCATTGGGGGCACTGGGCCAGGGCTTGGGGATGGGACAGCACTTCACTGATGCCATCAAGCGGGCCACTACCCAGCAGGGCGTGACGAATCGGCAGGACCAGGCTATGGCTAATCACCAGGTCGGGGTACTGCCAGAGGGCATCCAGGCAGCTTGTGACCCCCCCTTCGACTGAATTCTCCACTGGTACCACCGCCGCCTCACAGTCCCCCTCGGCCAAGGCGCGGATCACCGCTTGGATGCCTGGTTGGGGAATCAAGCTGGCCTCAAGCCCTGCCAGCGCCGCGAGCTGCTTGGCAGCCTGTTCGCCGTAGGTGCCGACGGGGCCGAGATAGGCGAGGCGCATGGCCGGGGGAGAGCGGGTCGATAGGATCATGCCTGCCGGTCCGCTGTCCATGGCCGTCGCGTTCAGCGCTCGTCAGCAGCTCCGTTTGCCGGTCAACGAGCATGCGGACTATCTGCGGGCCTACCTCAACGATGAACGTCGGGTGGTGGAGGCCTTGTTGGATCCGACCCAACTGGAGATTCTCGGTCCCGGCCACTACCGCTATCACGTCACACGGGTGCAGTTGTTCCATCTGCAGATCCACCCGGTGGTCGAGATTCAGGCCCGCCAGCATCAAGGCCGACTCGAACTGGATTCACTCCACTGTCAGCTTGAGGGTCTTGGCCTTGTGGAGGACTTCCAGCTGCAGCTCAACTCGTGGTTGGTGGCGGCTCCCGGCGGCCTGGAGGGCGAAGCGGCCCTGGCCGTCAGCGGCCGGCAGCCGGCCCTGCTTGGTTTGATCCCCCAACGGTTGCTGGAGGCCTCGGGCCGTTCGCTGCTCAATGGCATCTTGGCCAATATTCGCCATCGGGTCAGTCAGCAACTGGTGGACGATTTCCAGCAGTGGTGTCTCTCGGAGCGGGG
>JBIIJV010000161.1:0-6847 GCA_044233545.1 Cyanobium sp.
GGCCCGCCAGACCGACACCGGTTTCGCCGTGCAGATTGATTGCGAACTTCGCATCCTCCGCGCCGCCGAGCTCGATAGGCCACTGAACAACAGCGATGAACCCTGAAATGCAGCCGCCAGCCGCCAGCACCCTTCAGGCAGCCAACCTGCCGCTGGCTTTGCGCTGCGAGTTGTTGCCGGCCCTCGAACTCCTGGTGGAGCGGCACCACCCCGAGGGCCTCTGGTTGTTCGGTAGCTGGGCCAGGGGCAGCGCCAGCCGCCGTTCGGATGTGGATCTGCTGGTGATGGGCCTGAGCGACAAGCGCCTGCTCGATGCCTATGACGCGGTGTTGGAGGCATTGCAAGACTGCCGACTGCCCATCCAGCCCCTGGTGGCTGGCCAGGCCCTGCTGGCCAAACATGGCAATTCCCCCTTCTGGCGCACGGTGAAGGCGGAGGCGATTCCGCTGCTGGAGGGGTGTCTGTTCCCATGAGTAAGGAGGGTGCGCGTCATCGGGCCTTGTTGTGGCTGCGACAGGCGGAAGACGATCTAAGGGCGGCACATCTGCTCCACGATGGTGGCCAAGCCTCCCAGGCCTGTTTCCAGTCCCAGGAGGTGGGAGAGAAGGCCCTCAAGGCAGTGCTGGCGGCCGACGATCGCGACCTTCGCAGCCACTCACTGACCGCGCTGCTGCGGGAACTCGGTGAGCAGCCAACTGAGCGTTGGCAGCGGCAAGCCAGGGTGCTGGACAAGCTTTATGCCCCCACTCGCTACCCCGATGCCCTGGGTGATGAACTACCCGCAGACGTTTTTGGACCGGAAGATGCCGAATTGGCCCTGGAGGCCGCCACGGCCCTGCTCAACTGGGCGCGGCAGGAGCTTGGCTGAATATCCTCCAGATCCCTGGCAACTACGGCGACGCCTGAGTCCAACATGGAGAATAGGGGATTCGAACCCCTGACCTCTGCGGTGCGATCGCAGCGCTCTACCAACTGAGCCAATTCCCCTCACAGGCCATTATCACCGTTAGTGCGTCCAGGCTCAAGCCATGGCAGACCCCCAGCCCACGATCACCGCTGAGCAGCTGCAGAAATTTGACGAGCAGTCGATTGCGGCTTTGGCCGCCCGGCTGGAGGAGGACGATTACCCAACCCCCTTTGACGGCCTCCAGGACTGGCACCTGCTGCGGGCCCTGGCAATTCACCGCCCCGATCTGGCTTTTCCTTACGTGCACCTGGTGGACCAGGAACCCTTTGATGAGGAATGAGGCTGAATTTGCGCTGCAACCGCCGCTGCGGGGCCGAGCCTGGCGCTGGCCTCAACTTGATGGCAATGATTCCACCGCTGCCAGGGCGGCGGGAACCTGGAGCAGGTCCATGAAGCTGCGCAACTGCAGCCGGGGGATGTAGGGCCAGCCGCCGCTGTGCTCCATGTCCTCCAGCAGACGGAACAATTCATTGCGGCCGCTGGGAAGGCTGGCCAGGAAGGGGCCGTCCTGGATCGAGCGATGCAGCTGCTCCAGCCGGCGCAGTAGCCGCAGCAGCTCCTGGGGATCGTCCTTCAAGGTCTGGGCCAATTGCTCCAGGGCTGCCACCTTGGCGTCCAGGTCATCACTGGCTACTGGCTTTGGCTGGCTCTGGGGATCGCTCGGATCGCTGCTATCCATGCACCGCTCTCTCATACAGGTTGTTGAGAGCAGTGGCAACCTATCAGGCATGGACGGGGGACGCCGGTAGGATCCCGCCAGCCCAGTTCATCACGCATCTCTGCGGCTCTTCTCCCCATGCGTTTCCGACCCCTGCTGGCCCTCGTGCTGGCGCTGTGCCTGACTCTGGTCACCGCCTGCACCAGCGGGGCCAAGGCTGGGGATCGCGCCAGCATCACCTACGACGACATCGTCAACACCGGGCGGGCCAATGACTGCCCCACGCTGCCCGATTCGGCCCGTGGCTCGATTGCCCTCGATTCCAACGCCCGCTATCAGCTCAAGGAAATCTGCCTCCATCCCAGTGAAGTGGCCGTTAAGGGTGAACCCACCAATAAGCGTCAAGAAGCCCAGTTTGTGACGGGTAAAATCCTTACCCGCTACACCTCCAGCCTTGATCAGGTCTACGGCGACCTCACCATCGACGGCGACAAACTCACCTTCAAGGAGCTCGGTGGCATTGACTTCCAGCCGGTGACGGTGCTGCTCCCCGGCGGCGAAGAAGTTCCCTTCACCTTCTCGACCAAGGAACTGCTGGCCGACGCCACTGGTAGTGCCCTCACCACCAGCACCGACTTCACTGGCAACTACCGGGCCCCCAGCTATCGCACCAGCAACTTCCTTGATCCCAAGGGTCGGGGCCTCACCACCGGTTACAGCAGTGCGGTGGGCCTTGTGCCCGCCGGTGACGAATACAGCAAGGAAACGGTGAAGGCCTACGTCGATGGCACCGGCACCATGAACCTATCGATCACCAAAATCGATAGCGACACCGGTGAATTCGCTGGCGTGTTCACCGCCATTCAACCCTCCGACACCGACATGGGCACCAAGCCCGCCGTCGATGTCAAGATCAGCGGCGAGCTTTACGGCAGGCTTGAAAAGGCTTGAGCTTCGACGCTCTTGATCCTCGACATCCTTGATTAAGGGGGGCAAGACCCCCCCTTTTTTGTCGGTTTCGGCTGCTGGCAGCCGCTTGGCTGTCGTCTGGGAGAATCACCGCCATCTGCTTAGGGCTCCCCGGGCCCGCCCCTCTCCGCCATGTCCCTTGCTCCAACAGGTGCCGACACCGGCTTGATTCGCCCCCATGGCGGCACCCTGGTGGATCTGATGGTGGCGGACGACCAGCGCCAGGCCGTCGCTGGCGCCGTCGATCGGGTCGTCGCCTGCAGTGATCGCAATGCCTGCGACGTCGAACTTCTGGTCGTCGGCGGTTTTTCTCCCCTGCGGGGATTCATGCACCAGGAGGACTACGAAGCGGTGGTGGCGAACTACCGCACCAGCAGTGGCCTGTTGTTTGGCCTGCCGATCGTCTTTGAC
This sequence comes from Cyanobium sp., assembly GCA_044233545.1. GTDB lineage: Bacteria > Cyanobacteriota > Cyanobacteriia > PCC-6307 > Cyanobiaceae > Cyanobium. The sequence goes on from JBIIJV010000161.1 coordinate 3,006, forward strand.
ACCGATGACGCCAGCATCGCCAGCGGCGAGCGCCTGTTACTCACCTACCGGGGCCAGGACCTGGCGGTGTTGACGGTGGAAAGCCGCTGGGAACCCGACAAGGTCAAAGAGGCCATGGGCTGTTATGGCACCACCTCCCTCGAACACCCGGCCGTGCGCATGATCGCCTGCGAACGGGGCCGTTATTACCTGGGCGGGCGCATCCAGGGGCTGGCCCTGCCCCAGCGGGACTTCCCCTGCCGCACCCCGGCCCAGGTGCGCGCCACCCTGCCCCATGGCCAGGATGTGGTGGCCTTCCAGTGCCGCAATCCCATCCACCGCGCCCACTACGAGTTGTTTACTCGCTCGTTGGAGGCCACCAACGTCAGTCGCCAGGCCGTGGTGCTGGTCCATCCCACCTGCGGGCCCACCCAGGACGACGACATTCCCGGCAGCGTCCGCTTTCAGACCTACGAAAAGCTGGCGGCGGAGGTGAACAATCCCCGTATTCGTTGGGCCTACCTGCCCTATTCGATGCACATGGCCGGCCCCCGCGAGGCGCTGCAGCACATGTTGATCCGCAAAAATTACGGTTGCACCCACTTCATCATTGGTCGCGACATGGCGGGCTGCAAGTCCAGCCTCAGCGGCAGCGATTTTTACGGTGCCTACCAGGCCCAGGATTTCGCCAGGGACCACGCCAGTGAATTGGGTATGGAAACCGTGCCATCCCTCAATCTCGTTTATACCGAGGAGGAGGGCTATGTCACCGCCGAACATGCCGAGGCCCGTGGCCTCCATGTCAAAAACCTCAGTGGCACCCAATTCCGTCGCATGCTGCGCGGCGGTGAGGAGATTCCCGAATGGTTCGCCTTCCGCAGCGTCGTCGAGGTGCTACGCGCCGCGGCGTGATCGCCCCGCCCCACCCCTGGGGCGGTTAACGTTCCTTAATCATCAATTCTTCCCATGAGGATGCAGCCGTGAAGAAAAGCTGGCGCAACGCAGGGCTCTACGCATTACTGGTGATTGTCTGCATAGCCGTCGGCACGGCCTTCCTCGACCCCAGGCAGCCCGCCAACCAACCCCGCACACTCCGCTACAGCGATTTTGTCGAGGCGGTGCAATCCAAAGAAATTTCCCGGGTGGTCATTTCGCCCGATCGCGGCTCGGCCCAGGTGGTTGAAAACGATGGCCGTCGGGCCGTGGTCAACTTGGCTCCCGATCGCGATCTGCTCAAGCTGCTGACCGACAACAACGTCGACATCGCCGTTCAGCCCACCCGCGAAGCAGCCCCCTGGCAGCAGGCCATCGGCAGCCTCATCTTCCCCCTGTTGTTGTTAGGGGGGCTGTTCTTCCTGCTGCGGCGGGCCCAAGGTGGTGGTGGCAATCCCGCCATGAACTTCGGCAAAAGCAAGGCCCGCGTCCAGATGGAGCCCCAAACCCAGGTGACCTTTGGTGATGTCGCCGGCATTGAGGGGGCCAAGCTCGAACTCACCGAGGTGGTGGATTTCCTCAAGAACCCTGATCGCTTCACCGCCGTCGGCGCCAAGATTCCCAAAGGCGTGCTGTTGGTGGGACCTCCGGGCACCGGCAAAACCCTGCTGGCCAAAGCGGTGGCCGGCGAGGCCGGTGTGCCTTTCTTCTCGATTTCAGGCTCTGAATTTGTCGAGATGTTTGTCGGCGTTGGTGCCAGCCGGGTGCGCGATCTGTTCGAACAGGCCAAGAAAAATGCCCCTTGCATCGTCTTCATCGACGAAATTGATGCCGTCGGCCGTCAACGGGGCGCCGGTTTGGGTGGCGGCAACGACGAACGGGAGCAGACCCTCAACCAGCTGCTCACCGAGATGGATGGCTTTGAGGGCAATAACGGCATCATCATCGTTGCGGCCACCAATCGCCCTGACGTGCTTGATTCGGCCCTGATGCGGCCCGGTCGTTTTGACCGCCAGGTGGTGGTTGATCGGCCCGACTACAGCGGTCGCCTCCAGATCCTGGGGGTTCACGCCCGGGGCAAAACCCTCGCCAAGGATGTGGACCTCGATCGGGTCGCCCGCCGCACCCCCGGCTTCACCGGTGCCGACCTGGCCAACCTGCTTAACGAAGCGGCCATCTTGGCGGCCCGTCGCCAGCTCACCGAAATCTCCATGGATGAGGTGAACGACTCCATTGAGCGCGTCATGGCCGGACCAGAGAAAAAGGACCGGGTCATGAGCGAGCGCCGCAAGCGCCTTGTCGCTTACCACGAGGCCGGCCACGCCCTAGTCGGCGCCCTGATGCCGGATTACGACCCGGTGCAAAAAATCAGCATCATTCCCCGGGGTCAGGCCGGCGGACTCACCTTCTTCACCCCCAGCGAAGAGCGGATGGAATCGGGTCTCTATTCCCGTGCCTATCTCCAAAACCAAATGGCCGTCGCCCTCGGTGGTCGGGTTGCCGAGGAGATTGTCTACGGGGCCGATGAGGTGACCACCGGCGCCTCCAATGATCTCCAGCAGGTGGCCCGCGTCGCCCGTCAGATGGTCACCCGCTTTGGCATGAGTGACAAGCTCGGACCCCTGGCCCTGGGCCGCTCCCAGGGCGGCATGTTCCTCGGCCGCGATATCGCCGCCGAGCGCGATTTCTCCGAAGACACTGCCGCCGCCATCGACGACGAGGTCTCCCAGTTGGTGGACGCTGCTTACCACCGTGCCACCGACGTGCTCAACGCCAACCGGTCCGTTCTCGATGAGCTGGCCGAGCTGCTGGTGGAGCAGGAAACCGTCGACGCCGAGCAGCTGCAGGAGCTGCTGATCAACCGTGATGTCACGGTGGCGTCCTACGTCTGATCCAAACGCCCTGATCGCCTCGTTACGGCGCCAGCCCCTGCTGCTGGTTCTCAGACCCGAGTGTCCTTTGCACGCCAGTCCCCTGCTGGCGTCGCTTCAGGACCTCGGGTTTGTTCATGTTGAACTCGCCTGGCGATCCGGCCCCCGCTGGGTCCAGATCGTCCAACTCCAAACCTTGATCGGCTCGCTTGTGCGATGAAATCGGCGCCAAACGGTTGCTGTTTGCCCCTCTTAATGCTACTGATGAGACAGTGAACACCCTTTCTATGTCTCAGCTCACCATCCAGATCAGCGAAAAGGGCGATGCCCTGATTGCCCAGTTGCAGAAGGAGATCTTCCAACGGCGTCGCAAAAAGGTGAGTGCCGAGGGCGTGATCGAAACCCTGATCGAAAGCGGCGCCAAATCCCAATCCGATAAGCGCTTTGCCGCCTCCTGGCAAAACCTGGTCGCCGACATTGAAAAGGCGGCCAAGGTGGCCCAAACCCATGGGGCCAAACCCGCCAACCTCAGCGATGCCGAATGGGCGCTGGTCTTGGCACATCGCACCCGCACAGGGCTTGGCGAAGCGGACAAACCGAAGGGTCGCACCAGCCCGAGCCGCACCAGCCCGAGCCGCAGCAGGTCAACAACTACCAGGGCTGCCGCCAAGCCCCGTACAAGTCGCAGTGCCGCCCCAGCCAGGTCAGCCAGCAGCTCAGCGCCGACGAGTTCCACTTCCTCCAGGGCTAAAGCCACCTCGTCGCGCAGCAAAGCCGCCAGCAGCAGGGCGAAAGCCAGCGCTAAGGCCCTGGCCTTGGCGGCACCAGTCCTGGCCCCTGAGGTTGCCGAAGTCAGCACGGCTGCCCTTGGGGAGACCTTTGCAGTTGTGGACACTCCAGTTGTGGAAACCTTTTCACCAGCCATCCCACCAACTGCTGCCACCACAACCCGTCGCACCCGGACCCGCAGCACCGCCAGCAATGGAGCTAAGCCGCGCACTACCTCCAGTCCGGCGGCACGCCGTATGGCTAAGGCGGCTACACGCCTCAGCATCACGG
>JBIIJV010000188.1:0-5932 GCA_044233545.1 Cyanobium sp.
GTTCAGCGTTGCCGGACCCGAATCGGAATCAGGGCAGGTTGCATGAGACCACCACCGCCGTTGTCATCATCGGAATCAAAACCCAACCAAACCACCAGAGCGAGCACAACAAGCACCAAGCCTGCAAAGAAAAGGTCGCTCATGGATACAGGTGGTCAATGATCAACCATAACCCTTCCTGGAGCCCCGGTGGTAGTCATAACTGCCGAACCCCTGGTGCCTCCTGCCTGAATCAGCGGCCCCGGCGCGGTCCTTGGCTTCCCAGGCATGGGTTTGGGGATCAGCCGAATCCCTTGCCGGCATCGCGGGCGACACAGGCCTGGAGCTGCTGGCGCAGACGGTCGTGATCGAGACCTTTGCCGATCAGTACGAGCTGGTTTTTGCGCGGGCCGCTCCAATCGCTGTCATCTAGGGAGAACCGCTTGCCGGCGAGGTGAAAAACATGACGGAGCTCGCTCTCGTTGAACCAGAGAATTCCCTTGGCCCGGAAAACGGTGGCGGGGAGCTGGTTATCGAGAAAGTTCTGGAACTTGCGCAAGGCAAAGGGGCCTTCGCTGCTAAACGACAGGGAAGTGAATCCTTCGATGGCCTGGTGATCAGGGTGCTGGCCGTGGTCGTGGTGGCCGTGGCCGTGGCTGTGGTGATCGTGGCTGTGGCCGTGGTGGTCATGGCCATGGTGGTCATGGCCGTGGTGGTCGTGGTCAGCATGGGGCTCGCCTTCCTCATGGACGCAATGGCCATGGTCATGGTCGCAATCTTCATGCTGTTGCTGCGCCGCCACCCGGTCACTTTCAAACAGGCCAACGCTGAGCAACAACGGCAACGGCACCTCCCCTTTGACGCAGCGGAGAATGCGAGCATCCGTCTTGATCTCACGCAACTGGCTTTCGAGCTGCTGCAGCCGCTCCTCACTGACAAGGTCGCACTTATTAAGCAAAAGCATGTCTCCATAAACGATCTGGGCGCGGGCCACCTCCCCCTGGAGTAGCTCTTCGTTAAAGTTCTCGGCATCCACCAGGGTAATGATCGAATCGAGGCGGGTCAAATCGCGTAGATCACTGCCGAGAAAAGTCATGGCCACCGGCAGGGGATCGGCCAAGCCTGTGGTTTCGACCACCAAATAATCCAACTTTTCTGGGCGCTCTAGCAGGCGATAAACGGCATCAAGCAACTCGCCATTTATAGTACAACAAATACAACCATTACTCAATTCAACCATGTCATCGCTAGTGGCAACGATCAGGTCATTATCAATGCCAATTTCGCCAAACTCATTGACCAAAACAGCAGTTTTTACACCCTGCTGATTAGTGAGGATATGATTTAAAAGTGTAGTTTTGCCCGCCCCTAAAAACCCGGTCAAAATGGTGACAGGCAGGGGAAGGTTTACGGGTTCCACGGGGGCGATTAGGGCATCAGGGGCAGAAGTCCTGGTGCCTGGGCTGATGGAGGTCATCGGCGGCTGGAAATGGGAAGCTGCCGGCAGCGAAGCCGGCCAGCAACGGATCTAACGACGATAGGCAGGGGCCGGCCGCCATTTCGGGCCAGATCTTGGTTCAGGAGGTCTGCTGTCGCTGCCGGCAGGGGGCACAGAGGCCAAAGAACTCGAGGGTATGGAACAGCGGTTCAAAACCTTCCAGTTGGGTGCTGGGCAGCTTGAGGCCATGGACTGGACAGTCGGCCAACGGCAGGGTGAATCCGCAATCAACACAGGTGAGATGGTGCCGATCGCGCTCGGTGGGGGCGAAGAGGGCTTCACCGCTGGGGAGGTGGCGTGAGCGCACCAGGCCCCGTTGTTGCAGGTAGCGCAGGTTGCGGTAGACGGTGGCGAGCCCCATGGCATCGGGACCATGGCGCAGGCGAGCATGGAGCTCCTGCCCAGAGAGTTCATCGTCACTGCGCCCCAACTCGTCCAGCAGCAGCTGCTGGCGCACAGTCAACGCCTGGGGCGGCGAGGCATCAGCGGCGGGCGGCGAAGGGGGGGACTGCATGGGCGGGGGTCAGGGGGCGGGCCAGGGCTCCTGGCGCGGTGATTGCGAGCTTGATGGATACCAGGATGGGGTGGCGGTGTAGCAAGCGGCGTTCTTTTCATTTTCGCGGGCCTCCACCCGCCAACAGCAGGCCCTTCCCCCCTCCTGGCGCAAAAGCAGGGCATTAGCCCAGTCCCAGATCAGGGCGGCACTGGCCTCCATGCCCACGTTGTCCATGACGCGCAGATCGAGGGCTCCTTGGTCGTGCAGGGCCTGCCATTGGTACATCAGGGGATCATCGCTGCTCACCAGCACCGTGTGGTCGAACTGATCGATGAGCTGCTGCTCGAGCTGCCGCAGGCTGCCGAAATCGACGACAAAGCCGCAAGCATCAAGGACTTCGGCCTGGAACCAAAAGGTGAAGCTGCGGCTGTAGCCGTGCAGAAAGCGGCAATGGCCAGCGTGGCGCCACTGGCGATGGCTGCAGGGGAAATCTTTGAAGGACTTGCTGCAGGTATGGGCCGAAAGGGAGGGCATGGGAGAGGATCGCTGCAAACAGACGTGCCCGACGTGGAGGCTTCCTCCTGGCCATCATCCCAGCCCCCCAACCAAGCTGTCGAACCAGATAGGGGCAGCGAGGAGAACCCATTGCTGGGAATTCTGAGGTTCAATGAGGCCGGTCTGATTCCCGCCGTGGCCCAGGACTGGCTCGATGGCGCCGTGCTGATGGTGGCCTGGATGAACCGCGAGGCCCTGCTGCAAACACTGGCCAGCTCTGAAGTGCATTACTGGAGCCGCTCGCGCAACAAGCTATGGCACAAGGGAGCCAGCAGCGGCCATTACCAAAAGCTCAAGGGATTGCGATACGACTGTGATGCCGATGTGCTGCTGCTCAGTATTGAACAGGTGGGAGAGGCGGCCTGCCATACCGGTGCCCGAAGCTGCTTCTACGACGACGGCCTCAAGCCCGAAGGTCCGATCGCCAGCGGAGGGGGGCCAGGGGCGCCGTCGCCACCGGCGGATGTCTGCAGTGAGCTGGCGCGGCTGATCGCCGGGCGCAGGGACAATCCCGAAACCAATAGCTATACCAACAGCCTGCTGGCGGGAGGCGATAATCGCATCCTCAAAAAAATCGGTGAGGAAAGCGCCGAATTCGTAATGGCCTGCAAAGACGATAACCCTGGCGCCATCGCCGGCGAAGCGGCGGATTTGATTTTCCATTTGCAGGTGGCCCTGGCCCACCACCATGTGGAGTGGCGCCAGGTGCTGGAAGTGCTAGCCCAACGGCGGGGCGCCCCCCGGCGGAGCAACGGTTAATGGGCAAAAGGGAAGATACCCAGAACAGCGCCTGCCGCCGCCGGCTGGCCGATAGCCCCAGCACTCGCTGGCTATGGGCCCTGGCCTGCGGAGTGCCATTGCTGGGCATCGTGCCTTTGTGGATCCACGCCCGCAGCCGCCGCACCCTGCTGCCCGGGCTCTACGGCTTAACGGCCCTGGCCAGCAGCAGCTTCGCCGTAATCACGCTATTTGGAGCCATCAGCCCACCCGCCGGGAGTTTGCAATCGCCGCAACAAACCCCTGGGTCCAGCCGGGGGGCGAGCCTGCTGTTGTGGCTGACGGCGGCGGCCGCCTTTAGCGGCGGCCATCGCCTGGGGCAGGAGCGGGCGGCACGGCAAGCACAGGATTGGTTGCGGTTGGATAATTGAGGGGTGGGCATCATCAGTCGTTCCATGAAATACGGACTAAGCATTCAGTGGGCGTGAGACGCAAGCGCGTGAATGTCAGACTGGTAGCTCTCATCGCTTAGATGTAGATGGCAGATATGCGGAGCTGTTATTCCTACAGAACTCAGGGATCCTGCCGCAGTGAAGGCATCATCGACGTAGGCCATCGGTTGATGTCAGGCGGCATCCAGCGTTGCTTGCATCGGTTTTGGCAACGCTGCACACAGCCGTTGGCGGATCATTGCAATCTCCCCACGAATGATCTCGACCACCTGATGGCACGTCGGCGCTGGATCATCGCCCTGCAGCAAGCTGCCGCAGCGACGGCAGTATTCTGATGATGCTTCACCACCCCATCAACCCGCTCGTTTACAACAGCTCGGGCCCCGATCCGTGATGGCCCGGCTTTCCGCCGTGTTGGCGTCCCTTGCACTTGCGGCGCTCCGGCGACTTAAACCCACGACCGTCGCTGGAGGGCGGTTAGGAGGAGTTGCGGGAGCTGCCGCAGATTCATCCCGCAAGGCTTGCCAGCTCGGTCCCCAGGTGGCTGAAGTTTGCCGCGCAGCAGCTCAATCTCTTCCTGCTGAACCCGCAGCACACCCTGGTGAGCCAGGACGATCTGCCTGACCTCGACTGGCCATGACAACAAATCCGCGCAAAAATATCAGTTAGCGCAGCATCCATCCCATGAAGTCTCTACTTGAGATGTAAACAAGAATCATGTTGCTGTCTTGAGTTCAGCAGGGTAGATGTTCGCCAAGAGCCGTTTCGGACTCTGAAGGAACACTCAATTACTAGGTTGAAAATTCAGAGATTAGGGTTTAAGGTCGTAATGGCTTAGCCAAAGTGGTCTCTCCCTGACTGCTCCTTTTCACTCTCCAGACAAGATCTCCTGAGTTTCACCACTCGAAGAGGTCTACCCAGTACAGACACTAAACCTCTGCATTAATCATCGATAAGAGGTTTGGTTTGCATATTTAAGTTCAATTCGGTTCAAAACAAAAACGATTCAAACACCATGAAAAGTTTCATTGGCATCATTGCTGCTTTGGCTTCGTCTTCAACGCTATCTCTTGGAATGGCGCTGACTCCTCTTCCTGGCCGCGCCATCCCACTTCTAAGTGGCTTTGGTGGGCCCTCTGGATTCGGAACATCGTTTCTACCCCGCAACGATGATGGATCTACCACTATCTTACCACTGCCATTTCAAATTAAGTTTTATGGAAATACCTTCAGCAATTTCTATGTTAACAATAACGGAAATATCACTTTTCAAAGTCCACTATCCAGCTTCACTCCATCAGCCTTTCCCGGTGCTCCGCAACCTTTAATCGCTCCTTGGTGGGCTGACGTTGATACGAATAATACGGCATCTGACGTTGTTTACTATGTAGCCCCCAATGCTGATAGCTTGGTTGTTACATGGCCAAACGTTGGGTATTTTCCTAGCGAAGCAGACAAACTAAACTCCTTCCAATTGGTTTTACAACGAACGCCGAATGATAACTCGGGCGCATTTACTGCTGAATTTCGCTACGAACAACTCCAATGGACTACAGGGTCTGCTAGCGGTGGCAGTGGCGGCCTTGGTGGCACACCAGCAAATGCAGGCTATGATGCTGGGGATGGCATGAACTACTATTCTTTACCCGGTTCACGTACGGGTGCCATTTTAGATGTTGTCAATCAGAGCAATGTAAGCCCTACCACTCCAGGCCTTTGGCAGTTCAGTTTTACTGCAGATAGTGCACCTGGAGACACTCCAGAGAATCCATTAATGCCTGTCATTGTTGATAATTCATTCCAATTTACTTTCCCAGTTCAACCAGATCGAACCTTTTTCATTGATCCTGAGATTGCCATTGGTTACGATTATGCAGTTTCAGGCGGCCCTCTATTCGCTTCAGTGACCGCCCCAACAGGTATAAACGCTTCTAACATATTTGATCTCGTTTTTGGAACAACAAATGTTCCAATAACAGGAGGAGTAGCATATAACTTTGGTACACCTCAAAATAACTTCAGAATCGAAGGTATTGATTTGGCCGCCAACTTAGATCCAACTAATCCACTCGCTTTTGTTACTGGTGTAAGTTTTGACAGCTCCGGAATAGTCAATGTGACCCAGACTCCGATTACTTTTAATACTTCGTCAGTGCCAGGTCCGATTCCTCTCATTGGGGTAGGTGCTGCTTTTGGTTTTAGCAGAAAACTGCGTAAGCGGATCAAATCCGTGAA
>JBIIJV010000124.1:0-8140 GCA_044233545.1 Cyanobium sp.
ATTGTCTTGACCTGAGGCTTGAGCTTGATTCTACCTACAACGGATTTCAGTGCGCCTAACGCTCCAGATCAGAAGCGGGCATAAGTTTTGCTGTAGAAGATATCTCATGCTCCCGTCTTCTGAATCTGGCTGTTAGCCCTCTATAGTTCTATTGTGCAATACCCCTAAATCTTTGTTCAGGATATCAATAGTCTCGACAGAGAGAATGGTGCATACGATTTCAATAAGTCGTGAAGATACTGTGTCCTGTTCACACCTCTTGAGTAGGCAATCCCTTCTCTGCTGGCTCATTCATGTTCTCCTCGGTGGAGCGGGGCGCTTCTGGGCCGACCATCTCCTCAAGCACCATCATGGCGCCTTCGATGCGGAGCAGCGTTTCACGCACCTCCGCTTCTTCGCGGCGCAACTCGCCGAGACGCCGCTGGCCCTTGTTGTATTCAGAGCGCAAGGTAGCGAGTCGCAAGGCTAAATCAGTCATTAGATAGAATGCGGGAGGTTCAAGATGGAGCAAAGAGATGCATCGGCTTAACGTTAAGAAGGGCCAATGGCTATCCAGCCTACATTTATTACACCTTGTAGCTGTGGAAGCGCAGGGAAGGCGATTCGCTTTGTTGTTAGCTTAAAACCACTGGTTCCCGCTTGGAAAACGCCAACAAAAGTGGATCCTGCCCATGTACCATAGCCCGGATCATCCAAGGAGGTTGAAACTGCTGGGGGAGTTGAGAATGGTAACGGATATACTATGTCTCGATGATCAATATAACCCCCATTAAGCGGCGGAACTTGGATTTGAATTGATTCCACTCCCCAGCATATCAATAAACTTCCGAGAAGAATGTACCTCTGGTTGACTTGACCTGCATTATTCCATCTTAAGCCTCCATTTGAAATTATATCCCCATTGTCCTGAATAATCAGACGAGGAGACGGGCTTCCACCGTTGTTATCGTAATTCCAAAACTGCAAACTATTGCTATACTCTCCGGTCATATTGTAAATAGCCCACTCGCTGCCGACAGCCGTCTTGGTTGGGTTGCGCAAGAGAAGGCGTGGTCCTGCAGGAGATGCATGTGTCAGATCGAGAGAACTACCATTGCCTCGAACCGAGAACACTTCTTTCTGATCAGATCCATTCTGGCGCAGTGAAAAACTGCTAAGCTCAGGGACGAACGCATTTAGATTGCCTCCATTGAGTCCGATGCCATAGCGGTCATTTGGACCGCCATCCCAAACAACGATCTTGTTGCCTAGCTCGTTTGCAAATTGCAACTTCCCAGCACTGGGTGTGGTTGTACCGATGCCGATTCGTCCCTGTCCATCAACAATGAATTTCTCCGGACCGTCAAATCCATTCAAGCGAAGGGAAAAGCGGCTTTGGGCAGGAATGAACGCGTTTAGATTGCCTCCATTGAGTCCGATGCCATAGCGGTCAGTTGGACCCCCATCCCAAACAACAATTTTATTACCAGCCTCGTTTGCAAATTGCAGCTTCCCAGCGCTGGGTGTGGATGTACCGATGCCGATGTTGCCCCCATAGATGGTCAGCCGCTCCGCACCCAGTTGCTGAAAGCTGATGCGGTCATCAATATCGTTATCACAACCGATCAGCAGCTTTGTTGTTTCGCCGGTTTCAGCGAAGTAGCGGATAAACGCTTTGTCGCCACTACCCCCTCCTGGATCGAGAGGGAAGAGGATGCCGGCCGAGTCATTATTGCCAACTGATGGCATCAAGACACCACCAATCCGCAGTTGCTTTTGGCTATTCATCACCAGACGACTCTCTCTAGCGCCCTCATCCGTGATATGCAATTCCCCTTGGGGGTTGGAATAGATCCCAAACGAGCGCCCGGCACCAGCAGCGGTGTTTTGGAATTGAATCCCCGAGCCCCATCCGGGGCCGGAGGAGACCAGTCGGAGCGCCACGTCATTAGTCGTCTGCATATCGATCTCTAGACGAGCGTTGGGAGATTGCGTGCCCACGCCAATCTTGCCGCTCACATATAAAGAAGACCGGGAACCATTACCATAGCCAAGATAGACATCCTTGTTGGTTGCGTAATTCAGAAACAGGTGATCCTGGGCGTCACTGCTGAAATCCTTTCCATCGATGTGCCGGGTGTGCAGGGTGCCGTTTCCGTCCTGTCCAATGGTGAGATCTCCGGGCAGCCGCGCTGCGGCGATCTGTCGAACGGAAAGATCGGGTTCTGCATCCAACTCGCCACCTGCGTTGATCTCGACTAGGGCCAGAATGATCTGCTGATTGGTGTCGATTGATTGCAGATTATCTGCAAAGACAACTTGGGGAATCTCCTGAAACCGTGTGTTATCGCTTACATCCTGGTCGATCACCTGTTGATCTGTTTCTTCTTCGTCAAAGCTCAAACTGACATATGTCCGGCCTTCAGCTTGAGGCAGAGCCACCACCAGATCAGCCAGCAGCACGATCTCCCGGCCCTCCTTATCGATTCCCACTCCTTTGGTAATCAGGATCGATTTGAAATCATTTGGATTGCGCTGCACTAGAAAGCCATTATCGAGAATACCAGCTGTCAGCCATAGGGTTTGATTGGCGCGCCTGCGGTGCCCGATGTGATACAACTGTTCGGCTTGGAAGTCTGCCTCCTCCAGAAACTGGCCGGTGAAATAGCGCAGTCGTTTGATCAGATCGTTGGCCATTGGGTTGAATGTTTAGGATTTGGGGGTGAGGCCAAGGCGGCTTTTTTCTCTGTCGCCTACTTTGATGAAGAACTTGGTGCGGTTTCGATCATTCGGCCAGCCCTTGCCGATCTGCATGGTGGGAACGGCTGGAATCAAGCGATAACGGGTGTGGGCAGGCTTCTCCAGGTTGATCACGGCACGGGCGAGCATCATGTCTCGCTGCTCGTTACTGGGGCTGACATAGATCATGACCTTGAAGAAGAAGGGCTCCCCATCAATCTGGTCGTCAATGCTCACCCGCTTTCCGGTGAAGATCTCTAGCAGCCTTGTCATGCCCTCCTTGGTGCCACGCGAGCGATAGATCTTGCTCATCTCTGCTATGAAGTTGCGCATTCGCTCCTTGTTGTCAGCCACGGCGCGTTGGAGGACCACAGAAAGGGCCACCCATTGGCTGAGCCAGGGCAAGAAGTCGTCTGGCGTTTCGAGAGGCTGGAAGTGCTTGGGCAGGTCGTCCAGTATGTCCTCAAGACCCCGAAGGGATTTCAGGTCCTCATCTGGGAAGGGGAGATCCGGCAGAGTGCCGATGTCGGGGCGTCCCAGCAGCACCTTCTCGTAGGCCTTAAGAAAATCAGCCAGCTTTTCATTCTCCCTGGAGCGAAAAACCTCCGGCAGCTGGCTGAGGAGAGAGGGTCGCATGGTCATTGCTGTGGAAAAAGCTCCCTGTGCTGTGTGAACTTGAAGCTTGAGGACGGATCGAAGCGCACGAGCTGATCCTGTTGCAACTGGAGGCCAATCAGACGCCTGTCGTTGTCGAGGATGCGGCTCGGGCCAGCACTGGAGAGGAGATCCTCTCCCTGGATGGCCTCAACCCAATCCACGCCGGGCACACCATCCAGGCAGGCCAGAACATCGGAGATATAGACGGCTCCACCAAACGGCCATCCCTGACCATTCTTGCCACCATGCAGTGGGTGGAAAAAGCCACTCAATCGTTTCCTCATCCCCTTCTCTATAGCCTCTTCAGACTGTTCCGCAAAGATCCGTGCTCGCAGATTCACCTTCACCGTTACATAACTCGGCCCGACGACGTGAAGGCGGGTGGTGAGCAGACAGCGTGGTCGCAGATCCATCAGCAGCTCACTGACCAGTGCCGGACTTGGGATGAGATCTTCAGTGGAGTTGGATGGAGCAGGGTTGGGAACCACTAGAACGCTGATGTGGGAAGGGGCGCTGAAGGAGCCAATGCCGGCATGCACACCGGGCAGACAATGGGCCCGGGCAACGCCTGGGTTTCGCAGGGCAAGGGTTTGGAAATCCTCCACCGTGACAGCCCGATCCTCCTGCCGCAGCGCTCGAACGGCATCACGGATCTCTTCCTCGATGCTCTTTGTGATGGTCCATTCCGGCTCGCCTCGCAGCAGACGAACAAAGGCCTCATTGGCGGGCTCGCTGATCCTGTTGGCCCGGTAGAGATGCATTTCCGTGAGGAAGGCAAACAGCTCCACCAGGGTGATGCCAGGATCCGAGGTGTTGTGATCGGTCCACGACGGGGCATGGATGGGGATTAGCTGCTTGGCGGCGGCCACCAGCTCCTCAAAGGTGCGGTCATCGAGATTGGGCAGCGTGATCGGCATCGAAATGGCCTGAGGTCAGGAAATCAGTTCGATCTTGTGTGTGCCCGAAGACACCAGGAAACGGCCGCACTCGCGCACCTTCGCAGTGCGGCTCTCCTGATTGAGGGTGCGTGCCCAGCCTGCATTGGCCACATCGGCCTTGGCATCGATTGAGATCTGCCCAACGTGGTCGATGCCCTTGATCGCCAGCTCGCTGATCAACCGGTGGATGTCGGAAGGGTGCGCCTCCCGGCCGAAGGCCCAGCCCTCGCCGCCGCGCCCGGTGAGCGGATGCAGCCAGGTGGCCAGCGCCTGCTGCAGGGTGGTTCTCACCATACTTTCATAGCGGGGAGACTTGAGCCGGATTCGAACAGTTGCCTCCACCTTGAGATAGAGCGGGCCTACCACGGAGATGGCGGCAACGGCACTCGCCTGCGCCAGCAGCGTCTCCCGCACCTGCCGCAAGAGCTCCAAGCTGGGGAGCGGATTGGCAGCTGTGCATCTTGGCACAATGATCAGGCTAACCCTGCCGGCCCCGGCCCGTTCATCATCGAGGGTCTTGATCACCTTCACAGGCTCTGTCGCCAGATCGATCAGGGGGACGCACCGAGCGCGGTCCACCTCCGTGGAGGCGAGCCTGGCGAGATCTTCATAATCTTCCTCGGCCACGGCACGCCCACGATGGCGCAGGGCCCTGGGGGCTCTCTGCAGGAGCGCGGCGGTGGTTTCACCTTCGGCTCCGCCGCTGGCCGCTACAGGATTGAACACTTCGGCCAGATAGCGCCCTGCGGCAACGGGGGTTGTGGCCGTGCCTGCGGGGATGTTGCCGGCCAGGCCGCCCCCTGAGCGGTAGCTGGCCAGCCGGATGTTGCGGATGCCAGGAGGTGGAATCAGACCCTGGCGTCCGTTCCCGAAGCGGATGGTGCCCTCGCCACGGTCGATCACATAATGGCGATCGGTCTCGTCTGAGCCATGGAAGTCGGCGACCCCCTGCCAACGGGACCACTGCAGGGCCGGTTCGATGGCTGAGGCTCCTCCTGGCCTCACCTCCTGAACCTCCAGCTCCTCTCCGGCCAGCACAGGCCGGCGAAAGGCGTTGAACACCTGATCGGCCGTGCCATCGCTCGATCCAAGGATTTCCTCGCGGGTCGTCACCACCTGGTTTGCGGGCACCGTGTTCAGCCAGACGGCCCGCAGAGAGGGGGCGGATCCGCTGAAGGCCGGCAGGGTGGCGCGCAAACGGAACAGTGATTCGTCTGAGCCGGGCCTGAGGACCTTTTTGAAGTCTGCTGGCACCAGAAAACTCACTATGCCACTCTCGCGGAGCCCGTCGGTGCCGTCGTCGACGGTCAGCGGTTTCCAGCTGATCGAAGCATCCGCTTCGCCGGTGGAATACTCCCAAATCACCGGTGAGCTCCCGGCTAGCGGAACCTCGGTGGAGTCGTAGAGGAGAGGGGCCAGGAGAAGGTAGATGGTGACGGCCCGATCCAGCTCGGGCTGCCGCTCATCTTCCAAGCCCAAGCCAAGAATCACCTTCGTCGCGCTGGAAAGGGCAGCGGGGCTGGAGCTCGCCGTTGCGTTGCTGGCCCGCAGGCCGGAGAGATCGCGTGGTTCCAGCAGATTGGAGACATCTTGTGGTTGACCCTGGCCGGTTTCCAGGGTCATCGCCTTGAGAAGGAACGGGCTCAGCCAGAGGTCCGCTGTGGTCTCGAAGAGCAGCGGCCGGCCGGCGGCATCTGTGCCCTCCGCCTGCACCTGGGTGCCCGCCAGCACCGGTCGTCCGGTTGGCGAGGAGGGATCCAGCAGGAAGGTGAGCGGCAACCGGGCGGGTGTGGCCGGCATGAGGCTGTTGCCAAGCCGATCCAGGAAGGCGAGGAAATGCTTCTGTGGGGCCGCATTGATGCGATCGATCACAAGCCCGCTGTAGTAAGCACAGATCTGAGTGAGGGCCTTGCCGATCTCACCGCCGTCTGACGTCCTATCCCACCCGTGTTCCTTGTGGAGGTAGTTGACCAGCAGGCGCTGGATCTGGCTGGCCACATCCGCTGCGCTGCGCGGATCAATGGGAGGGGGCGGCAGCACCATCAGGCCTCTCCGCGTTCGAGATAGAAAGGATAAACCAGGTTCTTCTCTGTGTTGGTTCGCCTGATGCGATAGGCGATGGACACCAGCAGGCACCTGCCCTGCTGCTCCTCGCCGGACTCAACGGCTACAGCGAGAAGGTCGATCCGGGGCTCGAAACGGAGCAATGCCTCGCTCACGCGCTCTCGCACCAGCGCCAGGGTCACCGCATTCAGCGGTTCGAAGGCCAGAAGCTCCATGCCGGCTCCGAAATCGGGTCGCATCACCCGCTCTCCCCGCTCGGTTTTGAGGATCAGGCGGATCGACTGCTCCACCTGGTCCTCATAGCTGTTCATCGCCACCGTGCCGCCCTTCATCGCGAAGGGAAACAGCGCAATTCCCTTGCCGAGAAATCCCGCCTCTGCATTGGAATCAGGTGTGTTGGTCATGGCTGTCAGGCGAGCAGGTCGATGATGCGCACGTCAGTGGCGCGGCGTGCCGGCACGGGGTTGCGCTGATCAGCCACCTCCAGGGTGATGGTGTAGGAGCCGATCGCCTCCGGTGGCAACGCTGGGGTGAACACCAGCAGAGCCGGCTTTTGCGGATTTGCCCGCGCGACGAATCTCCAGGAGGAAGCCTGAACAGATGGGTCGTGCACGTAGGTGAGGCGGCTCGGCCGGTTCGGCGGCAAGCCTTGCGGTGGAGGCGACCACCCGGGAGGAGGAGGCGCTGGGGTGAGGATCCAGCTGTAGCGGAGCTGGTTCACGGCCTGGTAGGAGGGCTCTTTCCAAGCATCCGGTGCCTCGGCCTTGAGCACCAGCCCCTGCCGGGGCACCTCGGCGGGCAGATCGAAAATGGTGGCCCGCAACACATGGATCACGCAGGGCTGGGAGGGGGGCTGCGGCTGTTGCCGATCACCTCCGGCGTAGGCGCCATGGCGGATCGCCTGGATCTCAGGATCACTCTCCCCGAGTTGATCCGTGGCGGCAAAGCCGATCACCTGGCTGCCCAGGGGCAAATCATCCTCCCGATGCTCGCTGGTTGCAGACGTGAGTGCCTGTTGATTCAGGGAATAGCGGCCCTTGCTGGCTCTTCGATTGAGGCTGGAATACCAGCGGAAATAGAGAGGAACAGCCGCGAGGGCGGATGGGCGGCTCATCAGCTCACCCTTAAACGTGACGGGCGCGGGAGCGCGCGCTGATGCGATGACCACCGCGTCATCGACGGGACTGGTGATACGAATCTTCAAGGCATCCATGGCTCACTCTCCTCAGCTCTGGCCACTGTTCTTGCCGGGACCACTGTTCTTGCCGAAGGTGATCGTGCCGCCATTCGGGAGGGTGACTCCCTTGTCATCCTCCACATTGGCGGGAACTCCGTTGATGCGAACAGTGGAGTTGTTCACGCTGGGCAGCACCATGCCAGGCCAGGTTGGGGTGCGGCCTTGCAGGCAGATACCCAGAGCGATCACGGGTTTCTTTGCCAAGCCCACTGTGACCGTCTTGTTGAACGATTGGCGGATGCTTACGTCTGTCCCATCGTCGATTGGGCCAGCTGGAGGGGGCGGCAGGATCACCGGCACCCCAGTTCCGGTGGCTTCTTCCACAAGCAACTCCCTAGCTTCTATCTTCACCTTGCCTCCAGTGGCGACAAGATTCAACCAGCCCGTTAGATTGAGTGTGTCCTTGAGGATGAGATCGGTCATGTCATTGCCCCCGTGATCTGGTTGCCTTCAATGATGGTTTTGGGCCCTGCATCCGAACCGATGGTGGTCCTCTCTTTCAGGATGCATTCGCCCTTGACGGTGA
>JBIIJV010000180.1:0-6100 GCA_044233545.1 Cyanobium sp.
GCCACCAGAGTGGCTGGTATCCCCCCCGACCAAGGGTGATTTCTCCGGGTTCACGGCCTGGGCCCAGGCGACCCTGAACGCTCCTTTAGGAACCCCTGGGACACCAGCCGCCCTTCCTCGCCGCAGCGATGGCTCAGGTGACTCCCCTTCAGTAGCTGATCCCACGGCAGTCTCTGACCATTCCTGGCGATCCCGATTCAGCTGGGGCGGGCCGGTGCCCCTTGAACAGGATGTAGAGAACGACGAAGGGGATGAAGATCTTGACGAAGTAGCCCTGGACTGGCCGCTGGCCCGCTGGCGCGACCAACTGAGGGACCGCTGGCGCAACCGGGGGCAAGGGAGCTGGAACCGGCTGCTGCTGCCCTGGGTGCTGCCGGCCGTGGCAGGACTGGGCGGACTACTGCTGGCGACCAGCTGGCTGGGCCAGCGAGCCAAAGCCCCAAAAACGTTGGCACCAGCCTTGCCCACCCCCTTGGTGCAACGCGGGCCTGTTCAAACCCCCCCCGCTGCCGTCCCACCACTGGCGAACGGGACGCCCACGGCCCCATCCCCCACTCCCACGGTCCCCCAACTAGCACCCCTCAACAGCGACCAACCCAGTGAAACGGAGCTGCGTACCCTGTTAGACCAATGGTTGGCCACGAAACGCTCGGTTCTGGGCGGCGAATCCATGCCAGCGGACCTGGAGCGCCTGGCCCGGCCTGATGCAATCGCACGCCTCACCGCTGAACAAAAAAGCGATGCCGCACGGGGCGAGCGCCAACAGATTGATGTCGAAGTGAAAAACGTACGCATCCAGAATCAGTCTCCTAGCCGCATCGCCCTGCTGGCGGAAATGAACTACAGCGATCGTCGCCTCAGCTCTGACGACAAGGTGGTAAAAAGCACCCCGCCCACCACCCTGCGCAACATTTATGTGTTTGGCCGCGATGGCCAGACATGGCGGCTCGTCGCCACCCAACCGGCCCCCTGATCCCAATCCCCGATGTTCGACGAACTTTCCCAACGTTTCGAAGCCGCGGTCAGGAACCTCAAGGGCCAGGCCAGCATCTCCGAATCCAATGTGGACGGCGCCCTGAAGGAGGTCCGAAGAGCCCTGTTGGAGGCGGATGTGAGCCTGACGGTGGTCAAGGATTTTGTCGACGACGTGCGCCGCAAGGCCATCGGCGCCGAAGTTGTGCGGGGCATCAGTCCCGACCAGAAGTTCATCCAGGTCGTACATGAGCAGCTGATGGAGACCATGGGCGGCGAAAATGCGCCCCTCGCCCCGGCCGGGAAGCCGGGCCAGCCGACCGTGGTGCTGATGGCGGGACTGCAGGGGGCCGGTAAAACCACAGCTACCGCCAAACTGGGTCTCCATCTCAAGGAAAAAGGCCGTCGTCCCCTGATGGTGGCGGCCGATGTCTATCGGCCAGCGGCCATCGACCAACTGCAGACCCTGGGCCGCCAGATCGGCGTGGAGGTCTTCAGTCTGGGCGACGGTGCCAGCCCGGAGCAGATCGCCGCCGCTGGGGTCCAGAAGGGGCGGGATGGGGGTTTCGACACGGTGCTGGTCGACACGGCCGGACGACTCCAGATCGATCAATCGATGATGGAAGAGATGGTTCGTATCCGCGAAGCGGTGCAGCCTGATGAAGTCCTGCTGGTCGTGGATTCGATGATCGGCCAAGAGGCCGCCGAGCTGACCAGAGCTTTCCACGAGCAGGTGGGCATCACAGGAGCAGTCCTCACCAAACTGGATGGCGACTCCCGGGGCGGAGCCGCTCTCTCGATCCGCAAGGTGAGCGGGGCCCCAATCAAATTCATCGGTACCGGCGAAAAGGTCGAAGCCCTGCAGCCCTTCCACCCGGAACGGATGGCGAGCCGCATCCTGGGCATGGGCGATGTGCTGACCCTGGTCGAAAAAGCCCAGAAGGAGGTGGAGCTGGCCGACGTGGCCCGCATGCAGCAGAAACTGCAGGAGGCTTCCTTTGATTTTTCCGACTTCCTGCAGCAAATGCGCTTGATCAAACGCATGGGTTCCCTGGGTGGTCTGATGAAGCTGATCCCCGGCATGAACAAGATTGACGACGGCATGCTCAAACAGGGTGAGCAACAGCTCAAGAAAATTGAAGCAATGATTGGTTCGATGACCGAAGCCGAGCGGCAGCAACCCGAACTGCTCGCCTCCCAGCCGTCCCGCCGCCGGCGCATCGCCGCCGGGAGCGGCCATCAACCGGCGGATGTCGACAAGGTGCTAGCCGACTTCCAAAAGATGCGGGGCTTCATGCAGCAAATGACCCGGGGTGGCGGCATGCCAGGCATGCCGGGGATGGGGGGCTTCCCTGGCATGGGCGGCGGCATGCCAGGCATGCCCGGCATGGGAGGTATGGGTGGCGGCATGCCAGGAATGGGCCGACCCGGAGCCCCCGGGGCCGGTGGCCGCAGTCCTGGGGCGCCGGGAACCCGAGCCAATCGACCGGCCAAGAAGCGCAAGGGATTCGGCGAGCTTTAGGGGAGGCAGAACCCAAAGCAGCCGCAGGCCGCAGGTTAGAATTTGCCTTTGCGTAACCTCGGTAAGCCCAATGATCAAGCTCCGGCTGAAGCGATTCGGGAAAAAGCGGGAAGCGAGCTTCCGTCTGGTGGCAACGAACAGCACCTCCCGGCGTGACGGCAGACCCCTAGAGGAGCTGGGCTTCTACAACCCCCGCACCAAGGAAACCCGACTCGACACCGAATCAATCCGTCTGCGTCTGAGCCAAGGCGCCCAACCGACTGATTCTGTGCGAGCCCTACTTGAAAAAGGCGGACTCGTCGAGAAGCGAATCCGACCCGCAGAAGTCATCGGCAAACTCAAGCAAGCGGCAACCCGAGCCGCCGAAGCCGCCGCCGCAGTCAAGGCGGAAGCAGATGCCAAAGCCGCAGCCGCAGCGAAGGCAGCCGAAGATGCTGAAGCAGCAGCAGCTGCTCTCGAAGCTGCCTCTGCACCTGACACCGTTGAAGCCGAAGAGGCTGTCGAAGCCTGAACGGCCTCACCACCTTGAGCCTGCCTTCCCCTGAGGCAGCTGTAGCTCTTGCCGGCCCATCAGAGGCCAATTTGCGAAGGCTAGAAGCCCTTACTGGCACCAGCCTGGTTCTTTATGGCCTGGATTTGCGAATCCAAGGCCGGGAATCCCAAGTGACCCGGGCCCATGCGGTGCTCTCAAGCCTCAAACCCCTCTGGGAATCCGGCGAACCGATTGCGGCTGTAGATCTCCAGACCGCTTTAACGGCCCTTGATACCGGCAAACAAGAGGAGCATGGGGAGCTGGCTCGCCAGGTGCTCACCACCACCCGCCAAGGCAGGCCGCTCAGGGCCAGGACCCCCCGTCAGCGCTCCTTCATCGATGCCATTGAACGCCATGACCTCACCTTGGCGATTGGTCCGGCGGGCACCGGCAAAACCTTCTTGGCCACGATTCAAGCCGTCCGCTTTCTGCAGGAGCAGCGGGTAGAGCGGATCGTGCTGACCCGGCCTGCCGTAGAAGCGGGCGAACGGCTTGGCTTTCTGCCCGGCGACCTGCAGCAAAAGGTGGATCCATACCTGAGACCGCTTTACGACGCTCTTCACAACCTGCTGGGGCCCGAGCGGACCGCCGCGCTCCAGGAAAAGGGAGTCATAGAAGTTGCCCCCCTCGCCTACATGCGTGGCCGCACCCTGGCCGACTCCTTCGTGATCTTGGACGAGGCCCAGAACACCACTCCCGCCCAGATGCGCATGACCCTCACCCGGCTTGGGGAAAACTCGCGCATGGTGGTGACCGGAGACATCACCCAGATCGATCTGCCTCCAGGTCAGCCCAGTGGCCTGATCGAAGCCGCCGAGGTGCTGGGTGGGGTAGAGGGGGTGGCCCTCTGTCGCTTCAGTGATGCCGACGTGGTCCGCCACCCCTTGGTGCAGCGCCTGGTTCAGGCCTACGCCCGCAAGGATGACCGGGGCCGGCAGGGCCGATAAACGCACCGATAGTCTCAAAAAATAGGGAGATCCGCACAGCCCCCACGGCGGTTGTTCGATCACGGCTGCCAGGATGGAAAGACTTCGAGAAAGTGCGGCAGATGCCCGCCAGCAGCAATTTCCAACAAGCCATTCGTGAGGCCCAGTCCAGCGCTCTCGTTGGGCCCAATGTCGTCAACAAGGCCCTGCCCTATGTGGGTGGTGGCATGGTGCTGACCGCCATTGGCGTCATGGGTGGACTTTCCCTGATGGCAGCGAACTCGGCCCTGTTCATGCCGCTGTTCTTCTTGGCCCTCATTGGCAATCTGATTCTTTTCTTTGTCGCCCAAAATGTGGCGGCCAAGGGTGACAATGCCACCGCCTTGCCCCTGCTTTCGGCCTATAGCCTGATTACCGGTTTCACCCTCAGCGGCATCGTCAGCTATGCCGTTGCCGCCGCCGGAGTCGGCGCCGTCGGCACCGCCGCCCTGGCGACGGGCATCACTTTTGTTGCTGCCTCCACCATGGGCCGCCGCATGAGCGACAACGTGGGACAAGCGTTGAGCGGCGTGGTGGGCCTGGGCCTGCTCGGCCTGATCGTTGCCATGCTGGTGCAATTTGTGGGCAGTTTCTTTGCCCCACAAATCTTTAGCACCGGTGGCTTTGAACTATTGATTGCCGGTTTTGGGACGATTTTATTTGTCGGTGCCGCTTTCTTAGACTTCTACACCATGCCACGCACCTACCGGGATGACCAGTACCTCTCTGGTGCCCTTGGCATGTATCTCACTTACATCAATCTGTTTGTTTTCCTGCTGCGTTTGATCGTGGCCCTTCAGGGCGGTGGCGGTGGTCGGCGGGACTGAAATTTGGTCGGACAGTGGTCTTAACCACCAAAGCCAGCAATTGCAGACCTACAAAGGTCTGCTTTTTTATGGCCAAAACGCCGAGCCAAGCTCAAGCCCATGCAGCCAAAGCAGATCAGGGCCAAGTTGATGCAAGCCCTGGGATGTGAGCCGGGGAGCCTGGGCGAGCCGCGCCAGATCGAGGCAGCCCAGGGGGGTGCGAGCCGGCTCACCACCCAACAAGGTGGGTGCAATCACGGCCGCCACCTGCTGCACACAACCCTGACGGACGGCGGCCGCCGCCAGGGTGGGACCGCACTCCCAGAGCACCTGATTGCACCCCCGGACAGCAAGACTCTCGAGCAGCCCCATAGGGGTGCATTGCGGCAGTTCTAATCGTTCGATGCCCAGACGATCCAGCCGCTCCCGGGCCGCCAGGGAGGCCTGCGGACCATGGGCCACCAGAGAGGTGGCGGTGTTGTCATTCTGAAAGAGCTTCGCGGCCAGCGGCAGATCCAAACTGCGGCTAAGCACCACCCGCAGGGGTTCGGGAGTGCGGGCGCCCCGGCTGGTCAGCAACGGATCATCCGCACGCAGGGTGCCGCCGCCGACGATCACCGCATCGCAGCGACCCCTGAGCCGATGCACCCACTGGCGGGCCAGGGGGCCGCTGATCCACTGACTTTCGCCATTTGGCAGGGCCGTTCGGCCGTCGAGGCTCATGGCCCACTTGAGCAGGCCCCAGGGGCGCCCAGTGCGGACCCGGTGCACAAAAGCCTGGTTGAGATGGGCAGCCTCCGCCTCCGCTACCCCCTCCACCACCTCCAGACCGGCGGCCCGAAGACGGGCGATACCCCCGCCGGCCACCCGGGGATCCGGATCCGCCATGGCCACCACCACCCGTGCCACTCCCGCCGCCAGGACCGCATCGCAACAGGGGGGCGTGCGGCCCTGATGACAGCAGGGCTCCAGGGTCACCACCAAGGTGCCACCCCGAGCCCGACCGGAGGCCTGGGCCAAGGCCATCACCTCAGCATGGGGTTCGCCAGCGCGGCAGTGATAGCCCTCGCCCACCAATTGGCCGTCATGGTCCAGCACCAGGGCCCCCACCATCGGATTGGGGCTTGTCGTTCCGGCCCCGAGGGCGGCCAGGGCGAGCGCCCGATCCATCTGGGGCCGCCAGTTCATGGCAGGTCCCCTGGCCCCCAATCCGGCAAGCGGAGCCATTCGGCCACTACATAAGGAGGCACCGGCAACTCCAGAAACACTCCTGCCAAGCTCAGGCGCAGGGGACGGGCCTGAT
>JBIIJV010000125.1:0-8109 GCA_044233545.1 Cyanobium sp.
TCTGTCTGAGCCGCCAATGCCTTGCGGACAGCTTCACGCAGGAATGCGTGGCTGTTGTCCAACAGGCTTAGATGGATGGTGTTCGTGGACGACATGTTCTTACGGCTAACGTTTAACTTAAGCGGCTGGCCGAAGGCCGGCCCGCTTGTAGGAAGGGTTAAGCCGCAGCCTCGTTGTTACCTATAGCACGCCAAGAAGTTTTAGCGCAACGTAGATCAAAATTCCGACCACCAACCCAACGGCTACCAACCTAAAGATGCCGCGAGGGTGTGAGCGCAACCTGAAGTCGGGCATTTGGGATGATTGGGACCTAGGATGGACAATATCGGGACTCTCTTGGGCTTCCGCGCGTCGTAACGCAACCTTCAATTGATCGTTCAGCTCCCGTGCTCCCACCGAGCTCGGGTATCGATTCAAGTGATCTTCAAGTTCGTACGTGGAGCGGCGGAGCTCCCGCGATGAATTGGAGCTTAGCATACTTCGCCGTATGCTCGCCAAGCGTTCGCCTTCGATTGAGACGAGTCGTGATTCCGCCGAGGTTTCACTAGTTGTTGAGTGCATGATGGCTTGATGCACGCTCGAGGCGACGTGCGAAAGGCCGCGGGACGTTGAAACTCCAATCTTGCCTGCCAACAATGGAGAGTATAGTGCGACTTCAGACGCGCTCAGGTTATGCCAGACGGGTAACACTACCTTGTTGCCTCCATCCTCTCGCGCCACGAGCCCATCCAACTCTTTGTTAGGCCACTCCTTCGCGAAGAAGGCAGGGCTAAGCACAACTACGTCGAATGTTGATTGGGCTAGGAGCGTGTCGCACATTTTCGTAGGCACAGCCCCTCTTGTCCCTCTCCTTGTGGGGAGTTCTGAGCGCTGCTCTCAGTCCCGGGACTGAGCGGGCCTGGGCGGTGGCCGCTCCCTCAGGCGGTTGCAACCTCTGCTCTGTGCAGCTTGCCGATGTTGTGGGTGATGGCCATCAGGGCCCATTCTCCGTTCACCTTCTCCAGGCCGCGCAACAGGAAGCGATCCAGCCCGCGTGCTCCCTTGATCTGCCCAAACACCGGCTCAACGATGGTTTTGCGCAGGGCGTAGATCGCCTGGCCGGCTTTGGATCGGAGTATGCGGTCCATCCGGCCCCGTGCATCCAGATCCCTGGGGGCTGGCCCCCGCGAGGGCCGGGGCCGCTTGCCGTGCTCCTGCCGGCTGGTGGAGAGGTAGGCATCCAGCTCCCGCTGCTCGCTGGCCTCGATGTTGCCTGTGCTGCAGTAGCCCGCATCGGCGATCAGCTTCTCAGGCAGCTGGCCGGTGTTGGCCACGATCCGCTCCACCATGGGCTGCAGATGGGGCGCATCACTGGCCTGGTTGCTGACCCCCACCGCCACGATGATCTGGTGGTCGCCATCGACCGCCGCCTGGCAGTTGTAGCCCTGGATCCAGCCGTCCCCACCTTTGAGGATGTGGCTGTCTGGATCAGTGAAATTGCGTTGGGCGTTGGCTTTCGGATCGCCGCCGGGAGTGGTGGGCAGGTTGCGGCTGGGCATTGCCAACGGGTCCATGCTGCTCAGTGGATCCGGGGTTGAGAGGCCTGCGGTCTGGGCCTTGTCGATCGCCAGCTTGCGGGCCAGCTCCGCCCGCCCTCGGGCACTGCGGGCCCGGCGCTCCGCCTGTTGCGCCTCTTTGGCAAGGGCCCGAGCAGCAGCCTCGCTCTCGGCATCGGCCTCGTCGTTGTCAGCCGCCGCTGCTGCCTCGGCGTCGGCTGCCTGGGCAGCCGCCTCAGCGGCCTGCTCTTCTGCAGCGCGGGCCTGCTGCTCACGGCGGCGGGCATGATCGGCGGCGGCCTCCGCCTCCAGCTCCGCTTTCGCCTTGCGCAGGGCGTCCAGTCGATCCTGGCGGAGCTGCAGTTCCTTGGGCAGCTCATCGCCACGCTTGCCCTTGCCGTAGCGCGCGTCTTCCTGGGCGTCGATCAGCTCGGCCTTGCGCAGCAGCGCTGCAATCTCCGCTTCCAGCTGGGCCTCAGTTTTGAGCATCCGCTCGTGGCTCATGGCCTTGTGCCTGGAGGCATTGGCTTTGACCTTGGTGCCGTCGAGGGCCACGTTGCCCAGGCTCACCAGGCCCGCCTTCTGGCACAGCCTCAGCACATGCACAAACAGGCCCGCCAATGCATCGAGATGAACGAGGCGGAAATCACTGATCCGGCTGTGGTCCGGCTGCTGGTTGCCGGTGAGCACGCGGAAGGCGGCATCCTCCCAGCAGGCCCGCTCGATCCGCCGGGAAGAGGGGATGCCGACGCAGTAGGCGTACAAAAGCAACACGACCATCATCCTCGGCTCATAGGCCTTGACCCCGCGGGGATCCCTCGCCTCGTAGACCGCATAGATCGCCGAGAGATCCAGTTCGGCGGCCATGTCCAGCAGGAAGAACACCAGATGGTTCGCCGGCAGCCACTCCACCGGCGAGGGCGGCAGCAGCAACGTCTGCTCAGGGTTCCAGGGACGGAAGGTTTTGGGCTTACTCATACCCCATTCTCTCGCCCGGATCCATTGCTGTCACTGGGATCTGGGCAGATTTGAGGCCGTCTGTGGAGAAGTGGGCGGTGGGGTTATGTGCGACAGGCTCCTAGGCCAGCGTCAATTTTGCGCCGGAGGCTGTCTCCCAGGGTAAGTACGCACTCGTCAAGCCAGACGCGAAGCCCCAAGGCTTCAAGGTGTCTGGCAAGAGGCCTGGCTACACCTTCTTTGTCCTCGCTGGCGTGGCTGATGAAGACGTCATAGATCATGCAAGGCTCCAAGCTGAGGCCTAACGATGTATCATTAACTATCATAACATATCATATACCCCAATTTTTGTTCAGCTTATCACGCCAAGACCAGCACCCATTGATGCCGTAAAGAGATTGCGCTGCAAGGCTTCTCAGGGATGGGGCAGGTCCGGCAAAGCATGATGGGCTGATCCGCACAACACTACAAGCTTGGCCACATTTTCCCGTCCCGATCTTGATCTCAGCGCTTGTCTAAGCAGAGAGCCGATTTGCAATACTTTTGATATTACCTTTTCGAGATTGAGTTTTTAGTTATAGATAGTAGTGGTTCTCAAGTCGCTCTGGTGGTGCAGCTCCTGAATCGAACGGATGTCGGCCCCTGCCCCGCGTCAAAGCGATGACGTGTTAACGAAAGCCTATCAACGCGGCCGCGAGCCCAGCGTGCGGCGGATGTCATTGAGCAGCAGCAGCAACAGTTGCTGCGAATCGGTGGGTGAACGCTCGAAATCAGGTAGCAAGTGTTCGTAGAAGCCCCGGGCTTGCTCGGATTTGGTGTACACCAGCAAGCCGCGGCAGGGGCCGCTGCTTTCCAGTTCAGGGGGTGGCAGACCAATAACACCAGACTGGTCGCCGCCTTGTAAGCAGATCATGGGACCACCCTCAACCCTTGCGGAGGGCGAGCAAGGCCGTGCTGGGCTCGATGATGAAGCTGAATAGAGAAGCATCATTATCCGTAAGAACCTGCAGAATTTCACGCGTAGTGCAGTTGCCAATTACAAGCCAAATCACCTTTGGTGGCGCACCGCGTAGTAGGCTAAGTCCTCGAAAATCATCATCTTTCGTCACGATTGTGAAGTCGGCAGCAGCTGCAAAGTTCCAGATGTCCTGATCCGTTGCCCCCCTAAGTCCAACATCGCGGACGTGCCTGCTGCCTGGAAACTGGTCGCTTAGAAGCGCTGGCAGCCTCGGACTCAGGTTTTCATCAAACAGCAATTGTCTAGACATTGCTAACAAATCAGGCGATCGTCAGCTCGCTGAGCCTTTTCTCGCGCTCTGCCGCATAGCGTAGAACGGCCCGAATGTGTTCAGCTTTTAGATCGGGAAAGTCGAGCAGGATTTCCTCCTGGCTCATGCCGCTGGCCAAATAGCCCAGAACATCTGACACCGTGATCCGGGTGCCTTTCACGCAAGCCTTGCCGCTGCGAACACCTGGAGTGATAGTGATCAGTTCGCCCAGTTCGGCTGCCATGGCCAGGAATGAGGCTGCTTTTAGACCTCAACGTTAATGGCATCAGACTTTTGGAGCGTCAGCCTGTTCCCCTGCTGCCCCTGCTCTGGGCCGCCCTGTTAGCCCAGCACCTCGGCTTGTGCATGACGGAAGCGGGCCTGGAGCGCCGATCCCCATGTGATCAGCTTCTGCCAAAGCCTGGTGCTGCTGGTGGGAGTGGGCGGCTCGGTGCTGCTGCTGCGGCGATTGCTGCGGCAGGCCTGGCGGCCCTGGCTGGTGGTGAGTCTGGTGCCGTTGGCCCTGGGGGTGGGGAGCCGGTGGCTGGTGGGGGTGGGGTAGCAGCAGAACTTTTGCTGCCCTGTCCACTCGAAGGGCTTGTTAGCTGCTCACCACTCTCACGCGAGGCGCAGGTGCTCCACGAAGAAGACCTTCCACGCTTAAATCCTCATCGATTGCTGGCCAGTGAATCCCAAAACCGGCACCAGCCGCTTCCCAATGATCGTGATCATCTTGCGAGGCATGGAGAAGACGGGGATACCAAGTCAAGGGCACCGAGATTGATCTTCCGTCTGCAAGCTCGACGATCAGATTGTCTTCAGTAGAAGCTACGTTCGTGACGCGCTCACCCGGATTAGCCATGAAACTCTTACCATGCTTTCTGACAAGCCGCTCAACCTCCCGTAGCTCGTTCGCCTTCACGATCAACATGAACATGAGGCGGCTCGTTCGGTTCGTGACTGTAGAAATAGACCCTATAAGGCCCGCTTCGCAGGATTGTAGGCATCTCGCTAGAGCTCTGTTTCTCCAGCGTAGCCAGGATGGGCTTTGTGCACAGCTGACGCTGGCCATCACCAGGCCCCAGAGTGAGATCGACGAAGAAGAGATCCTTACGCCGGCGGCTCAGGTGCATGGCGTTGTTAGCTGACCAACGGCTATGACTGGGGCACTGGCACTCCGCGTAGAAGGTCTTCCAGACTTATGTATTCATCAATATCCGGCCAGTGAATTCCGTAGCCAGCCCCAGAAATCTCCCAGTTGTCACGCTCCTGAGACGCTGCATGCAAAAGCCTTGGGAACCAAGCCAAGGGGACGGAGATAGATCGTTTATCAGCCATGTAAACAATCAACCTGTCCTCTATCAAGTCAACGTTTTCGACACGCTCGCTAGGGTTGGCCAGGATGCTCCTCCATCGATCCATCACACTTGTGCGATATTTCTCGAGATACCTGTTCTTCCAGGCACTCCAAAAACAGCTCAAAAACCAACTAGTTGCTACTATAAATATAGAGATTGTAATTTTTATCTGGGGATTGTCGTAGTCAGGAGGAAAAAATGCCAGATATAATGGAGGTATGGCAATAGTCAATAAGCCTACTATCAAAAATACATGTAATGAGTGGTGGTCATGCGTAACATGTCTTCGAGACTTTGAAAACTGTTGGTAATGCTTTTCCCAGATCGAGGCACCTGTGCACTCCAGGTAGGTGGACAATACATGCATGCTCCTCAGTATCCCTTGGTTATATTCAAGCAGAATAATTGTTACGGTGAGCATTGCTGAAGGCAGCAAGAACGAAATAGGCTGGGCTCGGATGAATGAATCATTTTTTTTACGAGAGATAGCAGTGAGCCCACTTACTAACAAGCCGATCACTACCCCAAATAGAGCTACAAGAGACGTTTGAATGGTAAGTCTCTGATTTATGCATTGGTTAATCTCGGCATGTATCTTTGTTATGTCTTCTGGGCTTGGCCTGTTTCCCATGGTGGTATTTCGAGATTTAGAGAATCAATTCCTATCGTAATCGTTCACTGTGCCGCAATGAGTGTCATCGATTACAGAACCAGCGCGTTCAGCGGCTACATGAGCAACGGTTTGCTAGCTCTCATATATGATTGCGATTCGGGATGAATACCGGTAATTCCCCAAATAAGTTGTTCTATTGGATCCGGTTTGCGTTTTGCCAGATTTACATAGTTCATCCCTTCAAGAAATGTTGGCAGATCCGGTTCTGAAGAACAAGATCTAAGAAGTACGGGTATGACTGGGCAATTACGGCTAACGAATTGACGAATAAACGCAGCAATTTCTAGTTCTTGCCATGGCCCGCGACCGTCTTCACCGACAAAGACAGCCGCTGCCTTAATCGACTTAATCTGCTTTTCGAGTGTTCGCTGCCAAGGAACGCCAGGACGTAATTCCCATTCATCCAGCCACGGTAAGAGGCCATATGCTTTCAGTTTTTCGCCGATTCGTTTCACTTGAGCCTTGTTTACGCTGTTATGGCAAAGAAAAACGTCAAAATCTTCGGCATCACGTTTATGTCGGAGAATTGACAATATGGTCGCCTCACGAAACCCCTTGATTTGTTCAATTCCGCTTCCATCAAGGAGACCGGATTGAAGAAGTTTGAGCAGTTGTTCGGCTTGACTGACTGCTAAGTTTATTGAAATAGGTTTACTATCCAAGATTCACCTCCGTGATAGTGATCCCTTTTCCGAGATAAGATTTCAACAACTCGCGTAGCTTCACGAGTTTTTCCGAATCGAAATCATCGAGGTTTGTGTCAATCGTGAGCGTTTCTTCGGATTTTTGCGGAGCCTCGCCCTTGTACGGAAACTCCGGTTCACTCGATGGTTTGTGAAGCCGGAAAATCGCTTGCAGCAATTTGTCAAGATGTTGCTGGAAAAGTTTGTCATCCCGCCAATCAATGTAGACGCGATCGACAAGCCAATCTGGTAGGGCGTCTCTTCCTTCTCCCGCGCGAACAATTGGCAACAGCCAAGGATGTCGCTCTGATCTTTCATTGAATGCATCGCGGATCAACTCACCCTCGTAGCCGACACCTCCACTCCTGCGCTTTTCAGCGACTTGGCGGTATCTTGGCGTGCATACAACAATGCAGTGGTCAGCAGACGCGATTGCTGATTTGATCTTCTGAACGAAGTTGTCGCCGGGGCGGATATCCCACACATCCAGAAACGCATCGACTCCGCAATTTCGCAATTCAGTCGCAAGCCGGCGCACCCATTCTGAGTGCTCAGGCGAATCGTGCGAATACGAGATGAATACGTGAGGAGTGTTCATTGCAAATCATGTGCCACCCCATGTATGCTAACTCTTTACTGGAAGGTTCCGAGAGCCAAGCCCAGTTCCCTTTCGGTTTTCCGCAAACCACGCCAAGAGGCGCTTGGGCACCTTGACTGAACCCAGTGGCAGCATAGGGTTTCAAGTAATGGAGCCACAACAGTACCCGTGGTTTGCGGGTCCGCGAACCAGATGTTCGTGGTGCTACACAAGTTCGGCAGGGTTGCGCATCCCAATCGGGCTGCGATTAGCCCGGAGTAGGGGCGGCCGTTGATATAGCCCTCAGACCCCCCAGATCCGACGCGGTTCGATCACCAGGCCCGGAAACTCGGGGCCCGCCTCCAGCCGTGCCGGATCGGTTATCACCAGGGGAGAGTGGTGGGCTGTTTCGGCTGCTCCTGCCTTCCACACCTCCACGGTGCGGCTTTGCGGCAGCAACAGCCAACCCAAACTGGCTCCATTGGCCATGTAGACGGCCAGCTCCACCACCAGAGCGGGGCAGAGGGGCGGGAAACCATCCCGTTCGGCCTCGCTCAACGCCTGCCAGCGCTCTGTCCGCACGATGCTGGCGTGCGGGGCTGCGTACGAAGCCATCGGCAAGCAGGAAGCCGGCGCAGCTGTCGAAGAGCCTCAGGGGTAGGCGGCTCTGCTCGATCGCAAGCCACAGCAGGGCCCCGAGAGTATGGTTGCGCACACCCGTGCTGCCGCCGGGTTGGCCGCACACACCTATGCGAACAGGGCAGGCGTGAGGCTGAGCGTGCGGGGCAGGGTGAGCATGGGAGCCCTGCGGCAGGAGAAACCTCAACCTAAGGCGGTTCAGGGAAAGTGGAGCACTGCCGGCCCAACCGGCCTGGCGACAGCACCGGCAGTTGCAACCTCTCAGCGACGCGGCGATCTATGGCCATCTGGCCGGCGATGCCCTGCATCTGGCGACGCCATGGCAGGCACCTCCGCCGGCCTCAAAAATCAGTGGGCCATTACCCGCCTCGCCCAACCTCACCCTGGCCTATGCCAGTGCCGGACTCAGGCCCAGGGCA
>JBIIJV010000126.1:0-7962 GCA_044233545.1 Cyanobium sp.
GCTGGAGGAACTGGCCACCCAGTTTGAAACCGACCACGGCCATTATCCCGACACGAAAGAATGGGCGGCTCTTTTAGAGATGCCCCTGATCAAATTCCGGCGCCGGTTGATGCTGGGGCGACGGGCTAAGGAAAAGATGGTGCAATCCAACCTGCGTTTGGTTGTTTCCATTGCTAAGAAATACATGAATCGTGGTCTTTCTTTCCAAGACCTGATTCAAGAAGGCAGCCTCGGCCTGATTCGCGCCGCCGAAAAATTCGACCACGAGAAAGGATATAAGTTTTCCACTTACGCCACCTGGTGGATTCGCCAAGCAATTACCCGCGCCATCGCCGACCAGAGCCGCACCATCCGCCTGCCGGTCCATCTCTACGAAACCATCTCTCGGATTAAGAAAACAACTAAGACCCTCTCCCAGGAATTTGGCCGCAAACCCACCGAGGAGGAAATTGCCGAAAGCATGGAGATGACCATTGAGAAGCTGCGCTTCATCGCTAAATCGGCCCAGCTACCCATTTCCCTCGAAACCCCTATCGGCAAAGAGGAAGACTCCAGGTTGGGTGATTTCATCGAGGCAGACATCGAAAACCCCGAACAAGATGTCGCCAAAAATCTTCTCCGCGAAGACCTGGAGGGTGTCCTGGCCACCCTCAGCCCCCGCGAGCGTGATGTGCTGCGCCTGCGCTACGGCCTCGATGATGGTCGGATGAAAACCCTTGAGGAAATTGGCCAGATCTTTGATGTAACCCGAGAGCGCATTCGCCAGATCGAAGCCAAGGCCCTGCGGAAACTACGCCATCCCAATCGCAATGGCGTCTTGAAGGAATATATCAAGTAGGGCAAGTAGGTTACCCGTAGACTTCTTCTAGAAGTACTCCGCCTCTTCAAGTTTCTGCTGCGATATTCCTGCGTGGGCCACGCCCTGGTAACAGCCACCCAGGGCAGGACTTGCCTGAGCCTGTGGGCGTAAGTTAAAAGCTCGCTAAGTACTCTGGCCGATGCCGGCTGATCCCAGACCTGGCCAGGGCCCGTGGGTTGTACCCAGCACCGCTGCAGCCCGCCCCCGGCCGGCCCCCCTGGCTCCCCTGGGGGCCCTATTGCCCCTGCTCACGCTCTTTAGCCTGTGCTGGCTGGCTTTTTTCAATGGCCTCGGCAGCCTGGGGCTGATGGACAAGACCGAGGCCCTGTTCGTCGA
Source organism: Cyanobium sp. (assembly GCA_044233545.1). Taxonomy (GTDB): domain Bacteria; phylum Cyanobacteriota; class Cyanobacteriia; order PCC-6307; family Cyanobiaceae; genus Cyanobium. The sequence goes on from JBIIJV010000126.1 coordinate 1,196, forward strand.
AGTCGCCCACCAGATGGTGCTGCGAAACGATTGGGTGACCCCCTGGTGGAACGGCCAGACCTTCTTCGATTACCCCGTCTGGGGCTACTGGATGGTGGCCCAGAGTTTCCGCTGGTTCGGGCCCACGGAATGGGCGGCGCGCCTGCCGGTAGCCCTGGCCGCGACAGCCACCGTGATGGCGGCCTGTGGCCTGGTCTATCTGTGGGGATCGGCCCAGGAAGCACCCCGCTCCCGGCTGATCCGCGCCTGCGTGGCGGCGGGGGTGCTGGCCACCACCCCAGGCTGGATCGGCTGGGGGCGCGCCGCCACCACGGACATGTTTCTGGCCAGTGCCATCAGCCTGGCGCTCTTCGGCTTTCTGATCAGCCATCGGCAGGCAGGCCATCGACTCTGGGAACCCTTGGGCCGTATCGCCCTGGCCCTGTTCAGCGGCATCGCCGTGCTGGCCAAGGGGCCCGTGGGCGTGCTGTTGCCGGCCTTGGTGATCGGGGTCTTCCTCACCTGGCGAGGCCACTGGCAACGCTGGGCCCGACCGGTTCACCTGCTGGCGATGCTGCTTTTGTTTCTCGGGGTTGTGCTGCCTTGGCATAGCGCGGCCACCGAGGCCAATGGCGGCGCCTTTTTGAATGGTTTTTTGGGCTTCAGCAACCTGAAGCGCTTCACCAGCGTGCTCTACGACCACCCGGGCCCCCCCTGGTTCTACCTGCCCTGGCTGCTGCTACTGCTCTTGCCTTGGACCTTCTTTCTGCCGGCGGCCCTGATCGGTCGCGGGCGCTGGTGGAGTCTGCGTCGGAGCACTGCAGCGGGCGATCCCGGCGATGAGCTGCAGCTCTTTCTGGTGCTGTGGTTAGGCCTGGTGGTGGCCTTCTTTTCGGCGGCCGCCACCAAATTGCCCGGCTACATCCTGCCGGCCCTGCCGGCAGCCAGCCTGCTGGTGGGCCTGTACTGGCGGCCGTGGCCCGCCGATGGCCAGCAGCAGCGCCGCCGCCCCATCAGTGGTTGGCCCATCAGCGCCGCTGGTTGGATCCAGGCCGCTCTGTTGGCGGGCCTGGCCCTGGCCAGCGTCCAGGCTCCCCGTTGGGCGGCAACGGACCCCGCCTACCCCAATTTTGGCGCCGCCCTGGCCAGCTCCGGCCTGCCGCTGCGGCTGGCGGCTCTCCTGGCAGCCATGGCGCTGGCCAGTGCCTGGCTGCTGGTGCGGGGCCAGGGACGCTTGCTCTACCTCCCTAACTTGGTCGGCTTCGCGGGCCTGTTGGCCCTCGTCATCGCCCCCCTGGGGCCCCTGTTGGATCGGGAACGGCAGGCCCCACCCCGGCAGCTGGCCCTGGAGGCCCGCCGCCTGGCCCGCCCCGGCGAACCGCTCTGGGTGGTGGGCACCATGCGCTACAGCACCTTGTTTTACGGCGGCGAAACAGCCCGTTTCGTCTCCGGGCGCGACGAATTGCAGGACAACCTCAACGACAGCCAGCCCGGTCAAGAGGGCCCCAGCCAGCGGCCGTCCTCCATCCGCCTCCTGGGCGATCGTCGCCAGCTTGAGCGACTGCGTCTCCCCGCTGCTGTCGTGCAGCAGCTGGCCCGTCGGGGCGAGCAGGAGCTCTGGCGCCTTACCCCGCCAAGGACAGGCAACCCATGAAACTGGAGCTGAGATCCCAGGATCTGACCCTGGTGACCTTCTGTATCACCCTGGTGGCAACCCTCGCCGTTTTACTTAAGGGGGAGGCGGCCCCAGCCCTGGACAGCTTCCTGCTGGACGGGCTGCACGACTGGTTGCCAGGGGGCCTGCGGGCTGGCCTGCTCAAGGTGTATCTACTCAGCGGTGTCGGCTTTACAGGCCTGCTCGTGGCGGCATCCCTGGCCTATCTGGCCCTGAATCGCTGGTGGCGCGACCTCGGACTGCTGGTGCTATCCACCGGAGGCATTCTGGCGATCGTGGATCTAGTGCTTAAACCCCTGTTTGACCGTTCCCGGCCCCCCGAAAAGCTCCTGGTGGTGGAGGGACACAGCTTCCCCAGTGGCCATGCGGCCGGATCGATTGCCTTTTATTTCGCCATGGTGACGATCTTGGCCGCCCACTATCCCCATCTGCGGCGCCCCCTGGTGGTGACCGCCAGCGCCTGGATCACCCTGGTGTGGATGAGCACCCTAGTGGCCAGGGCCCATTGGCCCAGCGACCTGCTGGCCGGCGGGGCGGTGGGCACCGCTTGGCTCACGGTCTGTCTGGCACTTTGGCGCTCGCGTCGCAACCGCCAAAGCTGAGGGGTAGCAAGGGGAGCCTGGACCAGGCAGCGCCCCATGACCCCCCATCATGGGAGCACTGCAAGTATTTGCCTTGGCCCCCACTGCTTCTTCCGCTGCCCTCGGCCAGGAGCCCGCTGGCGAGACCCTGAATCTGGATCGCTTGCGGGGTCTGAGGACCGCCCCAACGCTGAACCTGGAGCAACGTCAACAGCTGAAGCAGGAACTGGCCCAGGCCCTGGCCCGCTGTCAGTGGTTCACCGTGGGGGTGATGGCTCCGGGGGAAGCGGAGGCGGTAGGAGCCTTACGGGCGTTGGAGTTGGGCCTGGGCTGGTCCGCCCTGGCGGCGGCCAGCGAACCCGCCGCCATCGCGGCTGGCCAGTCGGTGTTTCTCAAGGGAAACCAGCGCACCGGCAGCTATTTGTTGCGCCAGGAGGACGGTCTGGGCGAAGGCCTGTTGATCACCGGCCACCACAGCGAGGATCCCAGTGTGGAAGGGACCTGGGGACCTCTACCCCTCGATCTCTTCGCGGCGTAAGGCCTGGCTGGCGATCCCGCCGATGCCTAGGCTGGCCAAGCCTGACGGCAGATCCGCCTGCCCTTCCGCCCCCTGATGACCAGCTCCTCCCTGCGCATCGCCTCCCGCCGCAGCCAGCTGGCCATGGTGCAAACCCACTGGGTACGAGAGGCGCTGTTGGAGGCCCATCCGAATCTGGGGATCAGCATTGAGGCCATGGCCACCCAGGGCGACAAAATTCTGGATGTGGCACTGGCCAAGATTGGCGACAAGGGGCTTTTCACAAAGGAATTGGAAGCCCAAATGCTGGTGAATCAGGCGGATATCGCCGTCCACAGCCTCAAGGATCTGCCCACCAACCTGCCCGAAGGCTTAATGTTGGGCTGCATCACCGAGCGGGAGGATCCGGCGGATGCCCTGGTAGTTCATGAACGCCATCGCCAGCTCAGCCTGGCCACCCTGCCGGCCGGGGCCGTGGTAGGCACCAGCTCGTTGCGGCGCCTGGCCCAATTGCGGCACCACTTTCCCCAACTGGTCTTCAAGGATGTGCGGGGCAATGTGATCACCCGCCTCGAAAAACTGGATTCCGGCGCCTATGACTGTCTGATATTGGCGGCGGCGGGGCTGGAGCGCTTGGGATTGGCCGACCGCATCCACGAACGCATTGACCCCTCCATCTCCCTGCATGCGGTGGGCCAGGGTGCCCTGGGCATTGAATGCCGCCAAGGCGATGCCACCGTGCTAAGCCAAATCAAGGTGTTGGAACACCTGCCAACCGCCAGGCGCTGCTTGGCGGAACGGGCCTTCCTGCGGGAACTGGAGGGGGGCTGTCAGGTGCCCATCGGCGTCAACACCCGCTTTGAAGGCGATGATTTGGTGCTGACGGGCATGGTGGCCAGCCTGGATGGTCAACGCCTGATTCGCGATGAGGCCCGCGGCGATCAGACCGATCCGGAGGCGATCGGGGTGGCCCTGGCCCATAGCCTGAGGGCCCAGGGAGCCGGCACGATTCTGGAGGAGATCTTTGCCACCGTCCGACCCGAAGCCTGAGGCCGGGGCCGGGGCAGCGAAGCCTAGCCTCGGCGCCGTCACGGTGATCAGGGCTGCACTGCCCGCCAAGAACCGACGCCCGCCCCTGCAGCCCAACACCGACCGGCGGCCAAACGCCCAGGGTTTTCCCTTTGAGTGGACCCTGCTGGCCTGGGCCGCCCTGGTAGGGATCAGCACCGGTTTGGCGATCGTGGCCTTCCATGAGGTCCTCGATTTCCTCAACAACTATCTATTTGGCCCCTTTGTCGAGGGGCTGCTGGAGATCAGCCGCTCCCCGGTGGCGGTAGCCGCTCAGGCCCAGGTGCCGGTGGCGCCAGTGACCCTGCCCCCTCCCCCGGCCCACGATTCAGCTACACCGCTCAAGGCCCTGCTGCAACTCGGTCTCGGCAGCATCGGTTTTCTGACCGGAACTCCCCCTGTCCCGGCCCCGGCGCCCCTGCCGCCGCCCGGGCCTACGGCCCCTGACTGGCTGGCCCTCTGGCCGGTAGTGGTGGTGCCCACTTTGGGGGGCCTGGCCGTTGGGGTGTTGCGCCGCTTCGGCGGCCCCCTGGGACCGGGCGTGCCCAGCCTGATGGCCATGGCCGAGGGCTCCGAAGATCCGGCGCCCGTTCCACCGCTGCTGCGCCTGTTGACGGCAGCCCTAAGCCTTGGCAGTGGCGCCTCCCTGGGACCTGAAGGCCCCAGCGTCGAAAGTGGCGGCAATTTGGGACTGTGGTGGGCCCGCCTTGGGCGCCTGTCGCCCCAATCCCAGCAGACATTGGTAGCTGCTGGGGTGGCCGCTGGTCTAGCGGCGGGTTTCAAGGCCCCGATTGCGGGGGTGTTTTTTGCCTTCGAAGGCAATGCCAATACCAGCGCCACCCGACCCAACCTGAGGGCCGTGCTGGTGGCGGCGGTGGCCTCAGCCCTGGTGACCCAATTGCTGCTGGGGGATGAGCCGATCCTGCGGCTGCCGGCCTATGAGGTGCGCTCGCCGCTGGAACTGCCCCTGTACCTGGGTTTAGGGGTGCTGGCCAGCCTGATGTCACTGGCACTGATCAAGCTGATGGCGGCCGGCCGAAATGGCAGTGTGCAACGGCTGCTGGAAAAACTGCCGCCGGGCCTGGCCACCGCCCTGGGGGGGGCGTCGGTGGGGGCCATGGCCCTGGCCTTTCCCCAGGTGCTGGGCGTTGGTTACGACACGATTGAGGCCCTGCTGGGCAGTGATCAGGGCATTCCCCTGATCACGTTGGCGAGCTTGCTGGTGGTGAAATTACTGGCGACCAGCGTCAGTAATGCCAGCGGATTCGTGGGCGGCGGTTTCGCCCCGGCCCTGTTTTTGGGGGCCACCCTGGGCAGCGTTTATGGCCAGCTGCTGGGTGAAGGGGGGCTGGGCTTGCCGGTGGCTGAAGCCCCCGCCTACGCCATGGTGGGCATGGCGGCGGTGCTGGCCGGCAGCGTCAGGGCCCCCTTGACCGCCCTGCTGCTGTTATTCGAACTGACCCGGGACATCAGGATTGTGTTGCCGTTGATGGCGGCGGCGGGCCTGAGTGCGGCCCTTGTCGACCGCTGGCAAAGCGTCAAACCCACCACCCTGCTGGGAGCCGACCGCAACGAAGAACGGCGGCGGGAGCGGCTGGCGGCCTTAAACGTGATTGAGGCGCTGGAACCGGAGGCGCCGCTGGTTTTGCCGACCCAAACCCCGGCGGCAACGGCCCTGAGCGAATTGATTGCCGCCCATGGCCACTGTTTGCTGGTGGTGGATGAAGCCGAAATCAACGTGGTGGGCATCGTCACCCTCGCCGACATCCAGCAGGCCCTCAACGCCGCGAACCAAAGGGGCAAGCCACTGAGCTTGGGCGAATGCCGCCGCAACGATCTGGTCTGGCTAGCGGATTCGGCCCATCTCGATGATCTGGAAGATCAGCTGAATCCTCAAGGCATCCGTCAGGTGCCTGTTTTCGCCGTGACAGCCGGTATGGCCGGACCTCTACCTCGGGGGCTGCCTTCAAGCGGCTTGGGACTGGATGCGTTGCGGGGGTTAGCAAGTCGGGATGGCTTGGCCATTGCCCTGGCCCGCCAAAACCTTCAGGAGGCCATTTCTGAGCAATCGCTTCCCACCAAGGCCCTGGCCACAGGATCAACCTGAGAGAGCAAACCCAGGATGCGCTGCAGGTCGAGGTCTGAAAGCTCGCCATCGCTGCCCCACTTCAAGGCGGTGCTGTTGAGCTGATCGGTGGTGTATCTGCTGGGGAAAGGGTCTGGAGCCATAGGACTAGGGGGCGCCAATGCGGGACACCTGGGCTTGTAACAGGTATAAAAGCTTACGCGGAAGTCTTGGGTTAAACACCGAACCAGGGCCAATCGCCAGAATCTCTTCGGATTTGGATTGGAGCTGGAGCTGGAGGTTGTAACTGGAGCGAGCTGGGCCGCAGCCAATCGCGACGGCCCCAGCAGAACTCAGGGAGTGACGATCACCGGCGTACCCACTTCCACCTGGTCAAACAGCTGGCGGACATGGGGACCCAACATGCGGACGCAGCCGGCGGAGACGGCAGCGCGCGTCTTTACCCACTGCTCCCAGGCCGGGGGAGTGCCGTGGATGCCGAACTGGTCTTTGGCGGTGGTGTGGAAGCCCAGCCAGCGATCACCTAGGGGGCCGAGGGGGCCGATGGTGGGATTATTTCTACCGGTCTTGGTGCTCTGGTACTGGGGATTAACGACCTTGTTGCGCACCGTAAATCGACCCGTGGGGGTGGGGGTGGCGGGGTCGCCGATGGCCACCGGCCATTTACCCAGCACCTGGCCATTGTCCACCAGGCTGATGGTGCGCTTGCCCAATTCCAGACGGATCTCCCGGGTGCTCGTATAGGCAGCGGCCGTTGCAGCCGGCACCGCCGGTACCGCCGATCCTGAAGCGCGGCCAGCCCGGTTCTGGACCGCAGCGGTGGGAGCCGTACCGGTCCGGGCCGCACTGGTCGGGGTCTGG
>JBIIJV010000127.1:0-7945 GCA_044233545.1 Cyanobium sp.
GGATCGGCGGGATGTCGATCACTTGATGGCGGTGGGGCGCCGGATCCACTCCCGACAGTGGGTGGCCGCAGCGGCGACAGGTTTCAGGCAGATGATCATGGGACTCCTCGCAGCGTTCCACTGGCAGCAGCTCTGGCCCGGCTCCGGGATGGCCTGGCTGGCCACCCCGCTTGCGGCCACTGCCTTTGCGCGGGATGCGCGTTTTGAAGCCCTGGCCGTCGCTGGAGGGTGGTTTGGACGAGTTACGCGAATTACGGCCGATGCGCTCCCGCAGGCTGGCCAGCTCGGCAGCCAGGGCGGTGAGCTGTTGACGCATCTGTTCATTCTCTTGACGCAACACCCGAATCTCCTCCTGCTGAGAAAGGATCAGCGACCTGACACTGGGTGGCGTCGCCAACCAGTCAGCTCCTGAAATTCCCGCAGGCGCGGTGGTCATCGCAAGCAGTCTCCTGATGAGATGCAAGCGGGAATCAGTTTGCCGTCAAGGGCTGGGCTGACTCAACGCTCGCACTCGCTCGTCCCGGCCCCTGAAGGGGAACAATGGAACGGGGCCGGTACTCGCGTTCGTCGTCGAGGATGAAGCGAATGGCGCCCCCGGTCCCCTACCGATCTTCGGCGCCGGTGCTGCCTTCGGCTTCAGCCGCAAGCTGAGGAAGCGGATCAAAGGCAGCACCAACCCCGTTCCCAGCAGCTACAGCCTCTGATCCGATACCTGGCACCTTTTGCGGCTGCCAGAGCCTGAGTGGCCTTGGGCGGTTGGCCTTGTTGAATCCCTAGCCAGCGAGCGGATTAAGCCACCGCTGGCTATCAATTAACCAACAGGTTGCGTCTATTTATTGCATAGTTTATTCGCATCTTTATCTCCTTTGCCGTCTGCTACCAGAGTCCTCACAGGTCAAAGTGATTACAATAACAGCCTCTCTTCCCAGTTGCTGGCCCTAGCTCCATTGGCCCGCTTGAACGTCTCGGCCAGCTGCTGTTTTTGCCCAGATCAACGCCGATTTGGGCAAGATGGTGCTGCTCTCGCTTAACTGATCGAGCCAGGCTTCGATGGCGCTGGCTTTGTTCCGTTTCGATGCCACGACGAGACACCACCTGCGGCCCCTCTCGCTGGCAGGCATCGAGCAGCTCACTGAAGCGCGCCTTGGCGTGCTGCACGGGCCAGACCTGCATTACCAAATCCCTCTAATGACCAGCCCGATGACTAGTCTAAGACCCGTGCTCCTGGAAGCATGATTCGTGAGGCGCTGCGGCAGGAGTGGGACGCGCCCTGATGCTGCTGCTCGACAGCAACATCCTGATCGACGTGCTGCGCGGCGAAGCCAACTCCCTGGCCTGGCTGGAGCAGCAGGAACACCCGGCCATCAGCGTGATCAGCTGGATCGAGGTGCTGGTGGGCTGCCGCGGGGGTGAAAGCGACCGTGTGGAGGCCTGGCTGGACACCTTTCCCCGCTTGCCGATCTCAACCTCGCCACCCGCAACAGCCGCGATTTCCCGCTCACGTTGGGCAGGGTGCTGCATCCTTACCAGCTCTGAGAACTGGTGAGGATCAGCCCGCCCAGATCTCCTTCAGTTCCACCACCAGGCCGGGGAAGTGGGGAGCTGCATCGAGGCGGGTGGCCGCTTCCAGCCGCCGGTGCTTGGCCGGTGGATCGGCCAGCGGTTCCCAGATCTCCACCGCCCGCTCCGCTGGAATCAACAGCCAGCCGAGGCGGGCGCCGTTGCGCTGGTAGGCGGCCATTTTCTGGCGCAGGGCGGTGAGGCCGCGGGGGCCTTCATCGCTGGGACTCGCAAGCTCGATTACTAGATCGGGACAGAGGGGAGCGAACCCGCGGCGCTCGGCGTCGCTGAGGGCCTGCCAGCGATCGAGGGCCACCAGGGAGGCATCGGGGCTGAGTACGGAGTTATCGGGCAGGCGGAAGCCGGAAGAGCTATCGAAGAGCTTCAGGGGCAGGCCGCTGGTCCGCAGCGACAAGCCAAGCTCGACAAGCAGTGAGCCGTTGCGGCCTCCAGTTTCGCTGCCAGTGGGGGTCATCAGGATCAGGGAACCATCGGCGGCCAGCTCCAGCACCGTCTCGGGATTGGCCACGCACAGCTCAGCAAATTGCTCGGGACTGAAGCGCAGGCCAACGCAGAGCGAGGCGGGCAAATGGAGCGACTCCGGCAGTCCGGCGCCCCATTTCTGGCCGGACGGGATCTCCAGGGGGCGGGGCGGAGCGAGCATGGGCCCGGCGAGGGTGCAGGGTATTTAGGCTAAAGGCGTTGCTAGCCGCCGTCCGGGCCGGGGGGAAGCAGAAGGCCCAGGCCCTGCTCGATCTGCTGGTCGAGAATCCTTACCAGCAACCCCCTGCCTACGAAGCTTTGGTGGCAGACCTTAGCGGAACCTGTTGCCGCAGAATCAACATTCAACACCTACTGATCTACCAGGTGCTGGAGCTACAGCAGACCGTCAAGGTGTTGCGTATTCGAGGGTTGTGATGGCGGTGATCACGCCGCCGCTTGAGCCTCCTGACCCCCACCTTGAAATCCTGCCTGAATCGCCAACGCCTTAGCCGAGCGCTGCCCTGGATGAACGCGGCCCTAAGCGGCGGTTGGAGCAGGCCGTGCTGGCCGTTGATGGGATCCCCAGCCTGAAGCGCATCGGCAGGGAGCTGGGGCCATCGCAGCCCTGAAGTGCCCTCAGATCTCCCCCAGATCACCTCCGGATCCACCGCCAAGGCCGGGCACTGCCCCAGGTCAACAACCATCCGAAGTTGCAACGTACGAAACGTACGCTTTGAGTCCATCATGGGTGAGCTCACGGTGAGCCAAGCTCGCGAGAACTTGGCTGCACTGATCGACAGCACGCAACGCAGCGACGAACCGGTGGTGCTCACCCGCCACGGCCGCCCGGTGGCCGTGGTGCTGGATCACGCCCTGTTTGAGCAGCTGGTGGCGGCCGCCGACGAAACCAGCGACCGCCAGGCCCTGGCCTTGGCCCGGGCGGACGACGACACGGTGCCGTGGGAGCAGGTGAAGGCGGATCTCGGGCTGCTCTGAAGTCCGCAGGCCCGTGACCCACCGCTACGACGTAAGGCTGGCGCGGCGAGCCGTCCGCTCACTTGCCCATTTGCAACGTCAGGAGCAGCTGCGCATCCGCGCCGCCATTGATCTGCTAACCGAAAATCCCAGGCCATCAGGCTGCGTGGCACTCCAGTAATAACCCGATTTTTTACAGGTGCGGGTGGGCGATTTGCGGATCCTCTATGAGGTGATGGATGGGTTGCTGCTGGTCCAGGTGGTGCGGATCGGGCACTGCCGGGAGGTCTATCGCTGAGGGGTCCCCAGCTCTGGCTGAATCTCCTATCTGTTAGCGGCGATCAAGACGTTCTGGCCGGACTCTTGGCCGGATGCCTCTGCTCAGCCGCCATGGCTGCCCGCTGGCGAGCGGCGATGACAGCAGCGATGGCAAGGCACTGGCCCCGATGAACACGGGTACCCGACGACCAGCAGCGGAGATGGACGTTTTTGAAACTGTCTGCCCCTTCCTTAAAAATTAATTAATAAGCATAGCTTTACCCTCATCTCCAAAATTCTGGGGAAATAACTCACAAATTTTCCAAATTCCTATGCTTATCCTTTCTGGCTTATCCAGCCCATCCCCCAGTGCCAAGGGCAGCACCTTCTATCCCGACCACAGCCGCCGCTTGGCATTGTTGGCCAAGCCAACCCTTGGAGTTGCCTTAGCGATGGGGGTTCTTACCGCCGGCCAGGCCCAGGCCTTGGTTGTGAATGTGGGCGGGCAGGATTGGGAATTGATCCCATTCACAGGGACTTACAGCAATAATGTGGATGAAATGACTTCGATACCGCCAATACCACCGGAACCGCCACTACCTGAATGCATTGGCGGCCGTCGAGTTTGGATGACCGCCGTTGCTGGAATTCCCCCAAACGAGTCTTTCACACATCACTATAACTGTGTCTTTGATTTCTGTACTATCTTTGTCTGCGATCCTCCTCCCCCTGTTGACCCTTCAGAACCTCCGAAGATATGGAACCCCGAGGCAAGCACGTGGTTCCTTGTCTTTAATCCCACCACGGGGCAGCCCTTCTTCACCAACACGCTTGTCCCTATTGACGCGGTCTGGACCCTATCCACCCCCTTCTCAACATCGTCGTCTACTCCCGTCCCCGGCCCCCTGCCTGCCCTTGGCGCCGCCGCTGCCTTTGGCTTCAGCCGCAAGCTGAGGAAGCGCATTAAACGTAGCTCCGACGCCGTTTCCAGTACCTACAGCCTCTGATCAGATACCTGATACCTATCGGATCCGTCAAAGCCTGATTAGGCTTGAATTGATGGCCTGTTGAGGCTCAAGCCAGTAGGGGGGTAGTTCTCCGCTGGCTTAGCACTAAACCACTAAGACTCTGGGGAAAAACCTGCGCTCCAAGCGAGAACGGCCACCTGCTCGCAGACATCGGCAGTGGTTGATGGGCATCAAGCAACTCAGCTTTGGTGAGTACGAGCATTCGACGGCCAAAAAGTGCAGCAAAAGCGAGGCCAGGCCAGCCCCGCAAACCCTTCTCCGGCTGAGCGAGCCACTGTGCAATGCCCTCACCCGCGGAGAAAGCGAGGCTGGCGAACAACGCTGATGGTGCTGGTCGACACCAACGTAATCACGTGATCATCGACGTGGAGACCGGAGATCCATGCTGGAGCGCCTGGAGCCGTCGCCAACTGGTGCACTGGCTAGATAGGCGGCCGGTGGTGATCAACGCCACCATCTACGGCGAGATCGGCGCCCATGCCCTGCTGGAAAACCTGGCCCTGCGAGCCGGCTCTGCCGCTTTGGCTCTTTGCTGGGCCGGATCCAGCAGGGCAACCAAGTTGCTGCCCGTTCCAGCTCAGCCCGCCCAGATCTCCTCCAGCTCCACCACAAGCCCGGGGAAATAGGGATCTCCCTCCAGACGGCTGGCCGCTTCCAGCCGCCGCGGCGGGGCCGGCGGATCCACCAGCGGGTCCCAAATCTCCACCGCCCGCTCCGCTGGGATCAACAACCAGCCCAGGAGGGCACCGTTGCGCTGATAGGCGGCCATTTTCTGGCGCAGGGCGGTGAGGCCGCGGGGGCCTTCGTCACTGGGGCTGGCGAGCTCCACGACCAGATCGGGGCAGAGGGGGGCGAAACCGCGGCGCTCCTCGGCGCTGAGCCCTTGCCAGCGATCGAGGGCCACCAGGGCGGCATCGGGGCTGAACACCGAATCGTCGGGCAGACGGAAGCCGGTTGAGCTGTCGAACAGCTTCAGGGGAAGACCGCTGCGCTTCAGGGCCTGCCAGAGAAGGCCACTCAAGGCGCCGTTACGGCCCCCTGTTTCGCTGCCGGTGGGGGTCATCAGGATCAGGGAACCATCAGCGGCCAGCTCGAAAACGGCGTCTGGATTGGCCTGGCACAGCTCGGCGAACTGCTGGGGCGTGAGTCTCAGGCTGCCGCTGAGAAGGAGCGGCAGGGTGATCGACCCGCACGGCCGCTCCGGGCTCAGCAAACCAGGGCAGGCCGGTGTGGAGGAAGGCACCGCTTCAGGACTGGCGGGGGCGAGCATGGGCCCAGCGAGCGTGCAGGGTTTCAGGCTAAGGGCGGTTGCGGCAAGGGTGCTCGACAACTCCGTGCTCTGCGGCTGAATCCTTTGCTGAGGCTGCCTCGGCTGCTGGGGTGGGGGTACTCACCGCCTAGTCGATCCTGGAAGGAATTTCTGCACGGCCATCCCAGACGCCCGCTGCTCACAGCCCAAATTTGGCCGCTGCCAGCAGCCGCAGGGCCAGGGCTTCGCCACTGCGCATCGCCCCCTCCACCCGCCCGAAGCCGGGCCCCTCGATGAAGTCGCCGCAGAAACCGACGCGGCTTTGGCGGCAGAGGGCCAGCGCCTGGGGCAGACCCGGCTGCTGGGGAAAGGCGGCCCCCCAGCGCATCAGCTCGCTGTGGACCCCGGGCCAGGGGGCTTCCCCTGGCGGCAACGGCCCTGGAGGCGCGGGCAGCCAGGCCGCCAGGGCACCCTGCAGCCCGCGCTCTAAGGCGGCGATCACCTCCGCCTCCCGTTGTTGCGTTGGCGCGCTGCCCAGATGCTTGGCGATCGACGAGCGAGAGCCATAGACATTGAGATGCTCGCCGGCAAAGGTGCCGGTGGAGTGGGCCACCACCGCACAACGGCCGTCCTCAAGGGGCTGAATGGCGACGCGCCGCAACCCCCAGCGCTGCTGGGCCGCCGTATCGAAACTGAGCAGCCGGAAGGGCAGGGCCAGCCAGGGGGCAGCGTCGCTGGCCGGCACCACCATCATCAGGTTGCTGCGGGCCTCAGCGCGAATCGAGGCGATCGCCGCCAGGCTGTGGGCCAGCTCTGGATCGGCCCTTGCGGCTGCCCCTTCCGCCAGGGGCAGGGTCTGCCAACCGAGCACCAGCCGGCTGCGGGGATGGGCCAACAAGGTGCTGCCCAGCACCAACCAATCCGCTTCCGCCAGCAGTTCTTTGGCGCTATCCAGCAGTTGCCACCGGCCTTCGCTGCTGGTCTCCAGGTGGCGCACCAGGATGCCGTAATGGGCGTCGATGGCGCCGTCGGCCAGGGCCAGCAAACCGCGGCAGAGCTGTTCCATGCCCAGGCGACCGCGATAGAGCCGGCCCTGGCAAAAGGGATCTTCCAGCCGGCCCGTCAGGCCGCCATCTTTGTCCAGGCAGGCCAGAGTTCCTTGCCAGGGCTCTATCCAGCCACCGGCCAGCAACGGCGCCAGCAGGGCGGGATCGGGGCTGGCGCTGATGTTGAACAGGGGAGCGCCGTGGTCGATGCGCAGGTGGCTGTCCTGACGGGAGCGGCGCGTGGCGGTGCGGCCCCCGGGTCCGCGGCCGCTTTCCCAGAGGCTAATGCGATCCGCTGGCCAACCCTGGCGCCGCAGGTTGGCCACCAGGGCACAGCCGCCGACACCGGCTCCGATCACGGCGAGGTGGGGTGCATCGGCCCTGGGCCTGGGCAAGCCGCTCATCAAAACCCTTGGGATCACCCCAGCTTGACGCAAGGGGAGGCAATTGGCCGCAAATTGATCGAGACCTTCGTAGCGGAGGCGCTCCGGCGTCATCCCATGCCGGAGCGGAAGTTTTCCGAGGCCACGTAACATTTGTTACCAGCATCGGCACTAAATGCTGCCTGGGCGCACGGGGACTTGTGTCTAACTTCTAGCCAAGACGTCCGTTCGGCCCCGTTGGTCCTTTTCCGCCACTTCTCCAGGCGCAATTTCCTGCTCTTGCTGCCAGCTGCCGTGTTGCTTGGCGGTGGCGGCCAGTTGCTGGCGCTAGCCCAGGGGGCCCAGAGCCAAACGTGGACAGGCAACCAACCACGGGAAGTGAATGTCTATTCCGGACGCCACTACAACACCGACAAGCGCCTCTATCAGCGCTTCACCCAGCAGACAGGCATCAAGGTGAATCTGTTGGAGGGCAAGGACGACGAGCTGATCCAGCGCCTGCGCAGTGAAGGCAGCAACGCCAAGGCCGATGTGCTGGTGTTGGTGGATGCGGCCCGCATCTACCGTGCCCAGCAGGCAAACCTGTTCCAGCCGATCAGCTCCAGCCAACTCAACAGTGCGGTGCCCGCCAACCTGCGGGACTCCCGCGGCCGTTGGTACGCCCTCACCCGCCGCTCCCGCCCGGTGATGGTCAATGCGGCGCTAGTTAAACCCAGCTTGATCCGCACCTATGCCGACCTGGCGCGGCCAGAACTGAAGGGAAAGTTGTGCCTGCGCGATCGGGCCAACGTCTACAACCAGTCGCTGGTGGCAGACCAGTTGATTCAGCGTGGCCAGGCGGCTACGAGAACCTGGTTGAAGGGCATGGTGGCCAATGTCAAGCAGCCCTACTTCTCCTCCGACACGCCAATCGCCCGCGCCGTCGGCCGGGGCGAATGCGGTGCCGCCATGGTGAACCTGTAC
>JBIIJV010000129.1:0-7882 GCA_044233545.1 Cyanobium sp.
AAAATCCGGGCCCCAAGGACACCATCGAAGTCCAGACCCGGCGCCGCCTCACGGAGGGTCAGGAGGTCAGCGCCAATTCAATGAAGCCCCTGGCGGCGGCCGCCAAGTTGGCCGCCAGTACCGCCGATCAAGACGCCTTGGAGGAGGAGGGAGACGAAAGCCTGGTCCTCAGCGACATGCCAGAGACCTGAAGCCAGCGCTGGCCCAACACCCTTCTGGATGTTGGGCCAAGCGTTCATGCCGCGTCCGCCAGGGGCAGACCAGCGACCAGGGTGCCTGTCTGCAAGATGCGGGCCACCCGATGCAGCTCCTGAATGGCATCGGCGCCCTCAAGCTTGACGAGCTCATGGCCGTCGCGGGACTCCACCCAGCTGATGCCGAAGTTGGAGACCAGGAAACGCACCAGGTGGCCATCGCCAAGGTCGGCCACAAAGGAGGCCCCTTGGCCATCAAAGTCATCGCGACAGACATAACAAGTAGCCACCAGCCCTTGCTGACGCATGGATTCGGCCAGGGCCTGGAGGCTCAAGACGAGATCCTGAATCAGGGCTCGGTACTGCTCAGCGAGGCGGGGAAACATGGGCCCCAGGGGGGAGATTTGAGAATCCTAAGGTTTTCTTCCGTTTTCAGGGGCCAGGGATGGGCGTTTGCCCACCCACGTCCTGCTACCGGCTTCAGCCATCGGAGAGGTGCCACCAGCCGGCGGCCGGCCCGATGAACCGCACCGTCAGCCAGAACAACACCAGGGCCGAAATGCCAATCCAGGCGCCACGGGTGCTGACCGACACAAACCGATCGGCCTGGTTGCGACTCAGGGGCAGCCAGGGCAGCAAACGCGGTGAATCGTCGCCCTTAGCGTCGCCCTTGCTGGTGGACTTGTTAACGGGCTTGGGTTGGCGGGGTGGCAACCCCTGGCTGGCGCGACGCTTGGCTTCCCCCATCCAGGCAGGCAACAACTGGGATGAGCCTAGGGACGCTCCCCCCAGCGCGCTCAGCCCGGTAACAAACGGGTGAGGGGCTCCCAGGGCTCGAGGGCGGTCAACACCTGGCGGCCCCAGCCACGGCAACGGGGCCGGCCATCCAGCACCGCCAGCCTGCCGCCGCCGCGCCTGAGGCCCGCCAGCCCGCGCTGCATCAGGTTGAGGGCTTCGGGCAGCAGCAGTTCGCGGAACCAATCCTGGCCCTGGCGCCGCAGCTGGGCGACCCGGGCCGCCGTGAGCGGATCCTCCAGGCTGGCGATCGGCAGCAGGGCCACCACCACCTGGGCGGGCAGCGGCAGGCGGGATTGGTTTTGCAGCCACCAACTCCAGCGGCAGCAGACCACGCCATTGCTTTCGGGAGCGGTGCCCTCGTGGCAGACGCGCCGGCCAAATTCAGCCGCCAGGGCACTGGTCAACCCCAGCCGCAGGGCCGGGTCATCAAGGAGCACCACCGTCAGTCCGGCCTGGCCCAGCACCAGGCGGCGGCTGTGATCCAGCAGGTGCTCGGCGTAGTGGGGGCTGTTGGGCAGGGGCTGGCGCAGGGGCAGATAGAGGGGCAGGGGGTCGGCCAGGGGCGGGTCGGCCAGATCGACGACCACCTGGGGATTGAGGCCAAGGCTGGCCGCCGAAACCCCGCCGCTGCGCTCACTGGTGAGTTCGCCGACCAGTACGGCACCACGGCCCTGCAGCAGGCCCAGCAGCTCGCGCAGGGGCTGGAGGGGCTGGCGATGCAACTGCCACTGCAGCAGGGCCGGTTCGACCACGGCCCAACCACACCAATGGGGATCGCCAGCGGCCAGCCAGGCGGGCCAGGGATCGGGGGGAGACGCCAACAGGGGCAGCAGATGGCGCAGGGGAGCCTCTTCTTCCGGTGCCAGGGCCACCACCTGGCGGGCTGGGGCGAGGGGATGGCGGGGCTGGGCCAGGAGGCGACGGCTGAGGCGCTCGTGCAACGCCAGCAGGCTGGCTTCGGCGGCGGGCTGGGCCCGTATCAGCCGGTCCCAGTCGCGGGGCTCCAGCACCACCGCCATCGCCTGCCGCAAGCGCGGCTCCAGCATTTCCAGCTCCGGGATCACCAACTGGCGATCGGCCAGGGCCGCACTGCTCCAGACGCTGAGCAACTCCTGGGGATTGAGCAGCCAGAGGCATTGGGGCGGCGGGGCTGTAGGGCCCTCCCAACAGGGGAGATCGAGCCCCGCTGCCCGCAGCCGGGGCCACTCCACCTGCAACAGGCGCCGGCGGCGCTCATCGCTGACCACCAGGGCCAGGGGGGGTTCGCTGAGGGCCAAGGGCACCAGCAGGCTGATCCACCAACTGGGATCGGTGCCCGGGGAAAGGCGCAGCAGGGTTTGATCCCCCCGCCTCAAGCTGCGGGCCACCAGGCGACTGAGGCTGAGGTGGTGGGGCCAGCGCTCAGCCCCCTCCCGCCGCAGCAGGGCCTTGAGGTGGTGATGGGCGCTGGCTTCCAACATCGATGGATCGTAGGAAGGGGCAGATATCGGTACGGCAGCGTTGATGACAGCATTGGGGCGCTCCCAGCCGGTGGGAATCGTGGGCCTGGGCCTGATCGGCGGCTGCCTGGGCCTCGATCTGCAGGAGGCCGGGGCGGAGGTGCACGCCTTGGTGCATCGCCCCGCCACCGCCGAACGGGCCTTGCAACGGGGCCTGGCCACCCGGGTGGATACGGATCCGGCGGTGCTGGCGGACTGCGGCCTGGTGATCTTGGCCCTGCCCCTCGATCGCCTGCTGGACCCGGATCCGGCCCTGCTGTCGGCCCTGCCCGTTGATGCGGTGGTGACAGATGTGGGCTCGGTGAAGCAACCCGTCCTGGCGGCCTGGGGACCGCGATTGCGCCGTTTTGTCGCCAGCCATCCGATGGCGGGCACCAGCCGCTCGGGGGTGGAGGCGGGCGAAAAAGGTTTGTTCCAAGGTCGCCCCTGGGTGGCGACACCCGACGCCGACACCGACCCGGAGGCCCTCGAAGCGGTGCGCCAGTTGGCGACAACGGTGGGAGCCCGCTGGCTCTGCTGCGACGCCGCATCCCACGACCGGGCCGTGGCGCTGATTTCGCACCTGCCGGTGCTGGTGGGGGCGGCGTTGCTGCAGACCGCTGACGGGGGCGGGCAGGCCAGCGGCCTAGAGAGCCTGGTGCGGGATTTGGCTTCTAGTGGTTTTGCTGATACGACCCGCGTTGGGGGGGGGAATCCGGAACTGGGGACATTGATGGCGCGCTGCAACCGCACCGAATTGCTGGCGACGCTGGGGCGTTATCGGCAGGCGATTGCTGGGCTGGAGAGGTTGGTGGAGCTGGAGGATTGGCAGGGGTTGGAGGGGGTGCTTAGAGAGTGTGGGGAGGTGCGGCAGGGGTTTTTGGGGTGAGCGCCTTTGGATTCCGCCGCATGAACTTTTCTGCTTAAGGAGTAGCGGGCAGCCAGTTCTCCAGATGCAGGCCAGGCACCTGGGCAAATTCGCGGGTCATGAATGGAGCGCATCGCGCCTCTGCTGCTCGGGCTGGTCAGGGCTGAGCGCAAATCCTGGCTCGAAGTTCTCGATGCCAGCCTCCAGCATCTGCCAGGGATCGTCGATCGGCAACAGCAGCACACCATTGCCGAAATGCTTGACGACCACCTCGTTGCCAGGGAAGCGGTATTGCTTCGGCAGGCGCACCGCCTGACTGCGGCCGGAAAGAAACAGTTTGGCGATGTCCATGGACGTCCTGAATGACGGTCATCACCAGTGATAGCTACCAGATGGGGATCCGGCGCGTAGTGGGGGCAAAGATCAGTGTTTGCATGGGTTACCAGGGCCTGGACCAGTTCTCGCACTTTGGGCGGCAAACCGGCTGCCACTGCCTACGATGGATCCATGGCATTTGTTCGGATCAGCCACGATCCCGCCGTGATGGGCGGTAAGCCCTGCATCCGCGGGCTGCGCATCACGGCGGGCACAGTCGTGGGGCTGATCGCCAGCGGCAGCAGCCGCGAGCGGATCCTGCAGGCCTTCCCGCAACTGGAAGCTGCCGATATTGATGAAGCCCTGGCCTATGCCGCCTGGCGCCTGGAAGAGCGGGTTGTTAGTGGGCGGAGGCTGGGAATACTGATGGCATGACACAAGTTCCCGCTCCATCCCCCCAGCGGCCCAAGCTGCTGGAAAGTTTCCGAGACGAACTGAGGGTGCGGCGCTACGCACCCCGAACCGGCAAAACCTACGAAAGCTGGATTCGTCGCTTCATTCGATTTCATCACCTGCGCCATCCCAGGGAAATGGGCACGGTGGAAATCCACCAATTCCTCACCCATCTGGCGGTGGTGGAGCAAGTAAGTGCGTCAACTCAAAATCAGGCGCTTTCAGCCCTGCTATTTTTATATCGATACGTGTTGAAGACTGATGTTGGAAACCTGGATGGCCTTGTGCGAGCACATCGCCCTAAAAAGCTGCCGGTGGTCCTTACACCGGGAGAGGTCCGAAGCGTGGTGAACCAGCTTGCAGGAGTCAATGCCCTGGTGGTTCGGTTGATCTATGGCACAGGACTAAGGATTGAGGAAGCCATGATGTTGAGGGTCAAGGATCTGGATTTTGAACGTCGGGAAGTAATTGTGAGGGCTGGGAAGGGGAACAAGGACAGGAGAACCGTGCTGCCCGGAAGGCTTGTGGAGCCTCTCCAACAACATCTAAAAATGGTGAAAAGTATCCATGCAAAAGACTTGTCGGAGGGATGGGGCAAAGTATTGCTACCAGATGCCCTGGCAAGGAAATACGCTTCGGCCCCACAGGAATGGGTATGGCAATGGGTTTTCCCCCAGCAGTATCGCTGGAGAAACCGACAAACTGGCAACCAGGGACGGCACCACCTAGACAAAAGTGTGATCCAAAAGGCAGTAAGAAAAGCCGTACTAGCCTCTGGATTGAGCAAGCCAGCAGGCTGCCATACATTTCGGCATTCATTTGCCACCCACCTACTGGAGGCTGGCTATGACATACGCACAATCCAGGAACTGCTGGGCCACACCGACGTCAGGTCAACAATGATTTACACGCATGTGTTGAATCGTGGACCCGGAGGAATAATTAGCCCAGAAGATCGGCTTTGAACTGATGGACCGAGACCTTGCACAGAACCATAGGCCACAATATAAATAGCAGTTGGCGGCTTTGAAGTTGGCGTTGCATTAGCTGGGTAAACTTGCTCAAGGGGATTGCAATCTATACCGTACGAGATTAGCCTAGCAACAGCATATTAGCAGGATCAAGTTGACTCGTAGACATGGTATGACTACCTGGATATGATAGTTGCTGCTTGGGGAATCGAGGGCTCTTGGCAGGTGCGTGCACCCTACTTCGCGGCACAAGTACAATAGCTCAAAAGAGAATTGCATATATCACACATGCATAATTCTACAGAGAGTTAACAGGATACAGACGTACAAGTTCAGTGAAGGCGCAAAACGAATAATCGCTCTTCGTACAAATTACAGGCTTCACCTATCTCTAGATCCGAAAAATCACCCTTCGCTCTACCTACCCTAGTCCTTGCTGTACGAGGCCAATGAAGCATGGTTCAAGCGTGATACACTGAATCCACATATCATTCATCGAACCAGACCGATTCCCTGGGATGCCTGCCGTCGCCTTGGCTCTCAAGCCATCGAAGATATCAAGTTCCTGTGGGATATGCAGCAATCGCCGGATTTCGCGTGATATGCGGGTCCGCATATTCTATGTTAGGCCTCAGAATCCATTCATGTCTGCTGCTCTCCAACTTTCCATCCAACTCGCCGACGAGATAGAGCAGTTCCCCCTTGGAAACTGCGGGCCGAGCGATGATCCCGATGAGCAATACGCCTACTGTGCAGGGTTTCGTGACGTTGCAAAGAGGTTCGTGGCGGCTGTCAAGCGCGTCGGCGATCCAGACCTCTCAGCCTTGGTTGTTGACCTAAACACGTCCCCCGACTACATCACGCAAGCTCACGAACTGCGAGCCGATCTCTTCGTGGTCATTGATACCCTTCGAGAGGCTACTCAAGATCCAAACTACGCGGCAAGCGCTGCCGCGAACGGTGCGTTTCTGAGTCCAGATGTTTTGCTACGCCTCAAGGTAGCCAACGACACGAAGCTCGATCCCGCAAGGCTGGTGCGCATGTGCGAGGAACTGAACGATGCTTACGCACGGGGAAATTACATATCTGCTGCGCTGCTCCTTCGGGCTACGATCAACCATGTGCCAGCCGTCTTCGGCTCCACGACCTTTGCTGAGGTAGTTGCTCAGTCAGGCCGCAGCATCAAAGCTATCCTCGCTCGCCTCAATGAAGACGCACGTCCAATTGCCGATCTGCACACGCACCTGCTCATGCGCCGTAGCGAACAGCTACCAACGAAGAATCAGTTGGAGCCATACAAGGCCGCCTTTGAGGTGCTCATTCAAGAGGTCATTATCAACCTCGCCGAGGCCTAACCCCTCGCTCAACCTGAGAGCCAACGGCATGCCACAAAGCCCGCGCCACAGTGCAGGTATGCATTATCTGTGGCGCGGGCTTTGCGTCACGCCGTTGTCTCCAGGTTAGCTCGAACGTTGGACCAAGCCGCTGCGCGGCAGATTCAACAGGCCAAGACTAGCACCAAGTTGTCTATAATCGCCCGCTCAACACCATTGCAGATCCAGCTCCCAGCCCTACAGCGATGCCGACTCAACACCAGTTACACTCCTTTTGAGGCCGTGAGAGCCATGGAGCAAGCACTTCTACCTACGATCGAGGCGAATCATAAAGGGAATCTTAAACACGAGCGGACATATCTCCTTTAGTAGGTTGCCCCAAGACCCCAGAGCCTCAGAGTTGCGGGGCTTGTCCAACACCGGATAGATCGTGGCTTCGCACGATCTATTCAAGCCGTTAGGCGCCACGACTGCCAAGCATTGCCTCCTTCAACCTACACAATTGCCCACAATGGCCAAGCCAGTCTATCCATCTTTGTGTATTTTCGTGAACATGTGGTTATCGGACCCGCGGAGCACGTCTACGCTGTGCAGGCCACAGTTGATAAGCTATGTCTTTAAACAGTTTTGCACCCATCTTACCAATAGCCGAGCCGTGGTTCACGGAAAGAAGTTGCAGGCTGGGAGTAGTTTGCTGAACCGCCCAATAACAATTAACAAGTTAGTTGTACACACGTTTTTATGCTCGATGCTCAACTTCATAATTGATTTGCCACATGAAGCCTCCTGTCAAGAGATTATGTAGAATTCAAAATGGCTATCAATGGATGCATAGTATATGGATCAGCTCAAAAGAGCATCTTGCAAAGACCATTTACATTGTGTTTCTACTATTGGTTTTATCTGGAGGTTCTATGAACAATCTACATGTTGAAGCTGGAGAACTTGGGGTACTTATTTTTAGAAATGTGGAAGTGCGCGATGCCCCTTCCTCTCAAAATGCGTACGCTTATCTGCACGTCTTGGGTGGATCTCGTGACCTTCCGAGCCACGAAATCAGGGTCTTCTTGAACACGACTGAGGTAAACAGTTTATCGAGTCGTACCCATCCTGCGTTCGCCACTGATTTCATGACGTATAACTCTCCTGCTCCATCCGCCCCTGCCTTCCCTGCTCGTTCCACTGCTCCTCTAGCAGAAGTCCAAGGTTCTCCTCAATTGCTTATGGATATTTCCGATGCATTTTCTAGCTTGGGGCAGGTGTCTCGCGTAAATATCACGATGCTTTTCCTGCGCCTCAATGGCGACCCCATTGATGTCGGCAGACTCACCTTCGACGACATGTTTATTACTCGCCTTACCAACCCAAAAGGAGAATGACTATGGCATCAAATGTATTCGCCCGCGAGAACATAAAGAACTGGTCAGAGACATCCCGAAAACTCTATCTGTTCCGCCGAGGATTAGAGGAG
>JBIIJV010000157.1:0-6953 GCA_044233545.1 Cyanobium sp.
TGGCGGCCTGGGGCTGGCGATCGATCCGGCCGCGCTCAGCCGCTGGCCCGATCATGTCTTCATCGGGCCCGATCCCGGCTTGGCGACCGTCAGCAACGGCCGGGTGCTGCCCGCCGATTGCCGCCCGTTGGACGTCATGCCCCTGGTGGATCGAATGATCACCAAGCCCGGCTTCAGCAGCTTCTGTGAGGCGATGAGCCAGGGGCTGGGCCTGCACGTGGTCGAGCGCCATGGTTTCGCCGAAGCGGCGGTGCTGGAGAGGGATCTGCGGCGCCACGCCCCGCACCGTTGCCTGAGCCAAGCGGCCTTCTACGCCGGGGACTGGCAGCTGGATCAACCCCTGCTGCCGCCGCAGCAGGGGCCCCTGCCGCTGGACGGGGCCGCGCAGGCGGCGGCCGCCCTGGCGGCCCTGGCGGAGGGGAGATCAGAGATTCCTATGATTGAGGATCACAAGTTAAAAAACTCTGTGTAACAAAGCCTGGAAACTCCGCTTGTTCACAGTGATTACAAGCCTTCAGGTAATTCTTGATACATGTGGACACTTGTGTAACCGTCACAAATAAGATGGCCTGCGCGAAGATTGTTAAGCAAATTGGCGCATCCTTTGATTGGTTTCTGTACGACCTCTCGAGCTCTGCTTTGCAGGGAAAAAGCCCCTTAGCACTCCTCCTTCTCAGGTGCTTTTTCCTATTCGAGCTCGATTTGAAATCCGACCCCTCCTGCCTCCTCACCGGTTTTTAGGCGTCGGAACGTCCTCTCGCTTGAAATTGTTTTGTCGATCAACCAGCATTCCCGTCTGGCCTGCCTGCTGATTACTGCCGCTGGCCTGATGTTCTCCGGGCCAGCCATTGCCAGAGAAGTCTCCAGCGAATGGAACCCCAACCCGGCACCGCGCCCCTTCCCCCAGGTGGCCATGCTGCCGCCCCTGCCGACGGGTCCGTTCAGCTATGCAGTCACTCCTGAGCGTCGGGCCCTGCTCAACACGATTCGCTTCGCCGAAGGCACCTGGGCCCAGGGCCACGAAGTTGGCTACCGCATCATGTTCGGCGGTTCCCTGATGCCGTCCCTGGAATACCACCCCAACAGGGTGATGTATTCCAGCCGCTACGCCAGCGCCGCCGCCGGTGCCTATCAGTTCATGCCCTTCACCTGGGCCATGGCCTCCCGCAGCTTGGGACTGCGTGGATTCCATCCTCAGGCCCAGGACCAAGCCGCCCTGTTCCTGATCCAGCGCCGTGGGGCCCTGCCCCTGGCCGATCGCGGTGAATTGACCCCTGAGCTGACCGCCCTGCTTGCGCCGGAGTGGGCCTCTTTCCCCACCCTCCAGGGAGCCAGCTTCTACGGACAGCCCGTCAAGCGCTTTGAAGATCTGAAAAACTTCTACGAAAACAACCTCAGCCAGATTCGGGCCGGAGGGGGCCAGGGTTCCTGGGAGCGGGTCGCTGTGCGTCCCGCTGCCCAGACCTGCCGGGACGATTCGCTCAGCTGCCGGCTCAAGGGCATCAGTGCCGCAGAGACGGGCGTCAATCCCTGACCACAGCAAGGTTTATTCCCTTTAGCCAGGCAAAAACCCGCCCCCCTTGCCAACCAGCAGGGGGCGGGTTTTTTAGTGACAGCCCCAGGTTGCTGGGGTTGATCCATCCCTCAGGATCCTGCCCCAGGTTTCTGACTCAGGATTCTGGTTCAGTTACCGGGGCGGTCCTGGGCAGGTGGCCGGACCAAAATTTGTTGGGCTAACAGGTAGGCCACCACGGCAGCGCCGGCAAAGCCAAGGGCATTGCGGGCCAGGGGCAGCCAGTCGTTGGTGCGGGTGACGATCGGCGCCACGCCAAAGATGCCAAACAGAATCACCCAGAGGGGTGAAAGCAACAGCACCCAGGCCCATTCGATGCGCCGATCGCTGTTCTGGCGGGGGTAGGCGGCAAAGCCCACGATCAGGCCCCCCAGGATGGAGGTGCACAGCGTCAGCACCCATTGTTCGGTGGGGAGGCCCGGCACCACCTGGCAACCGCCCCTCTCAAGACAGCCCTGCACCGCATGGAGGGAATCGAGGATGGCCCCGTCGCGGCCATGCTCACGCACGTAGTACTGGTTGCCGTAGCGGGTCTGGAGCTCGACCCAGAAGGTGCGGGGCATCAGGGCGAAGAGGGCATCGCCGACGTTGAAATTGAGCAGGTTGCCGCCCCGTTCATCCGCCACCAGCAGCAGGCTGCGCTCATCCAGTTTCCAGAAGTCCTTGACCGCCTGGCCTGGCGTGCGGTCGTATTGGGTCAGAACTCGCAACTTCCAGCCGCTGCTCTGCTCAAAGCGATCCAGTTCGTTTTCCAAGCTGCTGCGTTGCCCATCCGTAAGGTTGTGGGCAAGATCGATCACGGGTGTGGCGTGGTCGGGCAGCAGGTCGGGGTTGTCGTAGGCCCAGGCCGATGCCCCGGCCGGCAGCAACAGGCCCAGGAGCAGCAGCAGCATCGCCGCCAGGCGCAGGGGCCACTGGGGCAGAAAACGGCCCAGGGTATTTGCCATGGCATCAACGCAGCGTCGAGCAGCATTCTCATCGCTCCTGGCTCCGATCGCGTGCGGATGGATTCATTAACAACTCCTTCAGAAACAACTTCTTCTGAGTCTCCTGATGGCCGCCAGGGTCCCGAAGCCAGGCTGGCACCGGCCTGGTTGGTCCAGCGGCTGCAGGCGGCTGGGGGGGCGGTGCCGTTTTGCACCTTCATGGAATGGGCTCTTCATGATCCAGACCACGGCGCCTATGGCACCGGCCGCCTGCAGGTGGGGCCCCGGGGGGATTTCGCCACCTCTCCCTCCCTGGGCCCCGCCTTCGCAGACCTGCTGGCCCCCCAGCTGGCCGACTGGTTGCAGGCGATGGGACCCGGTTCCCTGGCCCTGGTCGAGACCGGTCCGGGCGAGGGTGATCTGGCCCGCCAGCTCGCTGCTGCCCTGGCACTTGGCTGGCCAGAGCTGGCGGCCCGGCTTGAGCTGGTGCTGGTGGAACCCAATGCCGGCATGGCCGCTCGCCAGCGGCAAATGCTGGCGGGGGCGCCCCTGCCGGTGCGTTGGTGCGACTGGCCGGAGCTGGCCGCCAGGCCGCTGCGGGGCGTGATGCTCGCCCATGAGGTGCTGGATGCCCTGGCGGTGGAGCGGCTGGTTTGGGATGGGGCCCTCTGGCGCCAGCAACTGGTGGCCCTGACTGAGGCGGGCGACCTGGTGCTGGCGCCGGGAGCGCCCGTGGCTGATTGGGCCCTGGCCCAGTTAGGTGCCCTGGGCCTGGCCCAGTTGGAGGCCCTGGACCTGGCGGCTGCGGGGCTGGCTGCGGGGCCGGTCCCGGCTCGGCCGCCGGGGTGGTGCAGTGAGCTGCATCCGGGTCTGGAGCCCTGGCTGGCGGCCGCGGCGGCCGGCCTGGCCGAGGGAGTGTTGCTGGTGGTGGACTACGCCCTGGAGGCTCGCCGTTATTACAGCCTCCAGCGGTCGTCCGGCACGTTGATGGCGTACGAGGGCCAGCAGGCCAGCCCGGATCCCCTGCGCCAGCCGGGCCATTGGGACCTCACAGCCCACCTCTGCCTCGAAAGCCTGGAGCAGGCCGCCGCCGCGGCTGGCTGGCAGGAGCTGGGCCAATGCCGCCAGGGTCAGGCCCTGCTGGCCCTGGGGCTGGCGGGGGCCCTCCATGGCCTGCAGCAGCCTGGCAGTGGTGATCTGGCCGAACGGTTGGCCCGCCGCGAAGCCCTGCTGCGCCTGGTGGATCCGGCGGGGCTTGGCGAGTTTCGCTGGATCGCCCTGGGCCGTGGGGCCGCCGCCTGCGCCCAGACGCCCCGGTTTTTGCGGGAGCCGGAGGGGTGAAGCGGGGTTGATTGGGGCCGGAAACCCCTGTCAATAGCCCCTGGTCACGGCGGTGGCACTGAAGAAGCAGCCGCTGTCTTCTCCATGACCCTGCCTCTGCCCCTGCCGCTCCCGCTTGTGCCAGTGGCGCCTGTTCCCGTGGCAGCTGTGACCGCGGCATCCAGGTCTCCGGGGCCCGTGTTAAGTGCGCCCGAATTCTTGCCAGCGGCGCCGGCGATCATCGAGTTCCGTGGCTTCCCCCCCGGGCCCTTGGGAGCACCGCTGCGGGATCTGCTGCTGGTCGATGCTGGCGATCCGCAGCGGGCGGCCCGTTGGTTTGCGACGGCGCTTGCCAGCGCGGCGGAGCCGGCCCAGTTTGCCGTTGCCTGTCTGCGCACCGCACCGGCTCCCCTGGGGCCCGCCCCGCTGGGGCCCGTGGGGGATGAGAGATGGGAGGCAAAGGTTGCCTATCGCTATCGGCTTGGGTTGGCGCCCGCCGGCGGCGCCGGCCTGCGCTTGCAGTGCTGGCGTTGCTATGGAGAGCAGATCGGCTGGCAGCGCCGCTGCGGGCCCATGGCCCTGGGGGCCTTTGTGGCCCATTTCGGGGCGCAGGGCGCAGCAGCGGACTTCCGTGCTTGAGGCTGGCGTGCCGCCGCCGGCCTCTTGCAGCGGCCCGCCCTGCCGCTGGCCCTAAGCGGCGTTACCCGCCGCCGCCGGCCTCAAGCGGCGTTGCCCGCCGTCAGTTCCAGCAACACCTGGCGAATCAGTTCGGGATCGATGTCATCGCGAATCACCACCTGGCCGATGGCGACGGGCAGCACGAAACGCACCTTGCCCTGGCGCA
This sequence comes from Cyanobium sp., assembly GCA_044233545.1. Taxonomy (GTDB): domain Bacteria; phylum Cyanobacteriota; class Cyanobacteriia; order PCC-6307; family Cyanobiaceae; genus Cyanobium. The sequence continues at coordinate 4,664 of JBIIJV010000157.1, forward strand.
CCTTCTTGTCGCCCTGAAGGCAGGCCAGCACCGCTTCCGGGTCCAGGGGCGGCCAGGTCAGCGGTAGGCCGGCTGCGGCGATCAGGGCCCGCTGGCGGCTCTCCTCTTGGGCGCTCCAGAGCCCCAGGTGGCGGCTGAGGGCGCCGGCCGCCAGCATGCCCAGCCCCACGGCCTCGCCGTGCAGGTAGGTGCCGTAGCCGCTGAGGGTTTCAACGCAGTGGCCGAGGGTATGGCCGTAGTTAAGGATCGCCCGCAGGCCCCCTTCCCGTTCGTCGGCGGCCACCACCCGGGCTTTGGCGGCGGCGGAACGCTCCAGCAGGGTTTGTAGCAGGGCCTCCCCCAGCGCCTCCCGGCTGGCCAGGCCGCCCGCGCCGGTGGGGTCTTTGATGACGGAAGCTTTGAGGGCGGCGGCTTCGAGGGCGGCGAACAGCTCGCCATCGCCGATGACGCCGTATTTGATCACCTCGGCCATGCCGGCGCGAAACTCCTGGACCGGCAGCGTCGCCAGCACGCTGGGGTCGATCAGCACCAGCCGGGGTTGATGAAAGGCGCCGATCAGGTTCTTGCCGCCCGGATGGTTGACGCCGGTTTTGCCACCGATCGCCGCATCCACCATGGCCAGCAAGGTGGTGGGCACCTGCACCACGGCGATGCCCCGCAGCCAAGTGGCGGCCGCGAACCCCGCCATGTCGCCGACGACGCCGCCGCCGAGGGCCACGATCAACGAACCGCGTTCCAACTTGGCCGCAAAGGCGGCGTCATGGATCAGGGCGACGGTGGCGGGGGTTTTTTGGTCTTCGCCCGCTTCGATCACCAGGGATGACACCTGGAAGCCGGCGGCCGCCAGGCTGGCGCGGCAAGGGACTCCGTAATGGAGATCGACTGCGGGGTTGGTGACCAGCAAAACCTTTGTGCCGGGCTTGATTCCCTGCTCCAGCAGCAGCGGTCCCAGCTGCGACAGGTTGCCGGCGCCAATCACGATCGGATAGGACTTCTCCCCCAGCTCCACGGCAATCGTGCGACAGGGGGCGGAGCTAAGGGCCATCAGCGCGGCGGCAGCGGTCAGCCAGCGAGGCTAGGAGGTGCCTCCTCAGTCGCCGGCAGCAGCACCAGCGGCATCTTGCAACACCTGCAACACCGCCTGGCCATAGCGCTCCAGCTTGGCGGCCCCCACGCCACTCACCTGGCTCAGGGCCTCCAGGTCTGCGGGCAGCCGGGCGGCGATTTCCAGCAAGGTGCGGTCGTGGAACACCACATAGGGCGGCACGGCCTGGTCGCGGGCCTGCTGCAGCCGCCAGGCCTTGAGCGCCGCCAGCAACGAGGCATCCACATTTTCGGGCAGGGCCCCTGGACCGGGGGCCCCGCCCCGCCGCCGTTCCTTGGCCGGCGGCGCCAATCGCAACGCCAGGCTGGCCTCCCCCCGCAGCAATGGCTTCACCCGATCCGATTCGCCCAGGCGCAGGCCGCCGTGGCTCGCCTCGTCGCTCACCAGGTAGCCCTGGGATGTGAGTTGGCGAAACAGCGAGCGCCATTGACCACGGTCCAGCTCCTTGCCGATGCCATAAACACTGAGCTGCTGGTGGCCCAGCTCGCGGATGCGGGCGGTGTCGCCGCCCAGCAATACGTCGACGACGTGGGCGGCGCCGAAGCGCTGGCCGGTGCGGTAGACGGCGGAGAGGGCCTTGCGGGCCACTTCGGTGACATCGGTGCAGCGGTCGGGTTCGAGGCAGAGGTCGCAGTTGCCGCAGGGCTGCGCCAGGGTTTCGCCGAAATGCCGCAGCAATACCTGGCGGCGGCAGCCGGATGCCTCACTGAAGCTGATCAGGGCGTCAAGCTTGCCATGTTCAATGCGCTTCTGCAGGTCGCCGGCGTCGGAGTCGTCGATGAAGCGGCGCAGTTGGGGTACATCGCCGGCTCCATGCACCATCCAGGCGACGGCCGGCAGGCCATCCCGACCGGCGCGGCCGGTTTCCTGGTAATAGGCCTCCAGGCTTTTGGGCAGGTCGATGTGGGCGACAAAGCGCACGTCGGGCTTGTCGATACCCATGCCGAAGGCGATGGTGGCCACAACGATCACGCCGCTGTCGCGGCGAAAGCGGTTGAGGGCGTCGCTGCGCTGCTGGGGGCTGAGGCCGGCGTGATACGCCACCGCATCGAAGCCAGCGGCGCGCAGGTCGGCGGCAAAGCGATCAACCCGGCTGCGGGAGCGGGCGTAGACGATGCCGGCCTCACCGCGCCGTTCCGCCAAAAAGGCCAGCAGCTGGCTGCGGGCCTCGTCTTTGTCACGCAG
>JBIIJV010000130.1:0-7837 GCA_044233545.1 Cyanobium sp.
CTACGAGCAGGCGGGATTGCCGGTGAGCGCCTATCTCGGCTTCGGCCAAATCGCCTATCGCATGTATCCCGGCGGCCTGGGCGATCTGGTGATCGGCTTCGACAAGAACTTCGCCACCGCCGCCTCCCAGGTGCGCTGGCCCTGGATGCTGGCGGTGCTGCTGTGGCTTTCGGGCCTGTTTTGGGCCGCCTGGTGCCTGCCGGCCTCCCTGCTGGGCTGGCCGATGCTGGGCAATCCCGATCTGCTGCCCAATGGCTTGATCTACGGCGCCTACGCCTTGCAATTGCTGCTGATCACCCGGCGGGTGGGCCGTTTCACCTGGATCAACCTGATCTTTCCGCTGCCGGTGTTGTTTTTCCTGGTGGTGTTTCTGCTGGCAATCCTCAACCTGGAGCGGGGTCAGGTGCAATGGAAGGGCCGCACCGTGAGCACCCGCTGATGGCCCTGCCCCCCGGCCTTGGCGAGGGCTTGGCCTGTGCGCTCCTGTGGCTGGGATGGTCGCTGCTGGTGGGGGCGGCGGCCAACCAACTGCCCCTGCGTTGGCTGGCTCCCCCCGGCGGCGAGCTGCCGCAGGGCGAGGCAGCCACGGCCCTGCGGAGCTATGAACGCTGCTTGCTGATTCGCCGCTGGAAACCCTGGATTCCCGATGCCGGCCATGTGTTGCCCGGCGGCATCCGCAAGGCCAGCCTGATGGGCCGCGATCGCGCCGGCCTAGAGCGGCTGCTGGCCGAAACCCGCCGGGCCGAACTGGTCCACTGGGCCCTGTGGCCGGCCTGGCTGGTCACAGCCCTGTGGTTGCCGCCCCGGGGGGTCGTGCTCAACCTGGTGTTCGCCACCTGCTTCAACCTGCCCTGCCTGCTGCTGCAGCGTTACAACCGCCTGCGGGTGGGGAAGCTGCTGCAGGCGTTTCCTTAAACTTGCACCCATCACGCTGCCCCCTTCTCCATGGCCATCAGGCTCGGCATTAATGGCTTCGGCCGCATCGGTCGGCTGGTGTTTCGTCGCGCCTGCGAACAAGCCGACATCGAAGTAGTTGGCATCAACGACCTCATTGATGTTGATTACATCGCCTACATGCTGCGCTACGACTCCACCCATGGCCGCTTCCAGGGGGATGTTGAGGTTATTAACGGAGCCCTGGTGGTTAACGGCCGGACGATTCGCATCAGCTCCGAGCGGGATCCGGCCGACCTGCGCTGGGATGAAGTCGGGGCTGACACGGTGCTTGAAGCCACCGGGTTTTTTCTCACCGACGCCACCGCCCGCAAGCACATCGACGCCGGCGCCCGCAAAGTCGTGCTCTCCGCCCCCTCCAAAGACGACACCCCCATGTTTGTGATGGGTGTCAACCACAGCAGCTACGCCGGCCAAGACATTGTCTCCAATGCCTCCTGCACCACCAACTGCCTGGCACCGCTGGCCAAGGTGGTGCATGACAACTTCGGCATCGCCAGTGGCCTGATGACCACCGTGCACGCCACCACCGCCACCCAGAAAACCGTCGATGGACCCTCGATCAAGGACTGGCGCGGTGGTCGTGGCGCTGCCCAGAACATCATTCCTTCCTCCACCGGTGCCGCCAAGGCGGTGGGCAAGGTGATTCCGGCCCTCAACGGCAAACTCACCGGCATGGCCTTCCGGGTACCCACCGCCGATGTCTCGGTGGTGGACCTGACGGTGAACCTCGAACGTCCCGCCAGCTACGAGCAGGTCAAGGCGGCGATGCGGGCCGCCGCATCAGGCCCCCTGGCCGGCATCCTGGCTTACACAGAAGACGATGTGGTGTCCACCGACTTCCTGGGGGAATCCTGCACCTCCATCTTTGATGCCGGCGCCGGTATAGCGCTCACCGATACCTTCATGAAATTGGTGGCCTGGTATGACAACGAATGGGGATACTCCTGCAAGTGCGTGGATTTGATCCGGCACATCAATTCGTTGTGAGCTGACTGCAAAGACTCGCGTAGTCAATCGCGCAGTCAATCGCGCCGTGAATCACGCAACCCGGGCTGCCTTCAGCCCGCCGCTGTGGCTCCGTCCGCCTTGAGGCGGCAGAACTGCTTGATCAGGTCCTCGCCGCTGCCCAGCCTGTTCTGGGTGGCATAGGCCTCTTCCTCCAGCACTCGCTCTGCGCTATTGGTGTCCTGATAAAGCGGTTCCTGCAGGTGGGCGGCCAGCTCGGGCGCCATGCGGCGATCCAGCCCCAATTTCTGGGGCCGGGCCCGCAGGTGGCCCGCAGCACAGCTCTGGGCTACATGCACCGCTTCGTGGTTCAACACCCGGGCGAAGTCGACGGTGCCCTTTTGCAACACACCCGGATCAATGCGCAGGGTGCCGCCAATGTGGTCCCATTCGGCGGCGGCACTATACTTACGCGGTGGTTCGATGCTGAGCCGTACCCCGGCCGCCTGCAGGCTGGCCAGCAGGCGGCGGATGGCCTGCTGTTCCGATTCGTAGGTGGGGGGTGAGTCCATCATGGCCCGCAGTTCCGCCACCGTCATTTCCGGATCGCCGGGACGGCGTTTGTAGCTGAATCGCACCCCCCCATCCACCAGCTCCTCGGCCTTGGGCAACCAGTCCCGATCCGCCTGGCTCAAGATCGCAAAAATGTTGTCGTCCAGCAGGGCCAGGGGCCGCTCCTGCGGCGGTGGCTCCGGCGAGAAGCGTTCGAGCAGCACGGGCAACGAGGTATTGGCCGCCAGGGTGAACGCCTTGTGGAAGGCATCCGGTAGGGCCGCCAGCACCAACAGCGTGAAGGCACCCATCAGGGCCAGCCGATAGCCCCTGCCGCTAGGGACCTGTTCCAGCATCGTCCTGCCGCAGCGCTGGCAGGCCAAACGCCGCCGGGGCCGGCGCCGCAGGGCCACCGGCTGGCAACGACAGAAGGGGCACTGATAAACGGGCATGGCAGGGGCAAGGTCGTCCCGGGCCCGCAGCTCGGGATGATTGCCATGAACCCTAGGGCTGCGGAGCCGCTTGCGAAGATCATCTCCTTTGGCCGCCCTCGATGACCCTCACCGCCCTGGTGCGCCAACTGCGGCAGGCAACCCTGACCAGCGAGCTGCTGGCCCGCTGCCAGCGGCCGCAACGGTTGCGGCTGGCTGGGGCGGGCCTGGCGGCCAGGGCCCTGGTGGCCAGCGCAATGGCCGCTGCCGCTGAAGCGCCGTTACTGGTGGTGGTGCCCACCCTGGAGGAGGCGGGCCGCTGGGCCGCCCTGCTCGAATTGATGGGCTGGGCCTCCAGCCAGCTCTATCCCACCAGTGAGGGTTCCCCCTACGAACCCTTTGACCCCACCACTGAAATCACCTGGGGGCAGTTGCAGGTGCTGGCCGAGTTGGTGGCCGAAGACGGCAAAACCGCCAGCCGCCGGGCGATTGTCTGCACCGAGCGGGCCCTGCAGCCCCACTTGCCACCGCCCGGGGCCCTGGCCCACCAGTGCCTGGTGCTGCGGCGGGGCACCAGCATCGACCTGGCCGAATTGGCCACCACCTTGACGCGCCTCGGCTACGTCAAGGTGCCAAGCGTCGAGCAGGAGGGCAGCTGGAGTCGCCGTGGCGACATCGTCGACCTGTTTCCGGTGAGTGCCGAATTGCCGGTTCGCCTCGAACTCTTTGGTGAGGATCTCGAGAAGCTGCGCGAATTCGACCCCGCCAGCCAGCGCTCCCTTGACGCCATCGAGCAGGTGCGTCTGACCCCCACCAGCTTCGCGCCGCTGGTGGCCGAGGCCCTGCGCCAATCCATGCCCGCTGACCTGGAAACGCTGCTAAGCCCCCTGGCCCTCGACCAGCTGCTCGAAGGCGGCACCCCCGAGGGCATGCGGCGGCTGATGGGTGTGGCCTGGAGCGAGCCGGCCAGTCTGCTGGACTATCTGCCGGCCAGCACCATGGTGGTCATCGATGAGCGTCGCCATGGCCTCGCCCATGGCCAGCAGTGGTTCGACCATGCGGCGGCCCACTACCTAGAAGTCACCAGCGAAGGGCAGTTGGCCGACAGCGGCGGCCAGCCCCTGCTGCCGCCCACGTTGCACCGTCCCATCGCCGAGGCGTTAGCGCTGGCCGAGACCTTCGCCGGTTTCGACCTGGCCGAGCTGCAGGAAAGCGACCAGCACCCCAATGGCTTCGATCTGGCGGCCAGGGCCGTGCCCGCCCATCCCAACCAATTCGGGCGCTTGGCCGGTCTGATCAAGGGGTATCAGCAGGAGAAGGTCAAGGTGTGGCTGGTGTCAGCCCAGCCCAGCCGCGCTGTAGCCCTGCTCGAAGAGCACGACTGCATCACTCGCTTCGTGCCCAATCCCGGCGATTTCCCGGCCATCGAGCGGCTGATCGAGCAGAACACCCCGGTGGCCCTGAAGTGGCGGGGCACCGCCGCGATCGAGGGCCTGCAACTGCCGGCTTGGAAGGTGGTGCTGCTGAGCGATCGGGAATTTTTTGGTCAGCAGAGCCTCAGCGCCGGCGGCTACGTGCGGCGACGGCGGCGGGCCGCCAGCCGCAGCGTCGATCCCGGCAAGATGCTGCCCGGCGATTTCGTGGTGCATCGCAACCACGGCATCGGCCGTTTTTTGAAACTGGAGAAACTCGCCCTCGGCGGCGAATCCCGCGACTACCTGGTGGTGCAATATGCCGATGGTCTGTTGCGGGTGGCCGCCGACCAGCTGGGCAGCCTGGGGCGCTACCGGGCCAGCAGCGAGGCCCCGCCCGAGCTGAACCGCATGGGAGGCAGCGCCTGGATCAAGGCCAAGGAGCGGGCCCGCAAGGCCGTGGCCCGGGTCGCCATGGATCTGGTCAAGCTCTACGCCGAACGCCACAAGGCCGCCGGCTTTGCCTTTCCCCCCGATGGCCCCTGGCAGAGCGAACTCGAGGATTCCTTCCCCTACGAACCAACCCCCGACCAGGCCAAGGCCATCAGCGAGGTGAAGCGGGACATGGAGGAAGCGGCGCCGATGGACCGGCTCGTCTGCGGCGATGTCGGTTTTGGCAAAACCGAGGTGGCGATCCGGGCCCTGTTCAAGGCCGTCACCGCCGGCAAGCAGGGGGCTTTGTTGGCCCCCACCACGGTGCTGGCCCAGCAGCACTGGCGCACCCTCAGCGAACGCTTTGCCCCCTATCCCCTCAAGGTGGCCCTGCTCAACCGCTTCCGCACCACCGCCGAACGCAAGGCCATCGGCGAAGGGCTGGCCGATGGCTCCATTGATGTCGTCGTCGGTACCCACCAGTTGCTGGGCAAGGGCACCAGCTTCAAGCAGTTGGGATTGTTGGTGGTCGATGAAGAGCAGCGTTTCGGCGTCAACCAAAAAGAAAAGATCAAAGCCCTGCGCAAGGACGTCGACGTGCTCACCTTGAGTGCCACGCCAATCCCGCGGACGCTTTACATGAGCCTTTCGGGGGTACGGGAGATGAGCTTAATCACCACGCCGCCGCCCCTGCGCCGTCCGATCAAGACCCACCTGGCCGCCCAGGATGAGGAGGCCGTCCGCAGTGCCATCCGCCAGGAGCTCGACCGGGGCGGCCAGGTCTTCTACGTGGTGCCGCGGGTGGAGGGCATCGAAGACGTGGCGGCCCAGCTGCGCCAGATGGTGCCGGGGTTGCGGCTGCTGGTGGCCCACGGCCAGATGGCCGAAGGGGAACTGGAAAGCGCCATGGTCGCCTTCAATGCCGGCGAAGCCGATCTGATGCTCTGCACCACGATCATTGAGAGCGGCTTGGACATACCCCGGGTCAACACGATCTTGGTGGAGGACGCCCAGAAATTTGGCCTGGCCCAGCTATATCAACTGCGCGGCCGCGTCGGCCGCAGCGGCATCCAGGCCCATGCCTGGCTGTTCTTTCCCGGCGAAGCCTCCCTCAGTGAAGCGGCGCGGCAGCGGTTGCGGGCGATTCAGGAATTCGCCCAGCTTGGCAGCGGTTATCAATTGGCGATGCGGGATATGGAGATCCGGGGGGTGGGCAACCTGCTGGGGGTGGAGCAGAGCGGCCAGATGGAGGCCATCGGCTTCGATCTCTACATGGAGATGCTGCAGGAATGCCTGGCCGAATTGCAGGGTCAAGACATCCCGGCGGTAGATGACACCCAGATCGATCTGCAGGTGACGGCCTTCATCCCGGCCGATTGGATCAGTGAGAACGACGAAAAAATGGCCGCCTATCGCGCCGCCGCCACCTGCGGTAGCAAGGAGGCTCTGGTGGAGCTGGCGGCCGCCTGGACCGACCGCTACGGCCCCATTCCAGCGCCGGTGAGCAGCCTGCTGCAACTGTTGCAGCTCAAACTGCTGGCCAAACGTTGTGGCTTCTCGCGCATCAAGCCTGAAAAACCGAATCTGTTGCTTGAAACCCCCATGGAAGAACCCGCCTTCCGGCGCCTGCGCCAGGGACTTCCCCAGCATCTGCATGGACGGTTCGTTTATCAGGCAGGTGCCGGCTCCACCGCCAAGGTGCTGGCAAGGGGTCTGGGGGTGCTGCCACCGGCGCAGCAACTCGAACAACTGGCCGAATGGCTGACCACCATGGCTGCCCATCTTCCCGATGCCGATGGCCTCAGCGCCGTGGAGCGCCAGGACCAGCAGGCCAAGCGAGAGGCGGCGGTGTTGGTGGTCTAATGTTGAGCTGGCTCAGTTGTATCCATAGAGCCTCGATTGCAGCAGCCGCACATCCGCCGGAATCATCTCGCCAGCGGCCAAGCGCACCAGATCCCCCGGCACTAACCGCTCAACAGGATTTCCTGGGACCCAGGCGCAACTGGGCCTGCAGGCTGCTGAGGCTATCGGCACTGCTATTGAGCTGGGCCAACAATTGCTGGGGATCTTCCCAGGCCGCCCGCAATAGATTGTCTATATGATGCCAAGATTTAATTGTACTCACCAGGAATATCCCGCTTGCTCACGGTGACCCTGCCAACCCTCTGACCCGAGAGCCGTAGCAGTTCGTCGCCCGAGAATTCGTAGCCTAATTTGCAGGCAAGTTGGGCCACGTCATCGGCGGTGGCGGCAGCCAGGGTCTGCTGCTTGATGGCCGGCTCGTTTTGCATGCGCGCCAGAAAGGCCCTGGCTTGATCGAGGCTCATCGCTGTTGCAGCGTCGGGGCTTCCAGCATGCCGCAGCCCCCTAGGCTGGCCAGGCTCCAGCACCCGCTTTCCCGCAGCCGATTTTGAGCATGGCCTTTTTCGAAGCCCTCTGGCACGGTGAGGGCATCGGCGACGGTGGCGATCTGCAGGAAGCCTTGCTCGCCTATAGCGCCGTGCAACCCGAGGATGGCGACTGGAATGCCGCCTGTGCCAACGATGCAGCCAAACCATGCATTCTGCGCTACCGCTCCTTTGAGGCCTACCTGGACAACGCAGACGAACTGGAGACCATCCCCGTGACGGCCGCCATGCTTGCTGCGGCCCTACCCCCCTCTCCTGTGGATCCCACCCCCGCTCAGCAGGACTGAAGGGACCTGGTTGCGGGCATGATTGATCAATTCGCCGCTGGATCAGTGCCCTCGCCGCCGGCCTGGTCCCGTTCCCAACCGTGGCGTTGAGCAATCCATGGCGTTGAGCGATTCCCTGGCTGCTTTCAGCACCGTGGTCGGGGGTGCCCTGCGGTTGCAGGCCGAGGCCTTCCGCGATGTTCACTATGCAGGCCCGACCGGGGCCGTGGGCCTCTGGATTGCCCTGTTGGCGGGTTTTTCCCAGGCCATCGGCCAGGCTTTCATTCTGTTTGTCAACCGGGTGCGCCCCCTGCGTTTTGCCCTCTGCCTGCTGGTGGAGGCCCTGCTGTTTTTGCTGGGGTTTCTGGCCTGGGCCCTTAGCACCTGGTTGGTGATCCGGCTGCTCTTTGCATACCCGATCACGCCGATGCCGG
>JBIIJV010000131.1:0-7822 GCA_044233545.1 Cyanobium sp.
TCGAAGGGCTTTTAGGGAATAACAACGGGACTCCAGCCGATGACTTTCGTCTCGCAAACGGAACCGTACTACTGACTCCTATACCAATTGATACCTTATATGGTGCTTTTGCTGAGAGCTGGACCGTTGCTGCCTCTGAACGAATCTTGCCGGGTGTAGTTACCGCTTATGACGCGCCAGATCGGATTATCACTGTTGATAGCCTGCCTACAACATTACGGGCTCAAGCGGAAGCCGCTGTGGCCGGGTATGGAATCACAAACGAACTCATTCGTGAAGCCGCGATCCTCGACTTTGCCCTAACAGGCAATCTCGATTTTATCGAGGCCGCTGCACTTACTGATGCAGAGTTCGACCCGATCGTCGGAACCGTTGCAGTTGACCCTGTTGTCAGCCCAGTTGTGATTCTTACAGCAGATCGAACAACTCTTATTGAGGAGAACCCTCAAGCACAGAAGGCCACGTTCACGGTTGCGCGGGGAACCACAGAGGGTGATCTGTTAGTCAATTATGTAATTACTGGTTTCAGCATAACGCCCGCGTCCGCTCAAGACTTTTTGGGTGGGTTGACTGCGGGTTCTGTCGTCATAGCCGACGGCGAGGATGCTGCCACATTCCAGGTTGAGATTTTCGATGACACCATTGATGAAGGCATTGAAGCCTTTGACGTCGCAATCACACTTGACCCCGTTCAGGCCAACAACTACGAGGTGTTGGTTTCATCTCTCAGGCTGTCCATCGAAGACGCCGACAAGGCAGCAAGTCCGACATACACACTCAAGAGCAGTGCCACTGAGTTGTTCGAGGGCGACCGACTTTCCATCAGCGTCAAGACCACGGATGTGCCGTCAGGTACGCCCCTCTACTGGTCACTGAGTGGGGCAGGCGTTACATCTTCTGATTTCTCAGACGGTATGACCACAGGAACTGGCGCCGTCGGAGCAGACGGGCGCTATGCTTTTTCGAGTGTGATCGCTGTGGACTCGGTCTCTGATCCCAATGAATCACTACAGATCAAGTTCTTCAGCGACGCGGGACGCACAACCCAGATCGGTGATACCTTATCGGTATTGGTTAAGGAGTTACCGGTCGGTAATCCGACAGACAGCTCTGATATTATTCAAGGAACGGCAAATGATGCTTCCGCCAGGGAGATCATCACTGGCATACCTGTCTCATCAACTCCCCGTGGTAAGCAGAGCATTGACTTCCTCACTGGCCTTGAAGGGCCAGACACTTTCGTTCTTGGTGATGCCGTGGGTGCTTTTTACGACGACGGCATCGCTGCTCAGAAAGGCAGCGGTGATCTGGGGGTGATCCTTGACTTCAGTTCCGGGGATTTGATCCAGTTGCACGGTAGCCCAGCTGACTACAAGCTCAGCAGGGGTGCCTACACTGGTGGCGGCTTTACGAATATGAGAGGCCTCTACATCAGCCAGGTCACTCCTGGCTCCCTTGATGAGGTCGTCGGGTTCATCAAGGGAGCAAGTCTGGATACGCTCTCGCTCACAAGCAACGATCAGTTCATTTATGCCCTTTGATCTCATGTCAGTCATCCCTCCTGCTTTCCGCCTCCCCACTCTCCTGTGCATTGGGGCTCTCGTATCACTGTCGGTGCTTTCGTCGCCTGCCTCTGCAGTTGTGGTGACAGTGAATGGTGCGCAGTACGACCTCGATGTATTCGATGGCCCTTATCTCGGAAACGAGTCACTCTTTTCTTCCTTTGCCCCAGGGGAAATGCCTTGGTGGGGTGACGAAGCCAAGGCAATCGACTTTGCATCTCAGGTCTTCGATCAGCTGCAAGAGGGAACGACGCCAGGCAATAGCCCTCTGTTTGCCTTTGAAGTGTTTGGCACTGATGTTAATGGCTGGTCCTCCGATATTCTCAGTCCTAATAGTCTTTATTTTGAGTCATTCGGCACCGGAGAAACTGTCAGGTATGCTATCGGCAGGCCACTATCTCCTGGTGTCAGTAGTGTCCCTGGGCCTTTACCAGTATTCGGCGCTGCGGCCGCTTTCTCATGGAGCCGCCGTATGCGTCGTCGCCTCAACCAATGAGTCGCTAACGCGTAGGAGTTAGCTACAGCCACAGCTTCTCGAACCATGCGGGATTGGTGGCGGTGTAGCGAACGGTGTGCTGAATGTTGCGGTGGCCTAGATAGTCCTGAATGAGCCGGGTGTCTGCGGCCTTCATCGGAGAGGCAATTTCACTGGCACTGCGTTGCATGTGTGAATGGTCGCCTACCGCACTGGATAGCTTAATCTTTCTCGCCATACTTGCGGTCGGCTAGGCTAACGGAAGAGCGGTGGGCACAAAGAGGTATGCGGTGGATATTTTTTGTGCGGGTCGCTTCGAACAAACCCTTCGAGTGGACAGGCCGCCATATATCTATGTCTGTCGATATAGAATCTCGGCCTGCCACTCAAGGGCAGCGTTAGACAGCACCCAAAGAACTACCCCGGAACATTTTCATTTTATTGCAGTATGTCGACAACTGGGCCCTGTTTGGCTACACAATATTTTTACACTGAACCGCCCCAGTTGATACCATGAGAGAAAAGCGCCCTAATGCATGTATTTTTATATCTTACGCCTCTGAGCAGAGAAGCATTGCCGAGTCAATAAGCCTTGCGCTGCTCAACTTGGGATCCAGACTGTATAGAGTAGGCAAGTCTCTGCGTATTGAGGTAGGATTGGCCGAGATGCAACCGACATGAATCCAAACGTTACGAGGTTCAAAGATGCCCAAGGAAGCAAAGCTCACCAGGTGCATTCAGCTGTAGACTGATTGCAATATTGAATAGCACACAATTTTGCATCATGAATACGCACGCTGATAAAACATCGAGAGCCACAAGCAAAGCCAACGCCAACGGCTTGCCAAAGCTGCAACGCGATGCCCGATTCACTTTTCAGCTTTCGGACAGCAGGTCAGAAGCTGCTGCGCCAACGAAGCCGCAAGAACTCGCCAATAACAGCCCCCAGGTTTCCCGGCTGAGGTCTTTACAACAATTAGCAAAAAACAGGCCCCAATCGAGACAAGCGGCCCAATTGCAGGTCCTGGCAAACGCAAAAGTTTCGTCGTCAATTCAACAACGGATAGGGAACGGAATTGCGCAACGGGCTCAGGCACCAGAGCAAGAAGAACTCGTGCAGAAAAAATTCGAATTCATGCAACGACAACCAAACGAATCAGAACGCAAGCCCCGCGAGAACAACACCGGCCTGCCCGAGAACATCAAGGCCGGCATCGAATCGCTGTCCGGCCAATCGCTGGACCACGTGCGGGTGCACTACAACTCCGCCAAGCCCGCGCAGCTCAACGCTCTGGCCTACGCGCAGGGCAGCGACATCCACCTCGCGCCGGGCCAGGAACAGCACCTGCCGCACGAGGCGTGGCATATCGTCCAACAGGCGCAGGGCCGGGTGCGGCCGACCATGCAGATCAACGATGGCGTCCCGGTCAATGATGACGCGGGGCTTGAGCGCGAGGCTGATCTGATGGGGGGGAAGGCGGCGATTGCGGTCAATGAGTCCTACCCTTCAGGGACCGCCACCGCCTTCGCCGCCACCCCGACTCCGCCGGTACAGCGCCAAACCGCCGACGGCACGGACTACACGCCCCAGGAGATCGGTGCCGCCGCCACCCAGGCGCGCAAGACGGTAACCAAGAAGAAGGCCAAGGACACCGACTTCGCCAAGGCCATGGCCGACAACCTCCTCGGCATAGGTCTGGCCACCAACTACAGCAACCGGACGCAACTCGAGAAGGCCTGCAAGGAGTGGTGGAACAAACCGTCGAGCTACGAGGTCGCCGCGGAACCCGAGGCCCGCAAGGTGCTCGAAGAACCTGAGATCGAATACGGTGCCGAGCATGGCGACCTGCACTTCATCGACACGCCGAGCGAGAAGAAGGCGGCCTGGACCATCGAGAAGGACACCGCGCTCGCACTGATGGAGGCCGCCATCCGCGAACACCTCAAAGCACTAGGCGAGCACTCGGCCACCGGCGAGTCGAGGGAAGGATGGAGCCCCTTCTACATCACGGTCGACCACGGGGCCGAGACCGGCGTCTACTGGGTCCCAAAAAGCGAACGGAACAAAAACAAGTACCCGACCACGACCTGTTTCTCAATCCAGTTGCAGGTTCACTACGCCACCAAGGTGATCAGCTACCACGGCTACCCCGACGAACGTATTGAGGGGCGCAGGACCGGCTGCTCCAAGACCAAGGGCGGGGCCCTGCTCTGAGGCGAGGGTGGCGCCGCGGACAAGCCCAGAACCCCCAGGAGACGCATCCCAAGGGCTCGTATCAGTATGTCCATCACATGGAGGACGGCGTGACCTGCACGCAAGTCTCCAAAAGCCCCAGCTCACTCCCCCAGCAAATGCAAGCTCAGCTGTCGATGCTGGCCTTGGGCCCGGTGCTCCCAGAGCTAGACGGCCTGCCAGGTGCCGAGCAGCAACCGCCCGCCGCGGAACGGCAGGGCGAGGGTGGTGCAGGTGAGGGCCGTGCGTATTTGGGCGGGCATGTCATCGGGGCCGCAGGTCGGCGTTCTCGTTACGGGTGTGGAGGCTGAGCTGGTGCAGGCTCTGGCGCAGCATCAACGCGCGGGAAAAGCTCACCCTTTTGCCTGGTTGCACCCACCAGCCAGTTAGTCTGACCAGACCGATCAGACCAGATATGTCGTCTACCCAGGGGAGGCCCACGTCCGGCCCGCCAGGGCTCCCACCGCGTTACATCAACGTCCAGGAGGCGAAGACGCATCTCTCAGCCCTGCTGGCCCGGGTGGCGGCAGGAGAACGCATCGTGCTGGCTCGGAATGGCAAGCCCTGTGCCCAGCTAGTGCCGCTCGATCCCAGCCCACGCCGCCAGCTGGGTTTCCTGCCGGGCCGCATCGATGAAGCGTTTTTCGAGCCCCTGCCCGGCGACGAGCTGGAGCGCTGGGGGACGTGAAGCTGCTGCTCGACACCCACGTGTTGCTCTGGGCCCTGCTGGAACCCCAGAAGCTCTCGCCACAGCTGCGCACCGCCCTGGAAGACAGCGACAACACCCTCGTCGTCAGCGCCGCCACCGCCTGGGAGATCGCCACCAAATGGAGGCTGGGCAAACTGCGGCATGCACAGGCGGTTGTTGAGCACTACTCCATAGCCCTGAATCGTCTGGCGGCGGTCGAACTGCCGATCAGTGGCGCGGTAGCGCGGCAGGCTGGTTTGTGGGAGGTGCCGCACCGGGATCCCTTTGATCGCCTGCTGGCGGCTCAAGCAAAAGCAGACAACCTTGTGCTGGCCAGCACGGACTCGGCGTTCGCCCAGTTCGAGGGGGTTGAGCTATTTGGATGAGTCGCTGCTATGGAGGCTGCTGTTGCTTTGCAGCCCCAGCTCACTCCCCCAGCAAATGCAAGCTCAGCTGGCGATGCTGGGCCCGGGCCCGGTGCTCCCAGAGATAGACGGCCTGCCAGGTGCCGAGCAGCAACCGACCAGCTCGGAACGGCAGGGCGAGGGTGGTGCAGGTGAGGGCCGTGCGGATGTGGGCGGGCATGTCATCAGGGCCCTCGTCGTCGTGGCGATAGGGGCGCAGCTCGCCCCGGCCGCTGATCGGTCGCACCCCCTCCTGGGGCACCAGGGCTTGGAGGTAGGCGGCCAGATCGACAAGCACCCGCGGGTCGGCGTTCTCGTTGATCGTGAGCGAACAGGAGGTGTGCATACAGGCCAGGTTGGCCAGGCCAGTGGCCAGCCCGCTGGTCCCGATCTCCCGGTCAAGGGCGGCGCTGATGTCGGTGAAGCCTTCGCCACGGGTGTGGAGGCTGAGCTGGTGCAGGCTTTGGCGCAGCATCAACGCTTCGGCGGGGTTGTTCTGCATAGCATTAGCGCGCAGCGCGTCCTATTCACCCCTACCTGGTTAGGTTGCCGCCATTGCGGGTCGCAATGATGGCCAAGAACGCCGCCGATAGCCCCACACCTGGCGATTCCGCCGCCGAACCCGGCACGCCCACGGTGGGGGGCGGCTGGCCGGTGATTGATGGCTGGGCCAAGGCCAGCCTGTCGCTGCAGGGGCCGCTGCTGTGGAGGACGCTGCTGCACAAAAGTGCCTGCCTCTCCTGCGCTTGGGGCACGGGCGGCCAGAACGGTGGCTTCAATGATGAGCTGGGGGAGCCCCTGCAGCGCTGCCTCAAAAGTGTGGAAGCGATCTCGGCCGAACTACAGGCCGCCGTGCCCAAGGGATTGTTCGGCCAGCGCAGCATCGCCGAGCTGCAGCAACTCAGCTCCCTGGAGGCCGACCGGCTGGGGCGATTGAGCCAGCCGCTGATCCTGCGGCAGGGCCGCAGCCACTACGAGCCGATCGGCTGGGACGACGTCTTTGAACTCACCGAGAAGGCCTTCAGAGTGCCGCCGCAGCGGCTGGCCTCCTATAGCTCTGGCCGCTCCTCCAACGAGGCCGCCTACCTGCTGCAGCTGCTGCTGCGGGCATTGGGCTCCAACAACCTGGCCGATTGCTCCGACCTCTGCCACGCCCCCTCCACCGTGGGGCTGGGCGAGGTGTTTGGTTCCGGCACCTCGATGGTGAGCCTGGAAAGCCTCAAGCAGGCCGATTGCGTTGTGCTGGTGGGCTCCAACGCCCCCGCCAACCACCCGCGCTTGATGAACGAGCTGATCAAGCTGCGCCAGCGGGGCGGCACGGTGATTGTGATCAACCCGGTGCTGGAGGTGGGCCTGCTCAAGTTCGGCTCGCCCGCCTTCCCGATTCGCTCGCTGCTGAAGGGTTCAGCGATCGCCTCGATCTTTTTGCAGCCGGTCCCCGGCAGCGACGTTGCCGTGTTCGTGGGGATCCAGAAGGCGCTGCTGGAGGCGGACCAGGTCCGCCGGGAGTTTTTGGCGGCCCATGCTGAAGGCTGGGAGGCGGTGCTGGAGCAGGCCCGTGACACCCCATGGGAGGCAATCACGGCCTGCTGCGGGCTCAGCCGCGAAGAGCTAGGCCACGCCGCCGCCGCCATTGCCAGGGCCCGGGGCGTGGTGTTCGCCTGGGCGATGGGCATCACCCACCAGGCCAACGGCACCAGCAATGTGCACGCCATCGCCAACACCGCCCTGCTGAGCGGCAATGTGGGCAAGCCCGGGGCCGGCACGATGCCGATCCGCGGTCACTCCAACGTGCAGGGCTTTGGCTCGATGGGGGTCACTGTGAAGCTGCGCGCCGAGCTGCAAAAGGCATTGGAGGAATTGCTGGGCCGGCCGCTCAGCCCCGTACCCGGCTACGACACCCGCGCCTTGATTGCGGCCGCGGACGCCGGGGCGGTGGACACCTTGTTATGCCTGGGCGGCAACCTCTGGGGCGCCAACCCGAATTCGGCTGAATCGAAACGGGCCCTGTCGCGCATCGACACGATCGTCTACCTGGCCACCAAGCCCAACCAGGGCCACTTCCACGGGCTGGCGGCAAGCAACACTTTGGTGCTGCCGGTATTCAATCGCTTCGAGACGCCCCACCGCAGCACCACCGAATCGGGCAACAACTTTGTACGGCTCAACGAACCCGGCAGCACCCATCTCAAAGGCGCCGATCTGATCAGCGAGGTGAGCTTCCTGGCCGAGCTGGCGATGCGATTAATGGGCACAGATCCAATCGACTGGGGCCGCCTGCAGGACGCCAGCTACGTGCGCCAGCTGATCGGCCGCACCGTGCCGGGCTACGGCCCGATCGCCCAGATCGATGCCAGCCGCAAGGAGTTCAGCGTTGAAGGCAGGCTGTTCAACGAACCCACGTTTGCCACCCCCAGCGGCCGGGCCCGGATGGAAATCACCCCCCTGCCGCTGCTGGAG